>JAZQAE010000108.1:0-2760 GCA_045544995.1 Eubacteriales bacterium
AAAAAACATTTTTCTTGACTTCTTTTTGGAATGAAGTTATACTATAAGAGCCTTGGAGGAATATCGAAGTGGTCATAACGAGGCGGTCTTGAAAACCGTTTGCCCAAAAGGCACAAGGGTTCGAATCCCTTTTCCTCCGCCAAATAAAAGAGCCCCCTGCTTGCAGGCGGGCTCTTTTATTTGGCGGAGGAAAAGGGATTCGAACCGATTTTTCCAATGGAAAAATCGTTCGTCGCAGCAGCCGCAAAGGCGCGATAGCCTTTGCGGACTGTGAAGTCGGGAGCACGAAGGGTTCGGCGCAAACCGCCGGTGCGGTCGCCGAAAACCGAGAGCGCACCGTATCCCTTGTGCTGAGTTACTGTAGCCACGTTCTGTTTTTCACAATTGCCCCTTTCCGCCGCCCTTGGCGGCTCTAACGTTCTTTAGGGTGGAGCAAATTATCCGAACCTGCCCCAAAGGGGCATATTTTGGCGCTTTTTCCCCAATTTGTTCTCACCAGGCGGCAGCCTTACTGCAAATATCGCACTTCACCTTTCAAAAAAATCCGGCGGAGAGAAACTCTCCGACCTGCAAAATAGATATTTTTTTGAAGAGGCGAAGCCGAAGAACGCGGTAATACTGCCGTATTACAAGTGATGAGGCAAGAAAAAACGAAAAAATATTATTTTGCAGGCGTAACAGGGTCAACTCTTGTCACCCTATATTAATTTAACAATTGACACATCGCCGAATAATATGTATAATATAAATAAATAACCAATGAAAAGAGGAAAATGGAAATGAAGAAGATTCGCGCAGTATTGATAGACATGGACGGAACCTGCCTGAGCAAGAGCCAGGTGGCGATCTCCATGCGCAATATGAAGGCCATTCAGGACGCCATTAAAGCCGGCGTACATATCATCCCTTGTACCGGCCGTGTGTTTACGATGATGCCTCCCCAGTTGCTGACCCAGGAGGGTATCAGATATTACGTCACCAGCCACGGTGCCCGTGTTTACGATAAGGAGACCGGGGAGAGCCTTTATACCGATCTGATTCCTGCCGAGGAAGGTGCAAAGATCTGCGAGATCATCGAGGGTCATAGAATTTATAATGAAGTGGCCGCCGAGGCGAAGATCTATTTTGAAAAGGACGTGTCTGATAATTTTGATATGGCCACCATTCCTCCGCACCATGCCTGGTTCATTCAGGATCACTGGTTTGAGTCGGTGGAGAAGCCTTCTGAATATTTCCGTGAGCATAATATCGGCATCGAGAAGATGAACATTTACCGTATCCCCGTAGAACTGCAGCAGGAGATCTACGATGCCATCACCGCCACCGGTTATGTCAGCCATACCCGTCCCGGCGCCGGCCCCAACCTGGAGTTCTTACACTGCACGTTGGATAAGCTGAAAGCCGTAGACGTCGTTCTGGAGAAACTGGGTCTTACTTATGAGGATTGTATGGCCATCGGTGATAGCGTCAGCGACTATAAGATTTTGCAAAAATGCGGTCTGGGCGTAGCTATGGGCAACGCTCCCGACGATATTAAAGCGGCTGCCAATGTTGTTACCGGCTTGAATACCGAGGACGGTTTTGCAGAGGCATTTGAGAAGTACGTACTGTAATGTTTAATACTATGAGCAATAAGAAATTTTTGGTTTGTATCGACTCCGACGGCTGCGCTTTCGACGCCATGGAGATCAAGCATAAAGAGTGTTTCTGCCCGGCTTATATCAAGCATTTCCGGCTGCAGGCCATCTCGAGATATGCCCGTGAGGCTTGGAATTTTGTCAACCTTTATTCTTCCACCCGTGGTATCCATCGTCTGCTTTCTCTCTTGAAATGTTTGGATCTTCTGGAGAAGAGAGCGGCGGTTCAGGAACGGAATTTTAAGATCCCGCCCATGAAAGAACTGCGTCAGTACGTGGCAGACGGCAAGGTGCTCAGCAATGCCGGCCTGGAAGAATATTTGAAGGAGCACCCCGAGTCCGAAGAGATTCGTACCGTCCTGAACTGGTCCCGGGAAGTGGATGAGCGGGTCGCAGATCTTGTGCACGGCGTTCCGTCTTTCCCCCACGTACGGGAAAGCCTGGAGCGGTTGAGTAAGGAAGCAGATATTGTCATCGTTTCTGCCACCCAGCGCTTGGCGTTGAAACGGGAGTGGAGCGAGGACGGACTGTTGCCTCTGGTTACTGCGGTAAAGGGTCAGGAAAGCGGTAATAAAAAGCAGATCATCGCTTCTTTGAAGGATGAATATGCCCCCGGCCACGTGCTGATGATCGGCGACGCCCCCGGTGATATGGAGGCGGCCCATGCAAACGGCGCTTTGTTCTATCCCATCTGTCCCAACGAAGAGGTACAGTCCTGGGCGAAGTTTGATGCCTGCATCGAGGCCTTTCTCCGGGAAAAATACGCCGGCGAGATGGAAGAGCGCAACATTGCATATTTTAAAACGTTGCTTCCGGAAGAACCTTCTTGGAAATAAAAACAGCGGTAAATTAGCGTGATACTCTTAACGGAGTATCACGCAACTCTATTCGCCTGACGGCGAGTTATATTGCTTCGCAGTGATATTATGCTACGCATAGTGATATTGTCCTGCGGACAGTTTATGGCGAATAGAATATCACAAAACCGATAGGTTTCATATCACTTTCGCAAAGCGAAAATATCACGCTGACTTTAGTCAGCATATCACTTATCAGACAAAAAGAAAGAGAAGACTCGTTATGATACGAATCTTCTCTTTTCTGTTGTTAGTGGGTTTGGGCT
>JAZQAE010000109.1:0-2526 GCA_045544995.1 Eubacteriales bacterium
ATATCAATTATGATGAATACCCCAGCGTTTGGGCGGAGCTGGGCATCGGCGGCTGTCAGGCAAAGCATCGCAGACCCTGGCTGAAGGCAGACGATAACTACGCCATGGCGCTGACCAAGATGGGCGGCGGCATGAACGCCATCGGCTATTATATGTTTACCGGCGGCAGAAATATACTGATCAACGGCGAGAGCATCAGCCTTTGGAAAAATAAGCGTGCCATGCGGTGCTATCCCATCATCAACTATGAATTTACCGCCGCCATCGGCGCATCGGGGGATCTCACCCCCACCTACCGTCGGATGAAGCTGATCAATTACTTTTTCGCCACCTACGGCGAGGGGCTTTGCGAGATGCAGACGGTACTCACCAACGAGAATAACGATCGCTACGACCTGAAGCATCTTCGTTACGCCGCCCGGCTGAATAAGGAAAATCAAGGCTATATCTTTGTCAATAACTATATGCACCTCTACCAGAAGGACGGATATGATGACGTGCAGTTCAAGATGCCGGACGGCAACGTCATTCCCGCGCGTGGCGTCCATGTGCCGGAAAATTACTCCTTCATCATGCCCTATCGTATTCCCTACGGCAGTCATCTTTTGGAGTACGGCACCGTCCAGCCTTTGACCAAATGGGGCAAAACTCACGTCTTCGTCGCCATCCGCGGCATGGATCCTCTCTTCAAATTTGAGGGGATGGAGCCCATCACCGCCGAGATCGGCAAGTATAACGGCTTCACTTTGGGCGAGGATCACTTTATCGTCCTGACCCGGGAAGAAGCGGAGCGGATCTGTGTCTTTAACGATGGAATCTATTTGGGCGATGGATGCGACCTTTTAGAGACCAAAGAGGGCATCACCGCCGCCGGGCTCAAGAGTTATTCTTACTGGCATCTTGAGGATGGCGAATGGAATTATAACCGGGTGAAAAGAGAAATCACCCCGGCGAAAGCGATCTGGGAAGAGATCCAAGATCCCGGTCTGGACCGGAGATACTTCTATGAGCTGCAGGCCTTTTGCGGCGACGGCGAGTCTTGCGATTACCAACCCGATTGGCCCTTGAAATTTTATCGGGTCAAGGTGGAGGGCGCCAACGGCTATGTGCATATCCGCTACAGCGGCGATAGCGCCCAGCTTTACTGCGACGGCGTCCTCACCGACGATAATTTCTTTATGAACGGCGACTGGATCGTCCAGGCGGATTTGATGGACGGTAAAGATTGTATCGTTGTGGTTGCAGAGTATCAGCATAATATCTACCTGGAAGTAGAGCCCCGGAGCGATCACGAGCTCCACGAAGTTGTGGTTACAATGGAATAAGGAGAGTTAAAATGCAAATACATCGTTTTTCAATTTCAGTCAACTGTTATCTGCCGGACGAAACTGCGGCGACCGATCAGGTGCAGGATTTTGAAGAATGCTACGACGATCGGGGCTTTATCATTCTGCCCGATCAGTATAGCGAGGACGGTACCCCCACACGGCTGGTCATCATCTGCCATGGAGCCGGCGGCTGTGTTTCGGCGGATGATGCCCAAGTGGAGCACTCCAATTTCACCCAGTATCTGGTGGCAAACGGCTACGCAGTCATGGATGTAAACGGCCTGCCTGACGAATATGCGGCGTTGCACGGAATTGATATCCGCAACAACATCGGCAGTCCCATTGCCATTCGTAGCTATGTGAAAGCCTATCACTACTGCATAGAGCGGTTTAATTTAGAACCCCAGGTATTCGTCCACGGCGGCTCCATGGGGGGGATCAGCAGTACCAATCTGGTGCTCAGCGGCAGTATTCCCGTCATTGCGCACAGCGCCTTTTGCCCTGTGCTGGATACCTACAATGAGATCTTTTTGCACCCCTGGTCCAAGGGGCTTCCCAAGGAAGCCTTGGGCAAGATCTATAAGCTGGAAAAGGACGAAAACGGCGAATATATTTACGATGAGAAAAAGATTGCCGGCTTTAATCCGGCGCGCAATCAAAAGGCGGCGTGCTATCCCGTACCGGTCAAGTTCTGGCATTGTGTCGACGACCACGTGGTGTCCTTTGCGGTGACCGAAAAATTTGTCAACCGCATTAAAGAACACGGCGGTACCGCATATCTGCGCCCTTTCCCCTATGGGAAGCACGGCCCTAAAAACGTAGGTACCGTGCCAAAGCCTTGCGGTGACACCAAATTCGGCGATGAGGAGATCGAAATTACTCCTGCGGTAGAGGAAGCGTTTATCTGGATCAGAAACTTTAGTTAAAAAATGCCGATGGCTTAGGCCATCGGCAATTTTTTTAACCCTTCCAGATATAATTGAATTTGGTCTTCAAAAGCCCTTCCCGGACGCCGGGGAGGAGTTCTTTTTCAAAGTCCAGCTTGCCCTGCTTATAGTATTCGGTCAAAAGCATCCAGCTGACGGCATTTCTTTCAGTGCAGTCGGCGTCCTCAAATGCATCGATAAAAGCAGGGAAGAAGGGCGGCCTTTCTCCTCTTTCCATGTAATCGGGCACCTTTTCCCAAGCAGTATGCAGT
>JAZQAE010000110.1:0-1547 GCA_045544995.1 Eubacteriales bacterium
ACAAAACCGTTGCCGATACCGTTTACTACTTCAATTACATACGTCCCGTTCGAAAACTCAAAAGAAAACCGCCAGTCCAATACAGAATTGAACTGGCAGCTTGATTTGTTTTTTTGTGTCTACTAACTATTGACTATTTCAGTAATCGTTTGATTACAGTTCCTTTTTTATTGCTTTTTTATAAACCATACGATAGAGTACCAGATCCGCAAGATAGGCAATCAGCCAGGAAAGCGGATAAGCGAGAAACAGGCACGCCGGTGTGTGAAAGGCGGGAATACGAAAGATCGTCAGCATCCATATCGTCCGAAAACCGCAAACGCCGATCAAAGAGATCAGCATAGATGAAAAGGAAACACCAAATCCCCGGATACAACCGCCTGTGGTATCCATCAAGCCCTGCAAAACCAAAGACGAGAAAAAGAATATCAAACGGAGAGTTCCCCAATGAATTGCGCCGGGTTCACCGTCAAGATAGAGTCCCAGAAGTGCTTCGGGAAACAGGCAAACCAGGAGCGAAACCATCCCGATAAAACCCACTGACATAAGACTCAAGTAACGATAGATCTTCCGGACACGCTCAAAACGATGGGCACCCACATTCTGACCGACGAAACTGAGTCCGGTCTGGAAGAAGGTGCTGGTAATGGCGTCAGCAAAGGATTCAATGCTGATCGCCGCCGCATTTCCGGCAAGAAAGCCTTCCAAATGGGAAAGCGAATTAACGGAGGATTGAATGATGACACCGGACAGGGAAAACGTGGCGGACTGAATCCCGGCCGGAACCCCAAGGCGGAGAATGCTTTTCAAAGGAGCGGCATGGAACTGCAGTTTTCTTAAAATCAGACGGCAGGCATCTTTTCGCCGCAGTAAAGACCAAACCACCAAAACTGCGGATACGAGTTGCGAACAGGTCGTTGCCAAAGCAAGACCTGTTACGTCCAATTTCCATACTGCCACAAATAAGACGGTCAGCAATAATTTAGCCGGTCCGGAGATCAAAAGATAATAAAAGGGTTTTTTGCTCTCTCCCAAGGCACGAAGGATGGCGGCGCCAAAATGATATACCATATAAGGGATCATGCCGAGAAAATAGGCCTTTAAATAGGCAGAAGCCCGCCCCATCAATGCGTCCGGTGTATCCATCAGGCGAAGCATCCACTCCGTCCCCAATAGCCCGAACGTCATCAAAAGTCCGCCCATCACCAACGAAAGCAACACCGCCGTATGAAGGGTCTTACTGATCTCATCCTCTTCTCCACGTCCAATGGCATGAGAGATCTTTACCGCACCTCCGCCGGAACACCCCATGAAAAAACTAACCATTAAATTAGTCAGCGCTGTGGTGGATCCAACCGCAGCCACCGCTTCATTTCCTCCGGTCCCCAACCATCCGGCCAACAAAACGTCCGCCGCATTAAACAACCGTTGCACCAGGCCGGTCAACAGTAACGGGATCATAAATGTTACCAATTTGGTAAAAATCGGACCCTGGGTTAAATTTGCCTTATCCCGTTGCATCTTAATCCCCCTTCTATTGACATCAC
>JAZQAE010000111.1:0-20199 GCA_045544995.1 Eubacteriales bacterium
AATTTCTCTTCTTTGCTATGATGGATATTTGTCCCACCTTTTGGTCTTCCCATTCTATTCATCTCCTTTTCTTCCATTCTAACATAAATAGTGATGGTAGACACTTTTTTAGTGTCTACCATCACTATATCACTTCACCATAGGGTCGCACTTTTTTCGTTTTTTCATAGTATAAACCATAGGAGGAACTGCTATGAAGATACACCTGATGGGCGGAGATGAGCGTCAGCTCTATCTCGCCGACTACATAAGCGACCGGGGGTTCCCGGTCAGTCTTTCCTACTTAGGCGGGACGGCGTCGCCGGACTGGGAGGCAGACGTCCTGATCCTCCCCCTGCCGGTCAGCCGGGACGGAGAGACCCTCAACGCCCCCCTTTCCCAAGAGACGATTCCCTTGAAAACCATCTTTGAGCAATTCAAAGGTTCTTTTTTATTTGGCGGAAAGTTCCCCAAGAGCGCCCCTTCCTCTGCCATCGACTATCTGGCACCCGAGGAAGTCACCCTGGCCAACGCCTCTCTCACGGCGGAGGGAGCGGTGGCATTAGCCATTCAAAGCACCCCTTTTTCCCTGCAAAAAGAGCCGGTTTTGATCTTAGGTGCCGGTCGGATCGGGCAGCTTTTGGCGCTTCGGCTGATTGCTTTAGGTGCCAAGGTGACGGTGGCCGCACGACGGGCGGAATCCTTGGCGCTCTGCGAAGCCTTGGGCGCAGAGGGCCGGTTTTATGAGGACGTTCCCTACCGCCGTTTCCGACTGGTGCTGAATACCGTCCCGGCGGAGGTTCTCCCGGAGGGACGGCTCTGTCTCCTGCCGGAAGGCGCTCTCTTGATGGAGCTGGCTTCTGCCCCCGGGGGATTCGATCCCCATTTAGCGGAGCAATTGGGTCTCCAAGTCCTCCCCGCCCCCGGACTTCCGGGGAAGCTGATGCCGGAGTCTGCCGCCCGTTGCATCGGTAAATTTATTATAAAGGAGATGGAACGTCTTGCTTAAAATCGGCATCGCCCTGACCGGTTCCTTCTGTACCCTCCATCGGGTTTTGGAGGAAGTGGAACCCTTAGCGGAGCATTATGAACTTTACCCCATTATGTCCCCCATCGTCTATGAGAGTAACACTCGATTCGGTACCGCCGCCCTCTTTCGGGAACGGTTGGAAACCATCTGCGGCCGTCCTATCTGGCATACCATTCCGGAAGTAGAACCCATCGGCCCGAAAAAGCTTCTGGATGCCCTGATCGTCGCCCCTTGCACCGGCAATACCTTAGCCAAACTGGCGCTGGGGGTCACCGACACCGCTGTGACCATGGCGGCAAAATCCACCCTGCGAAACGACCGTCCCATCATTCTCGGACTCTCCACCAACGACGCCCTACAGGGCGGTGCAAAAAACATCGGCTTTTTGCAAAGTTTGAAAAACTATTACTTCATTCCTTATGGACAGGACGACGCCGAAAGCAAACCCCGTTCCTGTGTCGCCCACTTTGAACTGATGGCGGATACCCTTGCCTCTGCCCTGGAAGGGCAACAACTGCAACCGATGATCTGGTAAAAGAAAAAACTGCCCTTAGGCAGTTTTTCTTTTATACGGAATTGCCACGACGACGCCGATCGCCATCAATGCAAACCAGATGATAATCAGCCATCCCCAGCCAATGACCGAGACCGCATTGGCAAAGAGGGTGGAGGAGACGGCGGCGGCGATATAACTCATAAAGTCCAAAAATCCTGTGGCACTGGATACCATGCCGGTATCCCGAAGACCGGGACAGTACCGGCACCAAAGCATAGCCGAGGCACTGTCAGCGCCGAGGATGGCAAGCACCATAAACGCAATATTGAGATAGGGATGACGAACCAAAAAGGCCAACAGGAAAAAGAGGGCTGCGGCGCCAAAAGACACCACGTTGGTCAGATCCATATTCCGCCCCAGCCGCTCATATAAAAAGACGGCAATAAAGGTGGCAAAGGAAATGATAAAGGTGTCCACCGTAAAGAGGAGCGCTGCTCTCTCGGCAGGAAAGCCCAGATGCTGAGAGATATACGTAGGAAGCCAAAAGACCACCGTCGTCCGGACCACGCCGGTCAGGACAGAGATCAAGGTATATTTCACGATCTGATACCGGAGAAGAATCTTAATACTGCCGCCCTTTTCTTTGGGAGGCTGGTATTGATCATAAGCGATGACGCCTTTTTTCTCAAAAAAGAGGAAAATGCCAAAGGTCGCAAGCCCCATCACGATCAAAAGCGCACTGCTGACCCCGAATACCCCCTGCCAGGAGAGGAATGCCGCAAGAACGCCGGCCATGGGAGAACCAAAAAACGAGGCGAAGGTATAGCCGAGACTGCACCGAGGTGCATAGATCGGCTCCACGTTTTCCGCCACTACTTTACTCATGGGGCCGTAGATCATTGCCAGGAAAAAGCCGGTCAAGCTATAGGTGATATAGACCATCGGCAGACTTTTTTCCATAAAGGGAAAAAGGAAATTCAAAACACCGGCCAGCACCAGACCGAACCCGATCATGTATTTCGCCTTGATCTTATCGCCCAAAATTCCGTTAAATAACTGCCCCACCGCATAGACGATGAAATAGCAAGAGGACAGCGTTCCGATGGTCTCATTGGTAAAGGAACCCGAAGCAATCATCTGCGGAGTGACAGCACTGAGTACGTTCCGTGCAATGTAGACTGCCAGATAAGAAACCGAGCAGATACTGCCGATCATGATGGCTTTTTTTGCAGCGGGACTGATATTTAAACGCATTTTTCGCTCCCCCTTCCTCAAAATCCGCCATGAGTATAGCATAACACTGCGGGAAAGTCAACGAATTCCCTTGTAAAATCATCGGTAATATGATAACATATTTAAAAAACAAAGGAGCAACAAATGGCAACGTTAAAAATCACCGACGTCCGGGCGCTTCCCGGTGACAGCGCCTTCCTGCTGGACGATGGCAAAACCGCCATTCTTTACGATTCCGGCTTTGCCTTTACCGGCTATCAGGTGGCGGAGAAAATCAAACAAGAATTAGGGGATCGTCCCCTCGACTATATCTTCCTGACCCATTCTCACTACGATCATGCTTTAGGATCAGTCTATGCCCTGCAATATTGGCCGGCGGCAAAGGTCGTGGCCGGAGAATATGCCGTCAAGATCTTTCAAAAAGACTCCGCCAAAAGCGTCATGCGGGATCTGGATCGCAAGTTTGCCGCCAGGTGCGGTGTTACGGACTATGAAGATCTCATTGACCGCCTCCGGGTGGACATCCCGGTAAAGGACGGCGATCATATTCAAGCAGGTGACCTGGATTTTACCGTCATCAATCTGCCGGGGCATACCCGTTGCTCCATCGCTTACTATCTGGAAAAAGAGCAACTCCTGCTCAGCTGCGAGACCTTGGGCGTTTTTGACGGTGACGAGGCCATCATCCCCTCTTATCTCGTGGGCTATCAAATCACCATCGACTCGATCCGGAAGGCGGCCGCACTCCCCATCCGGCAGTTGCTTCTCCCCCATCATGGACTGCTTAGTCCGGAGAAGACTGCCTATTATCTGCAAAACGCCGAAAAAAGCGCTGTGGAAACTGCCGATGAGGTGGTGGAAATTCTCCGCAAAGGCGGAAGCCACGCCGACTGTATGGCGCACTTTAAAAAGAAGTTTTATACCGACAAAATCGCTGCGATCTATCCCATCGACGCCATGGAACTGAATACGTCCATTATGATCCGGCTTTTAGAAAATGAAAAAATAAACGGATGCTAACGCATCCGTTTATTTTTATCTGCAATAACATTCGATATAATGATCCAACGATTCTTTTATAACCTTAACTGCTTCTTCCCGTCCCTGCACCTCGCCGGAAACCGTCTCCTTTTCCTCCAAGGCTTTATAGACGGAGAAAAAGTGGCGCATCTCATCAAAGACGTGGGGAGGCAGATCTTTAATATCCTGATATTGATTATACGTAGGATCCGCAAAGGGGATGGCAATGATCTTTTCATCCCGACGGCCGTCGTCTAACATACTGATGTATCCGATCGGATAGCACCGCACCAACGTCAACGGCTCCAACGCCTCGGAGCAAAGCACCAAAACGTCCAGGGGGTCGTTATCGTCACCGTAGGAACGAGGGATAAAACCATAGTTTGCCGGATAGTGGGTAGAGGTATACAGCACCCGATCCAGCATGATGAGTCCCGTCTCTTTGTCCAGTTCGTATTTCTTTTTACTGCCCTTGGAGATCTCGATCACCGCCACAAAATCCTGAGGGTCAATTCTCTTCGGGTCAATATCGTGCCAAATATTTCTCATTTTGTTCACATCCTTATTGATTTGACCCCATTTTATCAAAAAAACTGAAATAAATCAAGAAAATTATATTCTTCTTAATAACCTAACGGTGCATTTCAACTCCCATTGGGCCTTATTTCCGCTATAGCGACCCCGATTTTCCCAAACATAGATGGTTTCAGAAGCAGAAAAGCCGTCCTCTAAATGTAACTTCAAATCTCCCTCGCCATGATCCGGCACGCTATCTCGCTCTGTTATACTGGCGTTCACCGTTATAGCTGAATTAAGATCCGCAATGATCTCTTTCTTTTTCTCCCAATCCTCTCCGTTGCAACGAACAGACTTAACCCACTCATTTCCAACCGAATCATTTGAA
This sequence comes from Eubacteriales bacterium, assembly GCA_045544995.1. Lineage (GTDB taxonomy): Bacteria > Bacillota > Clostridia > Oscillospirales > QAKW01 > QAKW01. Next base: position 4,663 of record JAZQAE010000111.1, read on the forward strand.
ATCATTTTCCATTCGGTCTCGATCAAATAAACACCCTTGGTCGCTATCGTTTGCACCTCTTCCTCTATTGGAGATGTCTGTTCCGTCTTTAAACATCCGGTGCATAAAAAACAAAGCAACACCACAAAATAAAATATATACTTATTTTTCATAAATCCTCTATTTAATTGAATATATATTTATGTGATTATATATCCATGTAGCCAAATTGTCAACAAAATATATATTTATTAAAATATACAAAGAAGGAGGGTTTTGCATGATTAAAATAACACTGGATAAAACGATGAAGAAATTAAATGTCACTCGTTACGAACTATCAAAGCGTACGGGCATTAATTATCCAATTATTGATAGATATTATAAAAATAAAGTCGTACGGTATGACAGTTATATTTTAGATAAGATCTGCAATGCCCTCGATTGTAATATTGAAGATATTATTGAACACAAAAAGGAGCAGTAAACGATTTCGTTTACTGCTCCTTTTTAAAAAATTGCTTAAAATTATCTCTTTTTAAAAAGATCTTCGTTCAAGACGATTTCCATAATTTTTTGGTAGTATCCGGACGGGTTTTCACGGAATCGCTCCGCCACGTAATAAGCATCCTTGCGGTCGGGGACTAACACTTGATAGGAAAGCATCGTCTCTCCTCCCTCCCGGATGGTACAGGTTACGGCAAAACCGCTATCCGAGGGTTCGATCTCTGCATAGATCTGGTCGTCCTCCTGCTTCTGCCGAAGGATCGCCTTCAAGGCGGTTAACGTCTTGGTCTTAACGTTATGAGGAAGCCGTTGCTCATACTCCTCTTCCACCTCAAGGCCCTGCTTGGTAATGCGGTAGCTTCCGGTCTCTTCCAAAGAAGCGATGTCGATCATTCCCCTCATCAGAAGTTGCTCTACCGCCTCCGCATAATCGAAGTATTCCACCAGGCCGTCCGCCATCATCACGTCAGTCAACTGCCCCTCTTTCAGGATGCAGTTTGCTTCTTTTAATAAATAAAGGATCAGCGCTTTTACGTCGGGTATCTCACGCAATCCGCCTAATTCGGGCATATTCTTTCTCCTTAACTTTAAACATTTAGTTTATTATATCATTCTTTTGCTTGGAAAGCAAGAGGAGGTCTTGCAAAGAAAAGTCGAATACAGTATAATGATGAAAAGGAGTTTTTGCCATGGGATTATTTAAAAAGAAAAAAGAGGCGGACACGAACCTCTTACTACTTAAAAAATTAGATAAGCGGGGAATTTCCTCCTTTTCAGAACGAGACCCCAAGACCTACCAAGAACGGATCCTCGGTCGTGAAGGAGCGTTCAGTATTGCGGAAGATACCCTCATCATCTCCTGCGGAAATCAGGTTCTCTTCCGCCACCCCCTCAAGGAGATCAAGGCCGGGGAATTGATGAATCTTTCCGGCATCTGCCTTAACGTGGGTGAAAAACGCTACGTGGCGTACTATACCGACGGAAATATCCGCAAAACCAATCAATAAAAGGGTTGCAAAAAGGCTACTTCTTATAAGGATGATTAAGAGTAACAGACTTAAAATCTGTTACTCTTAATTTTTTCTAACACTTTACATTATGAATTGCTTGTGATATAATGTGTTCACCACACAAAATTCAATATGACATTTTACAGGAGTTGTATTTTTATCTCGGTAAAAATGCGGACTTCTATTTTCGCATCTTCTGTGAAGTGTCGGAATTTTGTGTGGTAGCAAAACGAGGTTCCGCATTTTTTGGTGTGTGTAACTTCGGTTGCACACACTTTTTTATTATGGAGGACGAATAAATGAAAAGTTGCAAACAATGTAATAATCTCTTGGCTGATGACGCCTCTTTTTGCTCTAATTGCGGAAGCAAGGTTGAAAGTAACGATATTCTTACACCATCACGAATTGTTGAAACACCGCCAAAAAAGACAAATGTATGCTCCTTGCTATCTATCATTTTTGGTGCAATTGGTATCATTCCGCTATTAAACTTTTTATTTCTCCCTGTGGCTATCATTCTAGCAATTATCGGTTTGATTTTATCCCAAAATAGAAAAAAGGCATTACAATTGTGAGTGTTGTCGTTGTCATAATTTCACTGATTATATCTATTGCTTGGATTTCCCCTAATGCTTCAGAAAATCCTGTTAATGATACCAATGATGATGTTGGAACTTCAAGTGTTGATTCATCAATAGAAGAACAATATGAATATATATCTTTTCCTGATACCGTTACAACAGATTATTTTCAAATAACTATTGAATCCGTTTACACTAGTAAAGAAATTCGTCCTTCAAGAACGAACGGATTATATAGTTATAAACAAGCAGAAACAGGAAAACAGTATTGTTATATAAAAGGTTCCATTAAAAACATATCAGGCACAGCGCATCAAGTATCATTTTTAGGCGATTTTATATTTGACAATACATATACTTATAGCGGATTATTGTTAAAAGAAGTTTATAATGGTATTGACAATGTTTTAATGTATGAAACGATTCAACCATTAGAACAAATCGGGTTTTACTATGCTTGTTGTATTCCTGATGAAACAATCAATAATTATAATGCTGCTGAAATAAAATTTGAGGTCATTTCGGATTTATATGAAAGTTCCTCTGATACAAAATATAATAAATACTCTTTAGGATTTGGAAAATAAACACTTTCTGCTTCGAAAAATGGTACAAAGACATAAAAACTGCTCACACCTATTATGTGTGAGCAGTTTTTATTCTTTTATAATTTTTGATTACTGGGATAGAACCAGCGTCGCATTTGTATGCACAAACACTGTCAAGGGCTAAGCCCAAACCCTTATTTTGATTTTATGGTTTTAAGCGAAGAAATTAACATTCTGCGAATTGCACCGCAATCGTTTTGTAATGTTTTATAATTTTCTTCGCTCATACAATTTGTTTCAAAAAGAAGTTCCAACCAATATTCTGTTTCATAACACTCTTTTTGAGCAATTTCAAATTTAGAAATAAAATCTTTTGTTCCTTGTGCGTATTGTGCTTCGTGTAAATTCGCACCGATTGATGTTGCAGAACGAAGAAGTTGATTTATTAAAACGGATTCTTTATGATTTGATTTCATATCACGACAGAGAAAAATAATCGTTTTTGCAAACTCTTTTGCCCTATCTCTTAAAATGCTGTCAGCCATAGTTATCACCTCTAAATATATTATACATAAAAATGGTAGCCTTTCAAGTGATATTCCGACTTCGTCGGAGTGATATTATTGCCACAAGGCAATAGTTTTATTGAAACCTTTCGGTTTCAGTGGTATTTTATTCGCCTCTAAAACTTGCGAAGCAAATACCACTCGGCATTAGCCGAATATCACTGCGAAGCAATATAACTCGCCTTTGGCGAATAAAACGGGGAGACTTCCTTATGAGAAGTCTCCCAATGGGAGCGATTTTTCTGTTTATAATTCGCAGTTGTTGACTGTTCTGGGGAAGGGGATGACATCCCGGATGTTGCCCATGCCGGTGAGGTACATGACGCAACGCTCAAAGCCGAGACCGAATCCTGCATGACGGGTAGAACCGTATTTGCGCAGATCCATATAAAATCCGTAATCTTCCTCGTTGAGACCCAATTCCTGCAACCGCTTTTGAAGCAACTCAAAGTTGTCCTCACGCTGGCTGCCACCGATGATCTCGCCGATGCCGGGGACCAAGCAGTCCATGGCTGCAACGGTCTTGCCGTCTTCATTAAGCTTCATATAGAAGGCTTTGATCTCCTTGGGATAATCGGTGACGAAGACCGGGCGCTTAAAGATCTCTTCGGTCAGATAGCGCTCATGCTCCGTCTGCAGATCGCTGCCCCAATGAACGGGATAATCGAAGTGATCGTTGTTCTTTTCCAGAATCTCAATGGCTTCGGTGTAGGTTACGTGACCGAAATCATTTTCCAATACGTTGTTCAGACGGTCAATGAGACCGGGATCGATAAACTGATTGAAAAACTGCATTTCTTCCGGTGCATTTTCCATCACGTAGTGGATGATGTACTTCAACATACTCTCCGCCAGCATCATATCGTCTTTCAGATCGGCAAAGGCAATCTCCGGCTCGATCATCCAGAACTCGGCCGCATGACGGGTGGTATTGGAGTTTTCAGCACGGAAGGTAGGACCGAAGGTATAGATGTTCTTAAAGGCCTGAGCATAGGTTTCGCCGTTCAGCTGACCGGATACGGTCAAACTGGTGACTTTATTGAAGAAATCCTTGGTATTGTCTACCTTTCCATCCTCGGTGAGGGGGAGATTTTCCAGATCCAGAGTGGTGACTCGGAACATTTCGCCTGCACCCTCACAGTCACTGCCGGTGATCAGGGGAGTGTGGACATAAATGAAATTCCGTTCGTTAAAGAACTTATGAATGGCATAGGCTGCCAGAGAACGAACACGGAAGACAGCCTGAAAGGTATTGGTCCGAGCACGCAGGTGAGGAATTGTCCGCAGATACTCTAAACTATGACGCTTTTTCTGCAGAGGATAGTCCGGGGTGGACGGGCCTTCGATTTCTACAGTGTCTGCCTGGATTTCAAAAGGCTGCTTGGAGTTCGGCGTTTCCACCAACGTACCGGTTACAACCAAAGCGGTGCCAACGTTTAATTTTGAAAGATCTGTAAAATTAGCAAGCTTATCGCTATATACGACCTGCAACGGTTCAAAAAATGTACCGTCGTTCAGGACCAGAAAACCGAAATTCTTAGAACCGCGATTGGAACGAACCCAACCGCCTACCGTAACGGTTTTTCCGATATAAGATTCTCGGTCACGGAATAAACTTTTGATTTCTGTTAACTTCATGGCGATTTCCCTTCTATTTAACAAAATAATAAATTATTATAGCACAGTACTTTTGAAAATTCAATCCTTATTTTAGAGATGAACTTGACTCTTGCAATATACAGTAAAAAGGTGTATAATAATTTTGCTATGCTTTCTTTTGGAGGGTTAATTATGTTTAAAATGCGAAGATGCTTCGCCGTACTATTGATATTAATTTTAGGAATTACTTTGCTTTCCGGATGTGACTTCTCCGGGGAGGATAAGGTAATTAAAGTTGGTGTCTTTGAACCTTTGACCGGAGAAAATGCCGCCGGCGGTAAGCAAGAACTTTTGGGAATTCGGTACGCTCATTCCCAAAATCCTAAGGTTCATTGGGGCGGGCAGACCTATCATATTGAATTGGTAGAACTGGATCATGAATCCGATCCGGCGAAAGCCCCGGCAATTGCACGTCAGTTGGTGGATCATGGTGTGTCTATTGTAATCGGTACGTATGGATCTGCTTGTGCCATTGCAGCCGGTTCTGTTTTTGCAGAGAATGAAATCCCGGTGGTGGGGGCTTCCTGTACCAATCCTCAGGTGACGGCAGGAAATGACTTTTATTTCCGTGTTTGCTATAATGATGCTTTTCAGGGGACCGCAATGGCCAATCTGGCGGCAGAACAAGGCTGTATGAAGGTCGGCGTGCTGACGCAAAAGGATGACGATTATTCCGTTGGTCTCAGCAAATATTTTACTGCCGGATTTAAAAATGCAGGCGGGGATGTGATAGAGGCTTCCTATACTGCTGCTGACACGGCATTTGAAGAGATTGTGGCGGCATTTGAAGAATGTGATGCAGTTTTTGCGCCTTCCTCTGTGGAGAATGGGGCGAAGATTATTCGGGCAATTCGGGCCAGAGATCCTCAGTGCATGATTTTGGGCGGCGACACCTGGGATAATCTTGCTTTGATCACACAGTCCGGAGATGCCGCTTCCGGTGTTTACTTTTCTACGCCTTTTGATGAAGCGGACGAGAGCAACAGTGAAGGCAAAAAGTTTGTGACAGAGTTTAAAAAATGGCTGAATGCCGATGAAAAGAATCTTGAATTAAACGGTGGAACCGATGCGGTGGCCGCAGTTTCTGCATTGGGCTATGATGCTTATACGGCAGTAATCAAGGCTTTAGAAGAGGCGGAGACTACAGAAGGTGTGGCACTTCGCTTGGCGATGAAAGAACTGAAACTGAACGGTGTAACCGGCGAAACGGTCTTTGATAAAAAGGGAGACGCAAACAAAAATCTTGCCTATATCAAGAGTGTGAATCCGTCTAAGGGCGCATTTGAGTTTGTGATGACGCAAACTGTGACGGAGTGACAAGCATGATCAGAAAAGCAAAAAAAGAGGAATTGGCAGAGATTATGGCCCTCTACAGGGCGGCTCAAAAATTCATGGCAGATCATGGAAACCCAACCCAATGGGGAACTTTCCACCCGACCCTTTCCATGTTGGAAGAAGATGTGGAGCTGGGACGGCTTTTCATTGTGGATCGAGAGGGGGAACTCTCCGGTGTATTTATGTTTGAGATCGGCGAGGATCCGTCCTATCTTGTGATTGAAAAGGGAACTTGGATGGATGATAGTCCCTATGGTGTGATCCATCGTATTGCGGCTAAGACCGGTGCAAAAGGTGTGGTTCGTGAAGCGATGGAGTTTGCATTGACTCAGATCGGGCATCTTCGCATTGATACCCATGAGAATAACAAGATCATGCAGCACGTTCTGCAAAAAAACGGATTTGAATATCGGGGAGTTATCTATGTTTATGATGGAACGCCCCGGGATGCTTATGAATATATTGCAAAATAAAAAAGCCCCGTGAGAGAGACACTTCGTAAAGAAGTTGTCTCTCTCGGTTTTTATCTCTACAAAACAAATGACACTTTGCACAAGGGTTGTGAAAGTGTCATAGTGGGTTACATACTTTGAAAAAGGTAAATACTTGCCGAAAATAAAGAGTATTTTTCACGGCAGGTAAAGTGATATTGCAAACGAAGAGTTTGCAGTGATATTTTTGCCTTACGGCAAAAGTGATATGAAAACCTATCGGTTTTTGTGATATTATATTCGCCCTTAAAACTGTCCGAAGGACAATATCACTATGCGTAGCATAATACCACTGCGAAGCAATATCACTCGCCGTCAGGCGAATATAGCTGAGGCGCACTTCCTTACGGAGTGCGCCTCGAAGGGGCTTTTTTATTTATTTACGATTTCGTTCTAAGTAATCTTGGAGAATGATTTGAGCGGACAAAGCGTCAATGGATGCTTTTTTCTTTTTCCCTTTTGTATTTGCTTCCATCATAAAACGAGAGGCAACCATGGTGGTCATGCGCTCATCATAAAACTCGATGGGGAGCTCCGGAAGTTTTTCCTGTAACGCCTGGGCAAACTTGCGGGTGTATTCTGCACGAAATCCTTCGGTTCCGTCCATGTTTTTGGGCAGACCCATAATGATCTTCTCGATTTTTTCCGTCAAGCAAGTCTCTTTGATCCGCTCGGCTAATTTTTCTTTGTCTCTTTCATGGAGGGTGCCGATGACGGTGGCGACCGTCTCGGTCTCGTCGCTGACGGCAAGTCCGGTCCGGGCTTCGCCGTAATCAATTCCTAAAATACGCATAGAACTACCTTTAATAACTTTCTATCATTTTGTGTAAATATTCCTGATTGAGTAACGCCTTCTTTTGCGCCTCGACGGCATAGTCTGCCAGACGGGAACGTACGTCGTCTTCGTCTTTTAGAAGCGCCTCAAATTGAAGGATAATCTGTTCTTTGGATAACTGGTCATGGTTTAATGCATAATCATTGAGACCGATTTGTGCCGTCAAAGAGCGGTTTTTGGGGTCATAATTGATGGGGAGAAAAGGGGTTCCCAGCATGGTGGCCATGATTTGACCGTGCAACCGTTCGAGAATCTGATATTTTCCGGCTGAAAGATAGCGGATGATCTGTTGGGGTTCTGCGGTAGGATCCACTAAAAGACTGATGGATGGGATCATTTGGTGCAACGACATTAATTGGGGTTGATCCTGCGATAGATGGAACGGGATTAGATAATAAAATAAGTTGTGTTTTTCGGCCAGGACCTTTAAAGCATCTGCAATTTCGCGCAACAGTGCGGGGGAATCATTGGCATTTAATTTGAAATTCACCCCGACGATCGTTTTGTTCTTTACAACTTCGGTAGATGCATACGGAGCCAATTCGGCATAATCCATGGAGAATGCATCGTCGGCAGTCAGGGCGACAGATTCTTTAATTCCTAATGAATGAAGGAATTCTAAGGAGGCTTTATCACGAACGGTAATGAAGTCGGTTTTCTTCAAAAGTTTTGCTGTCCGTCTTTTATTTCCGGGATGTTTGATAGGACCGATACCGTTGGCGTAAAGTAAAGTCTTGCAGTTACAACGGATGGCCATTTTTGTAATAAATAAATAATAGAACAGAGAACGGTTGGACGTTGCATCCTGCAGAAGACTTCCGCTGCCCAGCAAAAAGACCTTGGTTTTTTTCATCATTTTATAGATGGCCGGGAGATTGAAACGGTGGATCTTTTTAACATGGGCAGGAACACAAGTGTTTTCGACGTTATGAGAAAGCACAGATCCGGAGCAATCTTTAAGATGATCCATCAGGCAACGTAACGTCAGATTGTCTCCAAAATTATCGCTGCCGTAATAACCGCCGATCATATAATCATAGGGGCGTGTACTGCCAATGGCATTTCTGTAAAGTTCCTCGGCTGTAGAGGCCATGGTTTCGAGCGAAAAGCGCTCTCGGACCAAGCTTAGGCCTTCACGAATGTTTTGTGTTAGATCCTTCCCTTGTAAGCAATCTATGATTAAGGCCGTGATCTCTTCATCGGAGGGAAAAGGATAGCCCCGACAAGTTAAGTTGGTTTCGATACACTCTTTGCGGATCTTATCGGAGTAAAGACCTAAATATCCATGATTTCCCAGTAAAATGGTGGGCACGGAACTGGACATTGCTTCCAGAGCGGAGCGAGAGATTCCAATGAATAGGTCGGCGGCAGCAGTGTATTGTTCAATATTCGTTTTTGCGCCTTGCATTAAGACAAAGCTTACGCCGCATTGACGATTGATTTCATCAGCTTTTTGAACTAAGTAGGGATAACGATTGCCGTCGCCAACGACGACGATCCGGGTTTTAGGGTGCTTTTTATAAATATCCGGTGCAATGCGGAGAATATTTTCTATATGGACAGTGGCTTCTTGATCTAAACGAGAGACCAGAAGGATCATTTTATCGCCCGGTTCGACTCCGATGGATGCACGTAAATCCGATGAAGCGTTTTTGGAAAAGCGCTCCATATCAACGCCGTTGACGGTCAGACCAACGTGAGCGGGGTCATAACGGTAATTTTCCACCAGATATTGCTTGAGATCTTCGCTGACAGCCAGTGCTCTGCATCCCCAATTTGAAAAAAAACGAAAAATCGGGTTAACTTTAAATCTTCCGTGAACAGTCGTCACAAGGGGAATGTGAAGTTTTTTACAGACCAAACCGGCGATAAAATTAGAAATTCTGGTATGGGAATGGACTACAGACGGACGGTTCTTTTTGAATTCGCGCAGCAAAGTGCGATAAGAGGAGATGAGAGAAGAGGGGGTCTTTTTATGCATGGGGGTACGAACGTGGCGAATACCTTCTTTTTCCAGTGCTTCGGCATAAACCCCGCCGTTAGAAAAGACGGTCACGTGATGCCCTTTGGCGGTCAACCCTCGTGCCAACTCATAAATATGGGTTTCTGCACCGCCTATATTTAAGGACATGCAGAGGATGGCGATTTGCTTTCCCATTGTGTTCTCCTATCTGTAGAATTCGTTGAATATAGAATCTTCCGGAATATTGATTTCTTTGCAAGAATGGAATACGCTTAAAAGTTCTAAGGGGAGATATTGCTCGAGTTTATGCCGCTCTTCCGGCGTGAGAGATTTGATGGCTTCTTCGATGCGGGCTTTAAGAATACAGATCTCATATTCAAAGGAAGAGTTGAAAAAGAAGTCTGCATATTGCTTCATCGGCTTGATATAGCGCTCTTCTCCTGCACGAACACTGGGCCACATCTCAAGCGTCTGCATAATGCTGGAATTGCGGTGCACAAAGTCCCGGAGACTGCGGCGCATCAAGCGGATCTCCCGGGATGTGATCTCTCCTTTTCCCGGAATGGAGTAAGAATCAAAGGGACAGATATAAACACCAATGGTACGGGCAAACTCCAGTCCCTCGGTCAGCTTGGGATTCATGGCATGGATGCCCTCAATGATCAGGAGATCCTTTTCGGTCGGAGCGAGGGTAATGCCACTATCCACACGATCACCGATCTTGAAATCATAGCGGGGGAGATGGATGGTCTCGCCGCTCAGGAAGGCGCGCATCTGCTCTTGGAAGAATGCGACGTCAAAGGCTTCTAAGCATTCATAGTCCGGTTTTGCGGCATCCGGCTGACGGCGACGGATCTCTTCGCGCGGGAGATAATAATCATCAATCGAGATGACGGTGCAGTGAAAGCCGTCCTCCTCCATCAAACGGTCGAGACGGTTGGAAAAGGTGGTCTTTCCGGAGGAGGAAGGCCCGGTTACCAGAACTGCGGCCGTTAAATGATTGCCGATGGTACGGGTACAGGAAAAATTGATCAGCCGACGCAATTGCTCAAACTGCAGGGTGTGCCGGCTTTCTGCCACTTGGATCAGGCGATCCTGTTGATGGTTTATAAAATATTCATTAATATCGTGAGGATAAAATTTCATTGTATATGACCTCTTAATTATAGTTATCAATATTATATCATTTAATAATTGTATAATGCAATATAAACTTGAAAAAAAGAAGACCGTAGTTTATAATGATGGGAAAAAGGGGGATTATTATGAGTTATTCCTATTATTATATGCGCTTTCCGGAGGGGAAGACCAAAGCCTTGACCTTGAGTTATGACGATGGTGTTGAGCAGGATGCGCAGTTGATCCGTCTGATGGAGCAGTATGGCTTTAAAGGCACCTTTAACTTAAATGCAGGGTACTTTGCTCCGGAGGGGAAGGTTTATCCACCCGGCTATGTAAAGCGCCGGTTTCCTCTTTCCAAGATCAAAGAGGTGTATTCTTCCGATGGAACCTACAATGATCAAGCGGTAGAGATTCTTAATTACGCCGGAATTCATTACGCAAGAACGGTTGAGTCTACCGAAAGATTTGATATTCCTACGGATTGGCTTAGAATGCCAGCTACTAAATCTGTGATTATGTAAAAGCCTTTGAGCAACTTCAATTTTCAATGAACAATCGTATTGTGCATAATCCCACGGTCATGGACGTTTGGATTAGTGCGCGAGAAGAAGAGGCAATCTGCATTCCTGCCGGAAAGACGGTGTCGTTACAGAGAGGTGAACTCTGATGAGTATTAAGAAAATATATCCATATATGCGATTTCCCGAAGGAAAATCGAAAGCGATTACACTGAGTTATGATGATGGTGTGACCGAGGATATTCGTTTCGTTGAATTAATGAAGCAATACGGGTTTAAAGGAACGTTCAATCTGAATTATAATCGCATTTCAGAAAAACCGGTGTACTTGCCCGGCAAGAAGCACCGCAGAATGACGGCCGAAGAAATCCGTGCGACATATGACCCGGATTATACGGAGATCGCCTGCCATTCCTTTAACCATCGTTCACTTGCCCTTATTCCGCCCTCGGAGGTTTTGTATGAGATTGCGGAGGATCGGAGAGGCTGGGAAGAGTTTACCGGAAAGATCATCCGTGGCTTTGCTTATGCAAACGGTTCATTTAATGATGATGCGGTGGAATGCTTGCGTCTGGCAGGGATTGCCTATTCCCGGACGACCTTGCAAACCGAAGGGTTTGATCTTCCCAAGGATTGGTTGCGGCTGGAGACGACCTGTAGGCATCGAAATCCCCGTCTGATGGAATTGGCGGATGAGTTTGCAAAGATGCAGGTGGATAAAGAGCCGAAATGGTTCTATCTCTGGGGACATACCTATGAATTCGAGGATGATAACAACTGGGAAGTCATCGAAAACTTCTTCCGACGTATGAGCGGAATTGAAGATGTTTGGTATGCAACCAATATAGAAATCTATGATTATATCAAGGCCTATGAAAAACTGGAATACTCTGCCGATGGTGAATGGATGTATAATCCTACTGCTACCGACATTTGGCTGAGTTATGGCGGGGAGAATTTCTGCATCCCTGCCGGTGAGACCGTGAAATTTTGAAAAATGAAAAAGGCACCGCATTTGCGGTGCCTTTAATTGGTTGGGATAGCTGGACTCGAACCAGCGAAATGACGGAGTCAAAGTCCGTTGCCTTACCGACTTGGCTATATCCCAAAATACCGGGGTCTTTTCTTAAAAAGAAAAGTGGGGTGGGCGGTGGGATTCGAACCCACGACCTCCAGAGCCACAATCTGGCGCTCTAACCAACTGAACTACGTCCACCATATTATAACCATGCCACCGGCAACGAATAGGATTATAAACTATTTTCTTCCTATTGTCAAGATAAAATTCAAGTTTTTTCATTTTATTGGGAGTGTTTCTCATAATCATTAACGAAATGTAAAAAAATTCAAAAAACTCTTGCATTTCCTTAAAAGTATGCTAAACTATATTTAGCACTCGCAAAACGAGAGTGCTAAAATCGCAGTTGGAGGAATTTTAGAATGAAATTAAAACCTTTATTTGACCAAGTGGTCATTCGTATGGAAGAGGCTGAGGAAACGACCAAAAGCGGTATTATCCTGACTGCGGCGGCGCAGGAAAAGCCCCAGATTGCAGAAGTTTTGGCGGTTGGCCCCGGTGGTTACGTGGATGGGAATAAGATTGAGATGGTAGTAAAAGCCGGTGACCGTGTGGTTCTGCGCAAATATGGTACAACTGAGATCAAAATTGATGGCGAAGAATATTTGATCGCCCGTCAAAGTGATATTTTAGCACTGGTTGAAGAATAAGGAGTGAATTGATTATGGCAAAGCAAATTCAGTATGGCGAAGAGGCCAGAAAATCTCTGCAGAGCGGTGTTGATAAATTAGCCAATACCGTTAAGATTACTTTGGGTCCCAAAGGAAGAAACGTGGTATTGGATCAGAAGTTTGGTACTCCGTTGATTACCAACGACGGTGTGACCATTGCAAAGGATATTGAACTGGAAGATCCCTTTGAGAACATGGGCGCACAGTTGGTGAAGGAAGTTTCCACCAAAACCAACGATATCGCCGGTGACGGCACCACGACTGCGACCTTGTTGGCGCAGGCGCTGATTCGTGAAGGTATGAAAAACGTGGCGGCCGGTGCCAATCCGATGGTGGTTCGCAAGGGTATCCAAAAGGCTGTTGACTGTGTGGTTGAGACCATTCATAAGAATTCTCAGAAGATCACCGGCAGCGAAGATATCGCTCGGGTTGCTACCGTTTCTTCTGCCGATGAAAACGTAGGTAAACTGATTGCTGAGGCGATGGAAAAGGTGACCACCAACGGCGTTATCACCGTGGAAAAGTCCAAGACCGCAGAAACCAGCTGTGACGTGGTGGAGGGTATGCAGTTTGACCGTGGTTATATTACCCCGTATATGGTGACAGACAGCGACAAAATGGAGGCGGTTATTGATGATGCCTTCTTGCTGATCACCGATAAGAAGATTAGTAATATCCAGGAGATCCTGCCCGTATTGGAGCAGATCGTTCAGGCTGGTAAAAAACTGGTTATCATTGCTGAAGATATTGAGGGCGAGGCACTGGCCACTCTTATCGTGAATAAGATCCGCGGTACCTTCTCTTGCGTTGCAGTGAAAGCTCCCGGTTTTGGTGAGAGCCGCAAAGAAATGCTTCGTGACATTGCCATTCTGACCGGCGGCCAGGTTATCAGCGAAGAGCTGGGGCTGGATTTGAAGACCGCAACCATTGATATGCTGGGTCGTGCAACTCAGATCAAGGTACAAAAAGAAAAGACCATTATCGTAGGTGGTGCCGGATCTACTGAAGAGATCAAGGGCCGGATCGAGCAGATCCAGAGTCAGATCGCTTTGACAACTTCTTCTTACGATAAAGAGAAGCTGGAAGAACGGTTGGCAAAACTGTCCGGCGGTGTGGCTGTCATTAAGGTTGGCGCTGCAACCGAGACCGAGATGAACGAAAAGAAATTGCGTGTGGATGATGCTCTGGCTGCAACCAAAGCAGCAGTAGAGGAAGGTATCGTAGCCGGTGGCGGTACCGCCTATATCAAAGCAATCGAAGTGGCTGCTAAGTTGCTGGATGAGGTGGTCGGTGATGAAAAGACCGGTGTTCAAATCGTTCTCAAGGCTCTGGAAGAGCCGGTTCGTCAGATCGCTACAAACTGTGGTCTGGAAGGTTCTGTTATTTTGGAAAACATCCGCAAAAATGCTGACGTCAACTATGGCTTTGACGCATTCAAGGAAGAGTATTGCGATATGCTGAAGGCCGGTATCGTTGATCCTGCCAAGGTGACTCGTAGTGCTTTGCAGAATGCCGCCAGTGTTGCGGCTATGGTATTGACGACAGAAAGTTTGGTAGCAGATGTGAAAGACAATGCTGCTGAAGCGGTTGCGAATGCTGCCATGAGCCAGATGGGCGGCGGAATGTATTAATTAAAGTAAAGTGCGCTGCAGAAATTTCTGCAGCGCACTTTTTGCATATAACAGCGGTTTCTCCCATATAGATATGTAGGGAGGAGATCGTAAAATGAAAAGATGGATTTTAATTTTGATTTCGTTAATGGTATTGCTGACCGGTTGCACCGGTACAGAGGAAAAGCCTTTGGATCTTCCGGAGGATGGTTTTGATAATTCCGGAGAAAAGATCGTTCTATATGGAGGGAAGAAATCCTTTCCGCTTTCTTATACCATAGACGGCAAGCAGCAGATTGAAAACGGCACTTATTGGTATTATGAACTTGAGAACTCTTTTGAAAAAGAGTGGCAGGAGCCGTTTTATACATACGGGGTCAAGAAATTAGAACTGAATGGCTCAAAAGAATATAAAAACGCTGTAAAGGAAAAATGCTTTGCAACAAACGGGAACTGGCCGTTGTTTTTAAGTCCGGTTCATGCTGAGTATTCTGCATCCAATCAAGACTTGGCGGAAAAAGGGATTGTAGAGATAATTCAAAGACAGTTGCAATCCCATCATTTTGAGAACGAAAAAGTCCTTTTGACAGATACCTGGTCTTGTGATTTGGATGGAGACGGAAATGCAGAGACTTTAATTAAGGCTTGCAACTGTGAGGAAGAAACAGAGCGATATTACTGTATACTTGCTTATCTCAAGGGTGATGATTGCCAGGTTTTATATAACTGTTTTTCCGAAACAGAAAAGTGCAGTCCGGATGTGTTAAACCCCAGTGTATGTGATTTGAATGGAGACGGTAAATGGGAACTTTTGCTGTATCGTAAAGGAGATTATGAGAGTTTTTCCTCCTTTGATTTTGCAGAGGGTAATTTCACAAAAGGTTACGAAATTATATTTTGAATTGAAAGCGCATGGTATTACCATGAAGTGATATAGTGATGGTAGACACTAAAAAAGTGTCTACCATCACTATTTATGTTAGAATGGAAGAAAAGGAGATGAATAGAATGGGAAGACCAAAAGGTGGGACAAATATCCATCATAGCAAAGAAGAGAAATTATC
>JAZQAE010000112.1:0-63426 GCA_045544995.1 Eubacteriales bacterium
ATAACGTAGATTCAGACAGTTCCAGATACGGTTTCATGTCTTTGATGATCTTATATCCATAGGAATCTTCATTCTTGATGGCTGCCAAGACGCAGACATCCAAAAGTCCTCGTTTCAACTGAACGTCCATACAATACCTCCCATCTCGCAATACATCGTATCACGAAGTATAAATTTTGTCAATCCCCACATAAAAAACACGGCAGATTAGCGTGATACTCTTAACGGAGTATCACCCTAATCTGCCGTGTTTTTTTAATTTGCTGTAAACGTTCCGCTCTCCGTACCGACGACGAGGGTATATTGCTCCCCTTTTACCAGTTCCGGCGCTGAAAGAATGAGCACCGCAAAGTTCAGTTCCGGTTGATGGGAAAGAAGGACATTTCCTTTTGCATCCTTCAACAGAATTTGCGTACCTGCCGGCTGGTTTCCTGCATTGATCGCAATCACCCCTTGCACGGAATCGCTGAAAGACTGCGCCATTCCGGATGCCCCGGTCCCAATAAAAGTTCCGCCGGTGATAATAGCACTCTTATCATAGTCAAGGGTTGCGGTATCGCCTTGGGTGGGACCCACAACCGTGGTGTGTCCGCCGGATATTTCCAACGTGCCGTTGGCATCCAACCCATCTCCGGAGGAATTGATATAAAGCGTACCGCCCGAGATCTTAATACTGCCGTTAGAGTTTGCGGACATTCCGCCACCGGGGCCTCCCCCGCCGGGTCGGTTTCCGCCCATTCCACCAAACCCGCCGCCGAACATCCCGTCACGACCGCCTTCCGTACCGCTTTGGTCTGTTCCGCCTGCCGCATTCAGTCCGTCATCACTGGCTTTGAGCTTGATCGTTCCGCCTTGTATATCAATATGTAAAGCCTCCAAGCCCTCATAGCTTTCAGAGATATCCATCGTTCCTGCGGTAATGGTCAAGGTCTCCTCCGCATGAATGGCATCGTCACCCGATGCGATGGTAAAGGTTCCGCCGTTCAGCATGATGGAACCATCGGAATGGATGGAATCATCTGCGGAATTGATGGTAATACTTCCGCCTGAGATCAGCATACTGTTTGCTGATTTTAAACCTTTCATACTAACGGTTTCTTCCGTCGCCGTGGCAGTATTCTGGAATTCCCCGGGGCGCTTTCCGCCGGGACCGCCACCCATAAATCCGCCGTAATTACCGGAAGATGCTTTGGTACCGTTTTCGCTACCGCCACCCACCAAAAGGTCGATCGTGCCGTCTGCAATCTGAAGATAGGAACCGGTGGTAATACCATCCCCCTCTGCTTCCGCTTTCACCGTGCCGCTTGCCATATAAACAAACCCCAAAGCGGCATCCTCCGTATTCTCGGCATGGATGGCATCCTTGCCGGCATCAATATTCAAAGCGGCGTCTGCAATTCTTACACTATCATTGGCATCCAACCCATGAGACGCCGAATGGATGGTATAGGTGCCCCCGGTAATGACCAGGTCGTCCTTCCCGACGATGCCGTGGCCGGCAGGAGAAGTGACCGTCAAGGAACCGGTTCCGTTCAGGGTCAGATCTTGCTTGGAATATATGGCGCCATCAATATTATTCTCATCAATGGCGGTAAAACTGCCGCCATTGGCAAGGGTATTGGCCGTGCCATCTAAGAGAGTCAAAAACACCTTATCGGCTTCTAAAATATACAACGCAGCCGAGGTTTTACTCGTAATACGGACCCCATTAAACACCAATTGCAGTTTCGCCGTCTCCGGGGCATGAACCACCAGCATTCCGTCCGACAGTTCGCCCGAGATCAAGTAAGTTGCCTCTTCAGTGATAGTCACAGTTGAGCCGGAGATCTTCACGCTATCGGAACTGGCGGATGCCGAAGTCCCGTTCAGTTTGATGGAAACGGCCGTATTTTCCTCGTACTCGGTTTTACGGTCCCGTTCCGTGAACATCTCTGAATCGGTTTTTGAAAAATCCACCTCGACAGGCTCTGCGGTTTCATGATTGATCACGGTATTATCGCCTAAATCCTCAATTTCGTTTTTTTCTTCTGGTCCGCAGCCGGAAAAGAAACCGAGAATTAAGGTCAGGATCAATAGGATTGATAATTGCTTCTTCATCGGCTCCCCCTATTACAGTTCTGTGCCGGCTGTTTCTTGCCTGGAGACCGCTATTTCAAGGTTTCCGTTTCGGCAACGAATCCGATCAATCATCTCTTTCTCACGGCTAACGTCACGAAGCATGACGTGATACGTAACCTTGAACATACTGCCCATATTGGTGCTCTTCACACGGACGAGATCGTGGGACAGGGTGAATTCAGCAAAAATATCATCAAAAACACCGGAGTAATCCAGATCTTCCGGAATGGTAATAGTTAAAGTTTTATAGGTGGCGCCATTCTTTTTAGTGCCAAAATCCAGCCGGTTATAGAGCACAAACATCAGGCACATCACCACCGCAAACAAAACGGCAAAGCCCAAATAACCCATTCCTGCAATCAGCCCTGCCCCCATCGCCAAGAACAAGGTACAGATCTCTTTTGCCGTACCGGGAACACTGCGAAACCGCACCAGGCTAAATGCACCGGCCACCGCAACACCGGTTCCTACGTTACCGTTTACCATCATAATAACGACGCAGACGACGGCCGGAAGCAGTGCCAACGTCACCACAAAGCTTTTGGTATAGCGGGTACGATACATATAGGCAAAAGCCATCAGTAAACCAATCAACAACGAGGTGCCAAGGCAAAGCAAAAAGTCGGTCACACCGATGACCGCCACCAAGTCGGTATCAAATAATCCTTTAAATAAGTTTTCAAGCATGTTTCGTAACCTCCAACATTTGATATGGGTTTATGATATGAGTTTTAGGGAAGATCAAAGTTTTATAGGCCGTCCCGTATTTGGAAAAAGGGGTTTTATAGAGCTTTTCTTTCGACAGCACATCGGTCATCCAAAGGGGAATCCCCCCGCTACATTTAATTTCCATCAGCACCTTGCCTTCAGGTAAAATCGGCGTACCATAGGCTTCCGACGCAAGGGATAGATCCTCTTGCCGACAAAGAATGTGATCGTCAAAAGTGATACGAAAATCGGTGCCGTCCTTTGCATAATAAGCCTCTCGCTCGTAAGAAAGAAATACTGTGGGATGAAGAGTGCCGTAGAATTTCGCAAAATAATCAATTTCATTTACGATCTGAGTCTGTTTTTCTGGATCCTTCTCCCCCGAAAGCCATGCCATCGCCTCATGGTTTGGCAATGAGATCCTTCTTTTATATACCACATGCTTATATTTCTTTTTCAGTTCCACAAAAACCGGACTCTCCGCCGATGCTTTACTATAACTGCGGATACGCAATTTTTCCTTATAGACCGGCTTTTCAATGGAACGGCGAATCAACAAAAAGGAATCGGTATCATAATAAAGATTGCGAATGGTAGTCCTACCGTATTGATCTGGTTTCATATAGGGTTCCATCGCCGTAAGAACCTTTTCTTTTTGATCGAGGGTCAGCATATATTTCAGTTCGTATCGTTTAAATACGGTTTGAAATGCCATAAAAAAGCCTCCTGTACCTTGATAGCATCATTGTACAGGAGGAAGATTGAAGTTTTATTGAAAGACAGGAAGTTGCACCCGAAACTCCACAAAGCCTTGATAGCAAAGCACGTCGATCTGCCCTTTATGGGAGATCACGATCGACTTTGCAATGGCAAGACCGAGTCCAAAATGCTGATCCTCCCCGTTTCGGGCAGAATCCATGCGGTAGAACCGCTCAAAAATCTGCGTCCGTTGCTCTTGGGGAATTTCTTTTCCTTTATTGATCACAGATAGTTTGACAGTTCCATGCTCTTGGCTCAAAGATAAATACACCTCGCCGTGTTCGTCGCTATGACGAATGGCATTATCCAGCAGAATGGAAACGATCTGCTTCAGCTGCGTGCTATCCCCTTCTAATCCGACGTTTTCCGTGATATGACTATGAAGCGTCAGCCCTCTTTCAAAGGCCACACTCTCAAAGGGAAGGGCTTCTCCCGCCACCAGACGGCTGAAGTCAAGTTGTTCCCTCTGCGGTGCCACGCTCTCCGTCCGAGCCAGTTGGAGAAGCTGCCCCACCAGCATTCCCATCCGTTCATTTTCGTACTGAATGTTTTGGAGCCATTGATTCTCCCCAATCTCACGAGACAACAACTCCGCATTGGCGCTGACCACCGAGACCGGAGTTTTCAGCTCATGGCCGGCATCGGAGATGAACTGCTTTTGCTTTTGATAGCTCTCTTCCAAGGGGTTTACGATCTTTCTCGCCAGAAACACTGACAAAAAGTAGAATAAAACCAAAGCTACACCGCCGAAAATCAACGTATAACGGAATAAGGTTGCGGCGTTTTCATTGATCACGGTATTATCCATAAAGGCGACCAAAACGTAGCCGTTTTTTTGCATTTTTAAATAAGCAAGGTTCTTCGTGATGCCAAAACTCTTTTCGCCTTTTATAATCTTTTGCGCTACTTTTTCCAGTTCCTCATCGGAATATACCGTTGGCGGCTCATTCTTTATTTCAAGGACTTTGCCGTCATTGGAAAACGCCACCGTATAGAAGGTGGACAATTGAAACAACGGCGAATCAAAACCGGGGCCATGATTTTCCTCCGGCCTTGGTTTGCTTGGAGGGATCATTTCTTCAAAAGACTGAGAAAGTGTATACCGTTCCGCATGGGTATGCAACATTCTCTCGTTTTGTTTTTGCATTTCAAAATAACTGGAAGCGTAGATGACGCTGAGAGTACCCACCCATAACAGCACCAGGATCGACATGATCGCCGCAACGATTCTTCTACGAGATTTCTTAAACATCATCGCACCTCAATTCATAGCCCACGCCACGCACTGCCTTAATCTCGGTTTTTGCCCCCACAAAGTTGAGTTTTTTACGAGTGAAGGACATATAAACTTCTACGTTATTGTATTCGGCATCGCTTTCAAAACCCCAGATCTTCACTGCCAACTGCTCACGTGTAAGGATCTGACCGCTGTTTGCTATTAAATATTCAAGGATGCGGTATTCTTTTTCGCTAAGCCGTACGCTCTGACCGTTTCTAATGCAGGATAGCGAAAGTGCGCCGGTATCCAAAGAAATATCTCCAAAGGAAAGAATTCCGTCGGTCGTTCCCAGTGTTCTTCTGCCAAGGGCACGCAGACGGGCGAGCAGTTCTTTGGTCATAAACGGCTTGGTCAAATAATCGTCCGCACCGCTATCCAGCCCCGTCACTTTATCGTCCAATTCTGCTTTGGCCGTCAGCATCAATATCGGGGTGGCGATCCCTTTGCTCCGTGCCCGCCGGACGATCTCATATCCGTTCATGCCGGGAAGCATCACGTCGAGAATGACAATATCATAAATGTTGCTCTCGATCGCAGTCAACCCATCAAGTCCGTTGGCGTAATGATCCACTTCATAATTTTCAAGGCGGAGGATTTCGCAAAGTGCCTCAGCCATTCTTTTTTCATCTTCAACGAGTAAAAGCCTCATAGGGACACCCTCATCTATTATCGCTATACTATTTTTTTATAAAAATATTCCTTATCACTTTTTGCTTTTACGATATACGTTCTTAGCGGGTAGATATTTCAAGAGGCTATACCGCTCGGTGCCGAGTTTTTCAGAATATACAGACAATTCCATTTTGCTGTAGCAAATCGTTGACACCGGAAAGCAGTACCAAGAACCACGTTCCCAGTTCTGCTGTTTTTGCAGATCCTGGAATATATCAAAATTCACTTCATCAAATTTTCCGCCGGTATATTGATCCATGCCTTTCAGGTCGAAGCGAATGGAAAAGTCGGCGGGTGCTTCCTCCGGAATACGAAAATTGAGATACCCATCGTCTTTACTGTAATAAATACTGTTGTACAGTTCATCCAAAAACGGTTGCCACACCACCAGAGCCTGCTGGCGCTTTGCTTCATACATGGCATTTTGCGATGCATCATACGGAAGTTCTGCAGAGTCCTTTGCAACACGGTAGTAGCGAAGGGTTCCTCCCTTTTTCACCGCCATTTCCTTGTCGGAATAAAGTCGGTATTCTATCGTACTTCCATCCTCGCAGGTAAACGTCACCTTCAGTTCAAGATCCTCATTTTCGTCATCCAGCAGTTCTTTTAACAGCCGTTTATACTTTACCCTCTGCATTCCGTCGCAAAGGGTCTGCAACGTATTTTCATCGGTGATCGTTTGTACCGTTGCAGCGTCGTAATTATAGGATACCTCGACAGAAGTAACCTCCTCTTTTTCGGGGAGAACGGGGCTTGCGGGCAGATTTAGGATTATGACCATTGCCAAAAATCCTGCTCCCAAAAAAGCTCCGATGATCTTGATATAATCTACGAGCAAAAAAACGTGTTTTTTACCGCATATAAGGGCAACGATCAAACCGAGAACCCCCATGGGAAGCAGATACTTCAAAACAAACAGGATCGCTGCCCATATTGATTGAAATACCAGTCCAAAAACACCGAAAACAACATACACCGGCACCAACGCAATCGCCAGGAAAGCCAAAAGCATTAATATTCCGCCAGCTTCAATCATGAAAACCCCTCCCTTTTAATGTGCTATATCACAATTTCAATCGTTTTTCCAGTTCCTCTGAAAGCGCATGATTTTGAATATGAACCTTCACTTCGTTGGACAGGGCATTCGTTTTAAGGTGCATCACAAGGCTGGTGATCCCGGCTTTTTGACGAAGCGGCGTCGTGACGTTTTCTGCCGCAATCAGATTTCGCTCCATAAATACGGTGACGTTTTTCGTAAACCCGCCGTAGTAGGCCGTGATCTTTCCGTTGTTCATAGCAAGGCCGTTGGTTTGATAAGCGAGAACGGCGCTCCATGCTTTCACAATAAATATAACACCAACCGCTCCTGCCACTGCAAAAGCAACCGTAGCAACAACGGAGGACGACACATTAAATATCAGCATCGGTATGATTACTTGCAATAACAACAGCCCTGTTATAACACCAAGAATCAAGGTGAACCAGGATATAAATGAAAAATAAGAAACGGACTTGGTCT
Organism: Eubacteriales bacterium; assembly: GCA_045544995.1. Taxonomy (GTDB): domain Bacteria; phylum Bacillota; class Clostridia; order Oscillospirales; family QAKW01; genus QAKW01. The sequence goes on from JAZQAE010000112.1 coordinate 7,056, forward strand.
GCTTTGAATCCGGAATATAGTCGGGCAATACCCTCCCTAAGATTTCGTCCACCTCATCATATTTACAAAACGGAACCAATACCCCAAGTTCTGCATTGTTATCATTTCCGCCGTCGTTGGTGTATCCGATGACTTCCAATCTGATTTGGGCAAACCCCAATATTCGCTGTACAAGACCTTGCGTGATCTTAACCGCTTTGATTCTATCATAGCTGAAGGTATTGGTATGCCGTTCCAAAAGCCCGAAGGAGATCTGAATATCATTTCCCCGTTTGGTGATGGTAAAGTTGTGGTATCCGATGAAGGAATGAATCATGCATCCAATAAACGAGAAGGCGGAAAAGAGCAACATCGCCCCCGCCATAATCAAGACGGAATACAAGAAATACTGTCCCCACGTACCGAGGGCGTCCAGTTGGAGCATCGCCTTACACACACCGATGATCACAATGGCCAATATACCAAACAGCGCTGTGAAGAATGCGGTGGATGCAATATTGATGAGCGTATACAGCATTTTCTTACCGGAGGTAAAGCGGTACAGACTGTCCTTATCAGAAAGCAGTACCTCCTCTTTTTCATTTTCGGCTGTTCGTATCCCGCTCTCTTTTAATCTGTTCAATTCGTCCAGCAAAGCGTCAACCGTCTTTGCTTTTTCTATGATAATGATCTCCGCCTGATGGGCAGTATTCGTGGAACCGCTGTCAACGGTCAGAATTGCAATGCCGAAAATTCGATGAAAAAGGTTTTGCTTCTTATTGATGGCGTGAACCTTTTTGTAGTCTAAGACGGAGTTTTTTCTAAACAGCACGCCTCGATTACACTTGATTTCCTTTTCCGTCAGTTCGTATCCGGAGGTCTTGTAATATAGAATTCGGTATGCCACAAGGCAGAGATAAATCACGATAAAAGCAATCACAAAAATAGGGATCGCCGCAATAATATCTTCCGGATTCGACTCCTCGTCAAGAAAGAAATCTTTCAGAAAGATAAACACGACTACAAGACTACCGAACAAATCCGACAATAAACTGGAATAAATGTATCCTTTGTCAAATCTCTTCATTCTTCAGTTCCTCAATTCTTGCCTCAAGATGATGTTCAAGTGCGTCGATCATATGATCCGCCTCAACGGTCGTGAGGGTGGAAATGTCAAAATTCGATCCGGCCGTTGAGATGGTAACACCGCTAAGCTTTAACATCATCATAAGCGGTCCTTGGGTTCTATGGAGATCCTGGATCTGACAGACGGGAATGACCACTCTCTTTCGAAAAATCACACCCTGCTTAACGACGATCCGCTTTTCATCGTAACCCCAAGCGTACATTTTGTAGCGCAATGCCGGCAGTATCAACGTGACGGCAAGAAGTAAACCGACGGGGATTCCTACCCCCAACAAAACGGCAAGCGTCACGTCGTTCGACGCACCCGTTGCATTCAAAATGAAAGCAACGCTTGAAAAAACGCCCACCAGTACCAGCGCAATGATCCCTGCACGAACGTACCACAATTTCAGTACGCTTTTATCTAATTTTTTCAGTTCCATACGTATCCCTCCTATGGTTTTTGCTATAAGCAATTATAGCATATTGGGCGCAAAAAATAAAGCATTTCCGGCAAAATATAGCAGACAATGGGCTCCATTGTCTGCTTAGGGTTGATAATAAATCTGTTTTCAAAATTGTAAAAATTCATGTCATCTTCCACGGTATTCCGATTTTAACACCTCTGCCATTTCTTCGGGGGATTCCTGACAGCCTCCGGCCAGCCAAAGCTTGATGATCGCATTCAAACCGTTTCTGAAAAATTCAATATGATACTTTAAGTTATGGTCGATCTGTTCTTTTTCTGCACGGCAATGATCGTAGGTGGAAATCAAATGTTTATCGTCATAACACAGTTTAAAATACGTTTTATAGAAAATCTGGTTTTCCTTAATATGCGTAAACATCTTAAGTGCACCGCTACGTTCATTCAAATAATCATAATTGGCAAACAGATTGCTGAACTCATTTTCAAGTTTTTCTCTTGTTTTATCGGCAAGATCGAATATATCAACGTAGTTGGCGTAGAAAGTACTGCGGTTCAATTCCGTCTTTTTAACAAGGTCTGAAACTGTTATTTCCTTAATATCATGGGTTTGCAAAAACTCAATAAAGGCTTTTTCAATTTTCTCCTGAGATTCTCTGCGTCGCTTATTATTTTTAACGTTCATTGTTTTTTACTCCATTATTCCGACATCTGTTGCAAAATTGATGGTTGTTTTCAATCCTCAAAAGGATTATACTATGAGTGCAATAAAAAAACAAGTGTTGGTTTAATGAAAGGAGAATCACCATGAAAAAAAGCGGTTTTGTGGCATTGATATTAGGAACTGTAAGCGGGATGCTCTTCGCTCTCGGAATGTGTATGGCACTTCTGCCTGAATGGGATGCCTTTACAGAAGGTGTAGTTTTCGGAGCCATTGGTATCGTGCTCGGTGTTATCACGGCACTGATCTGGCGCAAAATGGAAGACAAAAAAATGCCGAAAATGAATGCAAAAAACGTATTCCGCACCATTTACGCCGTCATCGGTGCTTTGATACTTGGGGCAGGAATGTGTATGTGTTTGGTGTGGGAGCAGATCATCTGGGGCACCCTTGTGGGTCTCTTGGGCATCATCATGCTGATCGCACTCATTCCGATGATTAAAGGCATCAAATGAAACTCATAAACTTTGCAAAAAATCCCTATACCCGGCTTTTCTTGAACTTTATCTATGCAGTAGCCAACTGTATTTTGGGATTTTGGGAATATTCCTGGTGGTTTATTACGGTAGGTGCGTATTATACCGTGCTTGCGATCACAAGATTTTCTGTGTTGCAGGTCAAACGAAAAGCAAGTGGCGACTATGATACCGAGCTTTTTGCACGGCGCATTACAGGAATTTTATTGGTTGTGCTTTCTTTCTGCATAGTAGGTGTAAACATCCTGTCTACTGTTAAAGATAGAGGCACCGCCTTTCACGAAATTGTAATGATCGCCATTGCAACATACACCTTTACCAAAATTACCATCGCCATTATCGGTATGGTAAAAGCAAAAAAATCTGCTTCGCCGGTTTTAAAGACACTCCGTAATATTTGACTCGCTGATGCGTGTGTTTCTATCTACACCATGCAAAGATCCATGCCGGTGTCTTTTCCAGGGATGGATCCGGCGGAAATCTTATTACTAAACATATTTACGGGAACAGCAGTATGGATCATCGTACTGCTTCTCGGAATCAATCTGATTGGAGGAAAATATACTATTATGGCTAAATCTAAAATTGTTGAAGCAAACGAGAAGATCGCAGAGGCTGTAACCGGAGGTTACAAGAAGATCGAAAAAGGCGTTGTGGATGGCTACAAAAAGATCGAGCACGGCGTCGTGGAAGGCTACGCCAAGATCGAAGATAAGTTCGTAGATGCTTATCTCACCAAAGACGGCGAAACCGTAGAGGAAGCAAAAGCAAGATTAAAGAAAGAGAATAAATAAGAAAACGGCGGCAGGGAAACGTTAAGTTCCCTGCCGCCGTGCTTCTTTAGTTATAAATTGTATCTCACCGCTACGGATGTTATTCATTTGCAATTTGCTACCGCAACATAATAAACGCCTCGCTGCATCTGCCACCGGCAGCGCAAAATATAAAAGCCTTGCCCCTTCGGGCAAAGCTTTGAATAAGGTGCCCAGCTGGCGGTTTCCCGAAATAATCTGCGGGCTTACGCTTTCCTTGATTATTTCGACCGCTGCACAATACACGCCTCGCTGCATCTGCCACCGGCAGCGCAAAATATAAAAGCCTTGCCCCTTCGGGCAAGGCTTTGAATAAGGTACCCAGTTTGCGGTTCCCCGAAATAATCTGCGGGCTTACGCCTTTCCTTGATTATTTCGACCGCGGCGCAATAAACGCCTCGCTGCATCTGCCACCGGCAGCGCAAAATATTAAAGCCTTGCCCCAAGGGACAAGGCTTTGAATAATGTACCCAGCTGGCGGTTTCCCGAAATAATCTGCGGGCTTACGCTTTCCTTGATTATTTCGACCGCGGCGCAATAAACGCCTCGCTGCATCTGCCACCGGCAGCGCAAAATATAAAAGCCTTGTCCCTTGGGACAAGGCTTTGAATAAGGTACCCAGCTGGCGGTTTCCCGAAATAATCTGCGGGCTTACGCTTTCCTTGATTATTTCGACCGCTGCACAATAAACGCCTCGCTGCATCTGCCACCGGCAGCGCAAAATATTAAAGCCTTGTCCCTTGGGACAAGGCTTTGAATAAGGTACCCAGCTGGCGGTTTCCCGAAATAATCTGCGGGCTTACGCTTTCCTTGATTATTTCGACCGCAGCGCAATAAACGCCTCGCTGCATCTGCCACCGGCAGCGCTCGGCGTTTATTCCCACTCGATGGTGCCGGTGGGCTTCGGGGTCAAATCGTAGAGAACGCGGTTGATCCCTTCCACCTCGTCGGTAATACGAGTCACGATCTTATGCAGAACCGCATAGGGGATCTCCTCGATGGTGGCGGTCATGGCGTCGGTGGTATTGACGGCACGAATGATGGCAGGCCAACCTTCATAACGGCTATCGTCCTTCACACCCACGCTCTTAATATCGGGAATGATCACGAAATACTGCCAAACCTTCCCTGCCAGGCCGTTCAAATCGAACTCTTCCCGGAGGATAGCATCGGCCTCACGCAAAGCGTTCAGGCGATCCCGGGTGATGGCACCCAGGCAACGGACACCCAGGCCGGGGCCGGGGAACGGCTGACGATAAACCATAGCATGAGGAAGGCCCAGCGCCTCGCCCACCACACGAACTTCGTCCTTAAAGAGCAGTTTGATGGGTTCCACCAGATCAAACTTCAGATCCTCCGGCAGGCCGCCCACGTTATGGTGAGACTTCACGGCCTTCTTGCCTTCTGCCTGCTTAATGCTCTCCAAAATATCAGGATAGATAGTACCCTGAGCCAGGAAATCAATATCCTCGAGTTTTCTGGCCTCATCTGCGAATACATTAATAAATTCAGCGCCGATGATCTTTCTCTTCTTCTCGGGATCGGCCACGCCGGCCAAAAGATCCAGGAAACGATCGGTGGCATCTACGTAGATCAAGTTTGCATCCAGTTCGCCCTTAAACAGCTTGATCACGTTTTCAGACTCATCTTTCCGCATCAAGCCATGGTTTACATGGACACAGACCAACTGTTTGCCGATGGCCTTGATCAACAGGGCGGCAACAACGGAAGAATCCACACCGCCGGAAAGTGCCAACAGCACTTTTTTATCGCCGACCTGCGCACGGACGGCCTCTACCTGCTCTGCAATAAATGCATCGGCAAGTTCTTTATTGGTAATACGAGCCATAGACTCAGGACGTACATTAGTATCCATTTTATTGTCCTCCTTATCAGTTGGTGTAGTTATCGAAGTAGCCCTGAACCAGAACCACGGGAGTTCCCTTATCGCCGGAACCGCTGGTCAGGTCACAGAGAGAACCGATCAAGTCGGTTAGCTGACGGGGGGTGGTACCCTGAGCCGCCATATTACCCACCAAGCTGGAGCCATCCTTGGCCTTGATGGACTCGGAGATGGCCTTTTTCAGTTCCTCACCGGACAGATCCTTATAATCATTATCTGCCAGATATTTCAGTTTCAATTCGTTGGGCGTACCGATCAGACCGTCGGTAAAAGCAGGAGAAACAACGGGGTCTGCCAGTTCCCAAATTTTACCCTTGGGATCTTTAAAGGCGCCGTCGCCGTAAACCATAACTTCCACGTGCTTCCCGGTCTCCTTAAGGATACGAGCCTGGATATCCAGAACCAGATCCTTACACTCACGGGGGAAGAGTTTTACCTTATCCTCGGTGGATTTATTGGAGCCCAGAAGGCCGTACTTTTCATTACAACCGCTGCCATTGACGGGGGCGTTCAGGATCTCATCCAGACCGCAAACGACCTTGGCGCCGTTCTCCAGCAGGATCCGCTTGGTACGGGCACGGGTATGAATGTCACAGTTAATAATATGATCGGCATAGTCGAGGATCGCCTTCGCCTGATTAGCGAAGATGATCTCCACCTCAGCACCGCAGGAACGAACCAGGTCGGTGTACAGCTCAACATAGTCCACACCGGTAAACTCCAGTTTCTGCACGCCGAACACTTCACGATAACGCTCCAAAGAAAGAACGTCGGAATAGGGATTGATGCCTGCTTCGTCGATCAGATCCAACGTAGCCAGAGAGTTTCCTACTTCGTCGGTAGGATAGCTGAGCATGATCACGAGTTTCTTACAGCCCTTTGCAATACCTCTCAGGCAGATCGAAAAACGGTTCCGGGAGAGGATGGGGAAAATGACACCTACGGTGCCGCCGCCCAACTTCGCCTTTACGTCAGCGGCAATATCCTCTACAGTTGCATAGTTGCCCTGTGCTCTTGCCACGATAGACTCGGTCAGCGCAATTACGTCCCGGTCTCTCAGTTCAAATCCGTCAGACTCACTGGCGGCCAATACGCTTTCTGTTACGATGGCGGCCAAGTCATCCCCTTCACGGATGATCGGGCAACGAATGCCCCGGGAAATTGTACCGACTCTGCGTTCTTTTGTTTCCATTGCTTTCAGATCCCTTCTTTATAAACCCTAAAATTTAAAAACTACCGAAAAATATTTTACTGCAACAAACGGCGCAAATCAATATTTTTTTGAAAATTTATTCAAAAATCCAAATAAAATCACTCAAAAAGCGGGGTTGAGAAGTACCGTTCCGCCGTATCCGGCAATACAGTCACCACCGTCTTTCCCTTACCGAGCTTCTTCGCCAGTTTGATAGCGGCCGCCACGTTGGTGCCGCTGCTGATACCGCACATGATGCCTTCTTTTGCCGCCAGATCCTTGGATGCCTGAATGGCTTCCTCATCTTTAACGATACAAACGTCATCATAGATCTCTTGATTCAGAATAGCAGGGATCACACCATCTCCGATCCCCATCTGCACGTGGGTACCGATGGAACCGCCGGAAAGAATGGCAGCATTTTCAGGCTCCACCGCCCAGATCGTCATATCGGGGTTGGCCGCCTTCAAGGTCTCGCCGATACCGGTGATGGTACCGCCGGTTCCGATTCCGGAGCAAAAGCCATGAATGGGGCCGTTTACCTGCTCCAGAATTTCCCGGCCGGTCTGCTGACGCTGGATCGCCGGATTGGCCGGATTTTCAAACTGCTGAGGAACGAAGACCTTCGGGTCTTCCTCTTTCATTCTCAAAGCCAAAGCCAGACACTCCTCGATACAAGCACCGATATTGCCGGCGTCATGCACCAAGATCACTTCTGCGCCATAATGACGCACCAATTTCCGCCGTTCCTCACTGACCGAGTCCGGCATAATGATCTTGACCTGATAGCCACGCACAGCACCTACCAATGCAAGGCCGATCCCCTGATTTCCGCTGGTCGGTTCCACGATGATGCTATCCGGGCTGATCAACCCTTTTGCTTCAGCGTCTAGAATCATATTGTAGGCCGTACGGGTCTTGATGGAACCGCCCACGTTCAGGCCTTCAAATTTCACCAAAATCTCCGCCCCATCCGGATCCACCATATGCTGAAGACGGATGATGGGCGTATCGCCCATGGCTTCTAAAATCGTATTGCAAATCATAGGGTTCTCCATTTCATCAAAAACATACACTTTATTATATAGGAAAATGTAGAATTTGGCAATAGAAAAAGCAGAGTTTTTCAACTCTGCTTTTCTCAGACTTTCAAAAAAGGCACAAACCGCAGGAAAAGAACTTTTGAAAGTCTGTTTAATCTACCCGTTCTTTACCCCAGAAGAAGAGGGCTACGGTACCCGGGCCGGTATGGCTTCCGATGGTGGTACCGATATTGTTGATAACCACCTTCCCGTTCAGTTTGGGAAACTTGGCCTCCACAATATCTGCCACCTCACGGGCATCCTCGTAGCAAGCGGAATTACACATATAGCACTTTCCGCTATAGTCCAATCCACCCTCGGCATTTTCCTCCATCTGCTGCACGATCGCCTTAATAACGGCTGCCTTTCCGCGAATCTTTTTGCGGGGAATCAGTTTTCCATCGTTACTGACGTTCAGCAAGGGGCAAATATTCAATACCGTGCCAAACCACCCGGAAACCTTAGAAACACGACCGCCCTTCACAAAGAAGGTCAGATCGGTAGTGAAGAACCAATGATGCATTTTGCGCTTATTTTCTTCTACCCAGTTATAAAGAGCATCGATTTCCATTCCCTCATCCCGCTTATCAGCCAGGGTATCCATGATCAGACCGAAGCCGGAGGAGGCCGCCAAGGAATCTACAATATAAAGTTTTCGGTCGGGAAATTCCGCACGCAAAACTTCCCCGGCGATCCGGGCAGAATTAGCGGAACCGGAAATGCCGGAAGACAAACAAACGTGGAGCACGTCTTTTCCTTCCTCCAGGAATTTCCGGAAATAATTTTCATATTCATCCACATTGACCTGGGAGGTACGGGTCTCAGCTCCGTCCACCATCTTTTGATAAAACTGATCAAAGGGAATGGTTTTCCCCAAATCATCAGGATATTGCACTCCATCAATCTCATAATGGAAACAAATATATTGGATATTCCGCTCGGCAAAATGCTCGGCAGAAAGATCGGCAGTCGAACAACAACTCAAGATATAATCTTGCATAAGTACCTCCAAATGGATTATATTAGATTACTTATTATTATATCGACCGATCTTTGCAGTTTCAATCGAATGAGAGATTATTTAATCTATTTTTAATCTTTCTCACAGCCCCAGACTAACCTGCAACCCCCGATCCACCTGTTCCATGGTGGCAGGACTGATATGACCCATCTTCTCCTTCAAACGGATCTTATCCAATGTACGCACCTGCTCTAAAAGGATCATGGATTTACGTTGGAGTCCACAGGTCTCCTCAATATTGATATGGGTCGGCAGACGGCCTTTATCCACCTTACTGGTAATGGCGGCGGCAATCACGGTGGGGCTATACCGATTGCCAATGTCGTTTTGTACGATCAGCACCGGCCTCAAGCCCCCTTGCTCACTTCCCACCACCGGTGAAAGGTCTGCATAATAAATATCACCACGTTTGATCATCGCTTTTTATCCTTTCGGTTTGGTAACATTATTATTTACAGTTTTACTTCCCTTAATTCAGTCTACGATGAAAAAATCCGATGGTGAAAAACCGAAAAAAACACCCGTGAATTTGATTTTCACGGGTGTTTTCATTTAATAAAAATTATGGAAAAAGAATTGCGACACGCTTTCTTTCATCAAGAGATACACCAAAAACATCGAGACAGTCATCGTCGTCAAAAAGGCCAGAACAGCCAGGATCAGACCGGCGATCGCCATCCCTTTTCCCTGCTTTTTAACGATTCCGACAATGCCGAATACCGCCGCCAGAATCTCCGGCACAAAGGTCAAAAACGGAATCCAGCCGAAAATAAAGCTGACCAGACCGGTCACCAACGCCAAAATCCCCATCAAGTTACTTTGGGACTGAACCGGCTGCGGGATACTGGTATAAGAATAGGGGCTCGGCTCTTTGGCCGGCGCTTCCGGTTCGGGAGCAGGCTCCTGCTTGGGCATTGCATTCACCGGCATTCCGCATTTTTCGCAATAAAGATCTCCGTCTTTTAATTGATGTCCGCAATTATAACAAAACAACAGTAAAACCTCCTTCACTTCGTTGCAACCATTATATTAGAAAAGAGACAGCGTGTCAAGAAAGTTCTTCCGTTTTGGGAAAGCGCAACGACACTTTAAAAAGATCGCCGTCCACCTGAATTTCCAAAGTCCCGCCCTGTAATTCTGCCAGACTGCGGGCGATGGAGAGGCCCAGTCCGCTTCCTTCGGTATTACGGGAACTATCTCCCCGAACAAACCGCTCCGCCAACTCCTCTGCGCTGACCTGGATCGGCTCCTTGGAAATATTACGAAACACCAGAACCGTCTCCTCATTCTGCGTCAAAAGATCCAGATAGACCCGGGTGCCGGTCTGGGCATATTTCAGAATATTGACCATCAAATTATCCAGGATCCGCCAAAGATGACGGGGATCCGCCCAGATCACGACCGGATTTTCCGGCAGACGCAGGATCGTCTCCAATCCCCGCTCTCGGAAGCGCTCGTCAAATTCCCCTACCATCTGGGTCAACAATACCCCGGCATCACACCGCTCTGTCCGCACCGTTAAGTTTCCGGTGGCGGCTTTGGAGGCCTCTACTAAATCCTCGATCAGTTTTTTCAACCGGGCGGATTGCCGGTCCAGGACCTCCAGATACTGACGGACCGCTTCGTTTTCCGGTTCTTCTTTTTTCAGCAGATCTACATAGTTAATAATGGACGTTAACGGCGTTTTGATGTCGTGAGAAACATTGGTGATCAGTTCCGTTTTGAACCGTTCACTCTTCATACGTTCCTCTACCGCCTTATTCATCCCATCGCCGATGGAATTCAGCGTCTCCCCAAATCGCTTGAAATCGCCAACCAGATAGCCAGTCTCCAACCGTTCCTCCAGATGCCCTTCCGCCAGCCGTTCTCCGCCTTTTTTAAGCCGGTGCAACGAAAGTGCCACCCAAAATACCACCGGGATAAAGACCAACCGTTCCAAAATCCATAGAACCATCAAATTGTCCGGTTCCCAGATGTTAGACACAAATAAAACCAGTTCAAAAAGGGTCACAACCCCCACCAAGGCCACCGTCTTCCAGATGACGGGAAGGTGGATGAATAATGCAGAAAACATCCGCTTCATCCACAAAACGCATTGGCCGATCAAGGTATTACGCAACAGCCCGCCCACCTTCAGACGGCTGGCCATACTGAGAAAATACCAAAGAAACAGCAGATAATCCACGGTGCCGAAAAGGACCACAAGAATGGCGACGGTCAGATCTCCGTAATTATTGACGGTAGCATATTGAATCCCTACAAACAGATACAGAAAGACCGAAGCCAGATCAAAGGGGATTTTATCCACCGGATTCAGGCGGGGTTTCTCCTCCCCGGGATGATTTCCGGCACTGCAAAAGAGATAGATCAGTAAGACAACTTCAAGTAAAACCCCTATAAAAAGCCAAACGAACACACCATAACGGGCATGATAAAGAGTCTGCAAAATACTTTGGGTCACGGTAAAAAGATCCGGCCCGTTCAACCCACTGGAAAGATAGCCGGTAACGGTATAATCTCTGGCTCGATACCCCTCTTCCAAGGAGATATATTCTTCCCAATAAAGATTGGTCTTTTCCTCTGCCTGCACCGTCTGCCCATCATAGTTTCCGGCAATCACGGTTCCCTGCTCGTCCCTGATCTGAAACAGATAATTTCCGGAATGATAAGCGTCTAACGACGGCTCTTTCCCTTCCATTACCTCGTAAAAAACTTTGCTATTGCAATCATCCAGCAAATAGCCACAGAGTTCTTCAAAGATAGACTGTTCCGTACGGGTATAGAAATCATTCTTCACCATTACGATCCCCGCCACCAGAGAAAGGACGGCAGAAAGAAGCACCAATACCGATACGACCACGGCGGCGGCTTTCAGCGAGGTGCGGTAAAAACGGTTTTTCATCCTCGATCCTCCATTTTATAGCCCTGCGCCCAGACCACCTTCAGGTAACGGGGCTCCGCAGGGTCGATCTCGATCTTTTCCCGCAGATGGCGGATATGGACCGCCACCGTGCTCTCTGCACCGTAGGGGGTATCCTTCCAGACCCGGCGGTAGATCTCCTTGGGAGAAAAGACTTCACCGGGATGCTTCATCAATAATTTCAATATCTCGTATTCGGTAGGAGTCAGGTTGACCGCTTCCCCATCCACCGTCACCAATTTGGCTTTATCATTCAAGGAGATTCCGCCCATGGTACAGATACTCTGATCCGCCAAGGAACTGCCGCCCAATTGCAGATAACGGCGCAATTGGCTCTTGACCCGTGCCAACAGTTCCACCGGATTAAAGGGCTTGGTCACGTAGTCGTCTGCGCCGACGTTCAGCCCTAAGATCTTATCGGTATCTTCCCCTTTTGCCGTCAGCAGGATCACCGGCAGGTTACTTTCCTCCCGGAGACGCACCATAGCGGTGATGCCGTCCATTTCCGGCATCATAATATCCATCAGCACCAGATGAACCTCTTCCCGCTCTAAAAGTTCCAGCGCCTCCCGTCCGTTATAGGCGCAAAGGGTCTCATACCCTTCCGCCTCCAGATAGATCTTCAGGGCCGCTACGATATCTTTTTCATCATCACAGATCAAAATTCGATACATTACGTTGCTTCTCCTTCATAGGGTAACAAAACATCCTTAGAAATAATGGCGGCATCAAAGCGGTAATGTCCGCTCACCTTGGATCGGCCGAGGATATCCTCCTCCCGAACCGGCTGACCGCCGTTATGCAAAATATACGGCTGTCCGTCCCGATTGCGTTTATCCGAAACGATGCCGATATGGGCATCATCGTCAAACACCACGATGTCGCCGGGTTGCCACGCTTCGATGGATTCCACCTCCAACGTCAGACTCCGGGCGTACTTTTCAAAAAAGATCCGAAGATTGGTCACCCGGCGGAAATCGATATTAGGATCCCGCTCTTTGATATGCCGATAGGCGGAAGGACGGGCCACAATATCCCGATCCACCATCTCTTTCAAGGAGTAACCGGCCTCCCGGAATGCACGCCACACCAAATCGGTACACACCCCGATCTCCTCCGGCGGATAACCGCCGGCATAATAGGTGCCGTCATAACGAGGATGGTTTTTGGCATCCTTTTTGGCACCCCGCAACAGGTCGGTATAGTCGTCCGTTCCGTTGCCATTGAAATCCGCCGTGCTCAGCACGGTATCAATACTGAAATCGGCCGCCGTATAGGTTCTTCTGGGGATGAGGTGCCAATACCATGCTCCCCACAGTAAGACCGCCAAAAGAACGGTGCCCAAACAGACTAAAACAAGTTTCCAAACTCTTTTCATTCATATACCTCAACGATTTCTTATGGCGTCGATAGGCCGTTTTGCTGCGATGCGATGAACCGGGAAATAGCTGGCCAGAGCCGCCACCGCAAGGCTGACGACAAACAGCAGCAGAATCTGCCGGGGGCCAAAGGTCAATACGCTGATCAAAATGCCGTTTTGACGGAGGATCCAATTGACCAATGCCGTGGCGACACCTACACCGATGGAAGAGAGGACAAAGTTGATCATCGCAATGATAAAGCTCTCCGAGAAGAAGATGCGGAAGACGTCGTTGCTTCTGGAACCGATGGCACGCAGAATGCCGATCTCCTGTTTTTTATAGGAAATACTGACGGCGATAAAGTTGGCCAACATCAAAGCGGCAAAGAGGGCAAAGCCCAAGCCGATATATAAGAACACCTTTGCCATCGTTACCAACACCTCATGGACGGTATCCAATTCATAGGTCACCGAGTTCAAAAGAGGATAGCGGATCCCGCCCTCTTTTTCCTCATAGCAATAAGCCGTCATATCTCGCAGATCGCTTTTTTCCGCAGGAACTCCGCCCACGGCAAAATCATATTCGCCGGAAACGATCAACTTATCATAATAGGAATCCGCCATGATGATGCCTTCTTCCTGTCGAGAAACACGGCCGGTCAAAAGCCCGACGACTTTGAAATCCTTCAACTCTTCATCCACGTCGCCGTTCCAAACGTAGCCATTCAGACCGGTACATTTTTCAGCCAGATCCACCAGCATCTGAGGATCGGTCACGACCTCACCGCCGTTTAAGCGATCCATCTGATCCACGCTGAGGATGATCTCATTCTTTTCAAGGGCGGTACGGGCGCCGTCCACCCAAAGGATCGTTTCCGGATTAAAATCGGAAAGTTTACCGATCCGCAAAGGATCGAAATTCATGTCGTCATTATAGAACCAGATGTTTCCGCGATTAAATCGTTTCAGCGGAACAGACTGCGCTTCCAGCGCCGCATAGGTCTCTTCGCTGACCATCGCCACCTGCGCCAAACTATATCCGGTGGCATAATTAAATTCCTGTCTCAGGGCAAAACGAACCAGTTCCTCAGCGGTAGTCATATGCTCCGGCTCCTCTGCAAGACTTTCATAACGAGCCATATCCAGACGGGTATCAACCACGCCGACGATGGTATAGACCGTATCATGCAGCGTCAAGGTTTTGCCTAAAAGAGCGTTATAATCGGCGATTTTCTCCACCTTATCGCCTGCGGTCAGACGATAACCGCCATCTAAAAATCCATCCGCAACGTACCGGCCGACGGCGATCTCATTTTTAGCGCCCATCGGCAATCTTCCAGCTGTCAAGGAAAAATCCATTACATCCAATTTCTCCGCATCCACTACCGAAAAACCGGTAAATTGGCCTGCGTACAGATCTTGTTTCTTGCAGGGACCCATCTGTTCCTCATAGGAAAGGTTCAAATCGAAATCACGGACGCCGGTCAACGCAACGCCGGTCTCTGCTTGGAATTTTTCCAATTCCTCTTGCTCCAAAGCGTTATAAAGATCCTGCCAATAATACTGTTCTTCCGTCCCCACCTTTTGCTGTTTGCGGATAGAGACGTAGCTGATGTTACTGTCCAGCATCGAATTGGTACAGGTCTCCACGTGGTTATAGGCGCCAAAGGTATCAGAAAGACCGAAAAGACCAAAGGCGATACAAGAAAGCAAAATCGTCGTTACTAACCGCACTTTCTTATATTTCAGACTGCTTCCGCCGATCCGAAAGGCGTTTTTTAACGGTAATTTGGATTTAATCAGTCGGAAATTAGCACCGTCCCGGTGGGGGATCCTTTCCACGTCGGTGGGTTGAAATTCCGCAGTGTTATGCGCATTTTGGCGGTGTAATTTTACACTTTCCATAGAACAGTCTGCTAAATATGCATTAATTGCCAAGCGATCCTCTTCCGTCAGTTGGTATCCGCCGCGAACCATAATGCCATCCGCTTCAAAAGTGAGATTTTCCGTTGTATCCGTCAAAGGAACGGCGACCCGTTCCACATCCCGGATCACAGCGCCGTCTGCCAGTTCAATAATACGGTCGGCATACCGCTCTGCAAAATCCCGATCATGGGAAACCACGATCACCAACCGGTCTGACGAGAGCTTTTTCAACGTTTCCAGCACCTGACGGCCGGTGACCGAATCCAAAGCCCCGGTGGGTTCATCTGCCATGATGATCTCCGGGCTCTTGACCAGTGCCCGTGCGATGGCCACCCGTTGCTTTTGTCCGCCGGAGAGTTCGCCAGGACGACGAGCCCCATAACCCTCCAGATCTACAGCGCAAAGGATCTCATTGATCGCCTCATCGGTAGCCTTCTTCCCCTGCAATTGTAAAGCCAAGGCGATATTGGCGCCCACGGTGAAGTCCTCTAAAATGTTATACTCCTGAAAGATAAATCCCACGTAGGTATTGCGGTAAGAATCAAAATGCTTTTGACGGAAATCCCTGGAAGAGACCCCTTTGATAATGATCTCGCCCCGATCGTAACGGTCCAATCCGCCCAGAACGTTTAAAAGTGTGGACTTACCGCTTCCGGATTTACCCAGCAAAAAGACCATTCCCTTATCGGGAAACCGGATATTCACGTCCTGCAACGCCGTCACGGGAACCCCTTTTTTCGGTTTATATACTTTATAAAGACCCTTGGTTTCTAACATGGCTTCCGCCTCCTTTATTTCATTGTATCAAAGATACACTTAACAAACCAGTAGGAAAAGTTTTAAGATTCTTTTAATAATCATATCATAGATCCACTGATTTGTCTGTCATTTTCATAAAATAAAGAAAAAAGTGTGGTGTAAAATTACACCGCACGGATCTGAAAGGTCGTTCGTATGATCTCTCGCATCTCTGCCAGACTCTTTTGCTCTGTCACCATCATTTGAGACAGGAGATTTCCGGTCGCCGTTGCTTCCATCAGGCCGATATAGACCTTTTTGCCGGTATATTGCGCCGTCAAACGATTGAGATAGGCGTCTTTACTTCCGCCGCCCACAATGTAGATGGCCTCGATCTCTTTTCCGCTGATCGTTTCGATCTCCCGCACCGCCTTATCATAGGCCGCCGCCAGAGAATGATATACCGAGGAAAGGACGTCTGCCAAAGGCAGATCCGGCTTTCCAAGATAGGTCCGCACCGCTTCGATCATACTCTCCGGAGCAAGGAACGAAGGATGGGTGGGGTCGATTTTTTCAGTAAAATCGCTGGACATGGCCATCTGCATCATTTCATCATAGGTATACTTTTTATCCAGATTTTTTCGAATACTCTGGAACAGCCACATTCCCATAATGTTCTTCAGGAAACAAAACCGATAGTCTACTCCGCCCTCATTGGTGAAATTCGCATTCAGTGCCGCCTCATCCAGAACCGGCTTTAAATTCTCCGTCCCGATCAAGCTCCAGGTGCCGGAAGAGAGATAAACGCATCGCTCATCCACCGGACAAGCCGCCACCGCCGAGGCAGTGTCGTGAGAGGGGCAAAGCACGACCTTGGCATTAAAGCCGATCTCCGCTTCCACTTCCTTGGTAAATCCTCCCACCTCGGTTCCGGGCAGAGAAAGAGGCTGGAACAGCGTTTCGGGAATTTCCAACGTATTTAAAAGTTCCCGGTCCCATTCTTTACTTTCTGCATGAACCAGATTGGTGGTGGTAGCGTTGGTATACTCATTTTTGATCACGCCGGTCAATTTAAAGAAAAGATACTCCGGCAGCATCAGAAAATACTTTGCCTTTTGCAATTTTCCGCTCCGGCGGTCACAATACAACTGATACAGCGTATTATACGTCTGCTTTTGGATGCCGTTACGGGCATAGAGCACCGATTGAGGCAGGAATTTGCCCACCTCTTCTACTCCTTGAACCGTCCGTTCATCCCGATAAGAGACTGCCGGCATCAATTCCTTTTTATTCTCATCCAAAAGCAGATAGTCCACGCCCCAGGTATCAATGGCTACGGTAGCCGGAATCTTCCCCAAGTCTTTACATTTGGCGATTCCTGCTTTCACCTCCTGAAAGAGATGCTCCGTATCCCAGACCAAGTTTCCGTCCTGCTCATGAAATCCATTATCAAACCGATGGATCTCTTCTAACTGTAACCGGCCATTCTCCAGCCAGCCCAAAATATGGCGGCCGCTGGAGGCGCCGATGTCGATGGCTAAATGATACATCGCAATGCTCCTTTTTATTCCAATTCAAACATTCCGGTGTATAGCTGATAATACTTTCCTTTTTCGGCGATCAGCTTATCGTGATTGCCCCGCTCAATGATTCTGCCGTGTTCCAACACCATAATAACGTCGGAATTCCGGACGGTAGACAGACGATGAGCGATCACAAAGACCGTCCTTCCCTTCATCAGCCGATCCATCCCTTTTTGCACCAGAGCCTCGGTGCGGGTATCAATAGAGGAGGTAGCCTCGTCCATGATCATGACCGGAGGATCTGCCACCGCCGCCCGGGCGATGGATAGAAGCTGGCGCTGACCTTGGGAGAGGTTGGCGCCATTGGCGGTGAGCATGGTTTGATATCCTTCCGGCAGACGGCGGATAAAGTCGTGGGCGTTGGCCAATTTTGCCGCTTCAATACACTCCTCGTCCGTTGCATCCAATTTACCGTAGCGGATGTTTTCCATTACCGTCCCGGTAAAGAGGTTGGTTTCCTGCAAAATAACCCCCAAAGAACGTCGCAGATCGGCTTTTTTGATCTTATTGATATTAATACCGTCGTAACGGATCTTACCGTCTGCAATATCATAAAAGCGGTTGATCAGATTGGTAATGGTGGTCTTTCCGGCACCGGTAGCGCCCACAAACGCCACCTTCTGCCCCGGCTCCGCATAGAGGGTCACGTCATGCAAGACCATCTTCTCCGGCACGTAGCCGAAATCCACGTGATCCAAAACCACGTCGCCGGCCAGTTTCGTATAGGTCACCGTGCCGTCCGCCTGATGGGGATGCTTCCACGCCCACGTTCCGGTGCGCTCAGGACATTCCACGATCTCGCCGTTTTCTTCCCGGCAATTTACCAACGTCACGTAGCCGTCGTCCTGCTCCGGTTGCTGATCCATTAAAGCAAACAACCGGGCGGCACCGGCCTGCGCCATCACCACCGCATTGACCTGCTGAGAGATCTGGGAAACGTTTCCGGTAAACTGTTTGGTCATATTGAGGAACGGCACCACCGCCGCAATGGTCAAAGGAAGCCCGGAGAAGGAAAGGTTGGGGATCTGGAGCGCCATCAGAATACCGCCGACGATCGCTACCGCCACGTAAAGGATATTGCCGATATTCCCTAAAATCGGCATCAGGATGTTGGCAAATCGGTTGGCACTTTCCGCATCCTTAAACAACTGCTCATTCAAGCGGTCGAAATCCTCTTTGGAATCCTCCTCATGGCAGAAGACCTGAACCACCTTCTGGCCGTTCATGATCTCTTCCACAAAGCCCTCCATCTTACCGACCGACTGTTGCTGACGGACGAAGAACCGGGCGCTGTTTCCGCCTACCTTCTTGGTAACGAACATCATGGCGATGACGCCTAAAACGACAACCAGGAACATCCAAAAACTATAATAGATCATAATGCAGACCACCATCGTTACGACGATGAGCGCATTGATCATATTGGGCAGACTCTGAGAAACCAACTGACGGAGGGTGTCGATGTCATTAGTATAATGGCTCATAATGTCTCCGGTATGGTTGGCATCAAAATAACGGATAGGAAGCCGTTGCATCCCTTCAAACATTCTGCGGCGCATCTTATGCAAAAAGCCCTGGGTCACGATCGCCATCAGACGGTTATAGGTGAAGGAACAAGTCAAAGATACCGCATAAATGCTCAATAACGTGAGAACGATCCGCAGGATTCCGCTGTACACGGCATCCAGGCCTTTTTTTAAGCCCTCTTCCACCAGCGTGACCGTCTGCCCCATAAAGATGGCCGGCAGGGTGCTGGCAACCGCCGTAAACAGCAGGCAGAGCAATACAACGGTCAGATGGACGGGATAGTCCGAAAATAGTTGCTTTACCACCCGTTTCAAGGTTCCCTTGGGGACTGAAATAGGTGGACGGGTATCGGTCTTTTTAGCCATTCTGCTCACCTCCCTTATTTTGAGAGGTATAGACCTCTTGATAGATCGCATTCCGGGCAAGAAGTTCCTGATGAGTGCCCAGATCGTCGATCTCACCGCCGTTCATCACCACGATCAGATCCGCATCCTCCACCGAAGAGATCCGCTGAGCGATAATTAATTTTGTAGTCCCGGGGATCTCCTCCCGGAAGGCCTTACGGATCATGGCATCCGTATGGGTATCGACGGCGCTGGTGGAATCATCCAAAATCAGCACCTTCGGTTTTTTCAAAAGGGCACGGGCGATACAAAGCCGTTGCTTCTGACCGCCGGAGACGTTGGTTCCGCCCTGCTCGATATAGGTATCATACCCGTCGGGGAACTGGCGGATAAAATCATCTGCACAAGCCAGTTTACACGCATGGATCAGTTCCTCATCCGTTGCGGCGGGATCGCCCCAACGCAGGTTCTCTTTGATGGTGCCGGAAAACAGCACGTTTTTCTGCAACACCACCGCCACCTGATTTCGGAGGGACGTGAGATCATATTCCCGCACGTCTGCACCACCCACCTTAACAGCTCCTTCCGTCACGTCGTACAGACGGGAGATCAACTGGATCAAGGTGGTCTTGCTACTACCGGTCCCGCCGATGATGCCCACCGTCTGGCCGGATGCAATATGCAGATTGATATTCTTCAATGCATATTCCTCTGCATTTTCAGAGTATTTAAAACTGACGCCTTCAAAATCCAGGGCGCCGTCGGCCACTTCATAACGGGGAGCCGAAGGATTCTTGATGGTGCTTTCTTCGTCCAATACCTCTACGATTCTGCGGGCAGACTCTCCCGACATCGTCAGCATCACGAAGATCATCGAAACCATCATCAAACTAAACAAGACCTGCACCCCATAGGTCAATAACGCAGAAAGCTGTCCCACATCCAGAGCTTTTCCACCGGTGGCGATGATCATTTGCGAACCGAAATAGATCACCGCCAGCATAACGATATTCATGCAAAGCTGCATCAAGGGGCCATTCAACGCTAAAAGCTTCTCTGCACGGGTAAAATCCTGCGCCACGTCTTCGGAAGCGGCCGCAAACTTTTCGCTCTCCCGCTCTTCCCGAACGTAGGCCTTGACCACACGCATTCCCTGAATATTCTCCTGCACGGAATTATTCAGCGTATCATATTTACGAAAAACCTTACGGAAGATGGGCATCGCCTTTCGGGCAATTGCGAAAAGACCAAAACCTAAAATCGGAATAACCACCACAAAGACCCATGCCATTTTTCCGCCCATATAGAAGGCCATAAAAACTGAAAAGATCATCATAAAAGGAGCCCGGAACGCTGTGCGGACCAGCATCATAAATGCCATCTGCACGTTGGCCACGTCCGTCGTGAGGCGTGTCACCAGACTGGAGGTGGAAAACCGGTCAATATTACCGAAAGAAAATCTTTGGACGTTATAAAAAAGATCTTTTCGGAGATTTTTAGCAAATCCACAGGCGGCAGTCGCACAATAATGACCTGCCAGAACACCGCAAGTCAACGAAAGCGCCGCCATCGCAACCAAAAGAACTCCATATTTCAAGATCACTTCCATCTCACAGCCGGCCTTGATCTCATTGACCAGATTGGCCGTCAGGAACGGAATGATACATTCGATCACTACCTCCAGCATTACGATCAACGGAGATAGGATCGATGCAGTTTTATATTCACGAATACATCCTGCAAGTCGCTTGAGCATGAGAAACCTCCAATTCTAACAATTATCATATTCAAATATTATATCAAAAAGCATTGATATCGTCAACGATTTCCATACTAAAATTCAAAGCTTTTCTTCCAAAATTTGTCCCTTTTCAAAGCCAGATTTATTTGATATACTACTTTATAGAAGAGGTCGTTTCTATTGATACTGCCACATTATTTAGAACAAATTTCAAAATCCGCATATTCTCCGACATTTTTTTACACTTAACGAATTTATATGACTTTTATGAAATGAAAAGCGTAATATTTTTGCACACTCGACCGCTTTAATTGGGTAAAATATATTTAAGTGAGGTGAAAATTAATGGATACGAAATTCATTCGTGACCGTATCACACAGCTTCGCATTCAAAAGGGCGTTTCCGAATACCGCATGAGTTATGATCTTGGTCACAGTCGCAGTTATGTCTACAATATCTCTTCCGGGAAGGCCTTACCGCCTCTCTCAGAGTTTTTGGCAATCTGCGATTATTTCGGCGTGACCCCTCAACAGTTTTTTGATGAAGGAACCAAATACCCCACCCTGATCCAGACTGCCCTCAAGGATATGCAGAAGCTCAACGAAGAGGATCTCCTCTTGCTGATTAGCAATATTCAAAGATTGGCAAAGGACTATTGATCCAAACTACTTAAATATCAAAAAAGAGATGCGAATAGCATCTCTTTTTTGTCAGCGTGTCAAAGAACCCTGTTTTTTATTTTTGACACGCTGGGGAGACTTTCAAAAATGTTTCCGAATTCGTGGGGGCGGTCTCGTCGGCGTACATCGGTACGGTAGAGAGCGGCCCCGCGAATAGCAGAAAATTTTAATTAAAATCCGCACTATGCGGATTTTCCCCTTATAAAGGAATGATGAGAAAGAGTGGCATCTCCTTCTCATCGTTATATTGCAAAATTGGTATATCCCGTTCTTTTTCTTTTATTTTCTGCGGTCGGGGACTTTTTTGACAGTCTGATTAAAAAAGAGATGCGAATAGCATCTCTTTTTTGTTTATTCTTTTCCTTTTCGTTTTTCGTAATCATCCAGAGCATAGCGGAACTGCGTCTCGTATAACTCCCGATATACGCCGTTTTGCTCCACCAAGCTTTCATGGCGGCCTCGTTCGACGATACGGCCGTTCTTCATCACCAAAATCTCATCGGCAGCCAATACCGTAGTCAGACGGTGGGCAATCACGATGGAGGTGCGTCCTTTCAGGAGAGGACCGATGGCCTCCTGGATCAGATTTTCCGAAATGGAATCCAAAGAAGAGGTGGCTTCATCCAAAATCAGCACCTTTGGATCCTTCAAGATCGCCCGGGCAATGGAAAGACGTTGCTTTTCTCCGCCGGAGAGCTTGAAGCCCCGGTTCCCCACTTCGGTATCATAACCTTGAGGCAGTTTCATAATGAAGTCGTGGATATTGGCATCCCGGCAGGCTTGCTCCAATTCCTCTTGGGTAGCGTCGTACTTGGCGTACAGCAAATTAGCCCGAATGGTATCGTTAAAAAGATAGGTTTCTTGAGTCACTGCAGCGATCTGCCGCCGTAATGCCGTCAGATCCCATTCCCGAAGATCCACGCCATCCAAGGCAACGGAGCCTCCCTGCACGTCATACAAACGGGGAATGAGATTGACCAGCGTAGATTTACCGGAACCGCTGGCACCCACAATGGCAATGGTCTTGCCGGCATCCGCACGGAAGGTGATCTCTCGCAGTAACTCTTTTTCTGCCGTATAGGAAAAGGCTACGTCATGGAACGCCACGTCTCCCCGTACCTCGGCAGGACGGTATCCGTTCACCGGATCTTTCACGTCCGGTTCCAGATCAAAATACTCAAAAATACGGTTGAATAACGCCATGGAACGAATGACGTCCACGTGGATATTCAACAATTGATCAATGGGATGATGCAGACGGTTGACCAAAGAAACGATGATGGTAACACCGCCCACCGTCAGACTGGTATCCCCCAGCTTATACATCACAAGACCGGCTGCCACGTAGATCAATAACGGCACGATCCCATGCAACACCCGCAGGGTCCGCCAGAACCAAAGACCCATCATCCGTTCTTTGATATGCAGCCGCATGGTCTCCCGGTTAATTCCCTCATAGGTGGCATATTCCCGCTCTTCGTTGGTAAAGAGCTTCACCAATAGCTGACCGCTGACGCTGAGGGTCTCATTCAGGATCTGATTGGATTTATCCCGCTGACGCTGGGTCTCGTCTGCGATCTGCCAACGCTTTCTTCCCACAAATCGGGTAGGCAGCACCAAAAACGGCACTAAAAGGAGACTGAGGATCGCCATGATCCAGTTTTCCCGTACCAACGTCACCAAAACGATCACCACGGTGGCGCAGTTACTAAAGAGATTTAAAAAGGTATTGGCGATCACCGACTGCACACCGCCGATATCCTCCGTCATCCGGGTAATGATGTCCCCTTGCATATTGGAGGTGAAGAAGCGATGTCCCATCTTTTGCAGGTGGGCATACATTTTATTGCGCATATCAAAGGTGACATGCTGACCGATCCAAGTGGTCAGATACACCTCGCCGGCAGAAATAATATTAGAAATAATCAGAACCAACAGAGAGAAGCCTGCCAGACGGATCAGCAACGGTACGTCACCGCCGTAAAGACCTTTATCAATCATCTGTCCCGTCAAGAGCGAAGGGACCACGCTGAGAATTCCTGCTACCGTGATGCAGAGCAATACCAGCAATAACCGAAACCAATAGGGCTTCAGCCAGGAAAGCACCCGTTTTGCCAACGCCCAGGTCAGCTTAGGGGCATTCTTCTTTTCTTCTTCCGTTAGTTCCGGCCGGGGTCCGCGCCGGCCGCCGGGGGGAGGTGCCATAGGATCAACTCCTTTTCAAAACAATTTAGTTAACTAATTAACTATTTTATAGAACAAATGCCTATCTGTCAAGAGAGGCGGAGAAAAATTGTCGCCCTGCATAAAAATGATCGTTCATTTTTATGCAGGGCGACATACGTTTATTTTTTGATTTGAATTTCAGAGACTAATAATTGTTGCTCCGCCAAATAAGTGTAAAGGGCTTCCTGGATCCGAGGATCCTTCCCTTCCTCAAACTTCTGATCGCAGAGAAGATAGAAGGTATCCTCTTCCCCGTCCTGAATATAAGGATTACGAACCGCCCGCACTGAGCCGGAGGCCGGCGCAAAGCTTCCTGCATACACCAATTGGTTTCCTAAGGTCAGGATAAAGCAATCGTCTGCTTCCGCCTGGAAAAGACGGCTGCCGCCATCCTGATCACCGCCCAACACGGCGATGTTCTTCAGTTGGACCCGGTGGGTCTCCCATTGCCATCCGGCAAGATCCTCCCCGGTGAAGGCCACACGCCCCTGTTTCCGTGCCACGTTCAGCAATACGCCGTCCGCCATGCCGACGGAGACCAGATCGCCGTCTACCACGTAGAATTTCAAATCTTCTTTTGTTTGTTTACATCCGGCGAGAGAGAGTACCATACTCAACGCCAGAAGAAGTGCAAGTATTTTTTTCATAACTACCTCTTATTTTAAGGTATAGTTTACCACTTTCCCATTGGCCTTTTGCAAAACCACCGCCGTCAGTCCCGTATGGTTGGGGCCAAAGTCCAAATAATAGACCTCTCCGCCCAGCAACATATAGGCATCCCGATAATGGTCTGCAGAACCTTCCAACCAATCCGGTGCGCCGAAACGGCGATAGATCTCCGAGGGCTTGGCATTTTTCTTGAGGGTATTGAAGACCGACTGATTTCTGGTGAAACGGATATAGCCTTTCGGCTTTTCTTCCTGACCCCAGGTACCGATATAATCCTTCACCTTACCACCCTCCGCTTTTTGCACCGCCCGAAGGGTCTTTCGATTATAACCGTAGTCTAGATAAAGAGTACTGCCGTCCTCCATGTTATAAACGTCGATCAGATAACTATCCTTGGCAAAGGTGATGGAACTAAAAGAATTGGGTTTGCCAAAAGCAGACACCACCGTCTCCCGCTCGACCCCTTTTTTGAGGATCTGGTCCGCCATCAGATAAGTATATCGCTTAGAAGAAAAATAATTGCCGTCTGTTTCCGGTGCCGGTGTTTCATCCGGCTTGGATTCCGGGGTCGGCGTCTCATCCGGAGTCTCCGGCTCTTTTTCCGGCTCTTTCTCTGTTTCTTCATGATCCGGCTTATAATTGGAGATAATTCCAATATCATTCAAATACTGAAAAAAGTCCTGCTTTTTGCCGGCGGTATCCGTCCAGACTGCACCGGAGATCTTATCATTTACATTATAGGTCAGAACCAAAGTCTCTCCGTCGGTCAGCCGATAGGTATCGGTGGCACTCTCCTCCAAGGCATTGGCCAGAGAACTGCCTAAATTTTCCGCCACCACACTGCGGTTGACACCGGGACGCAGAAAGTATAGATCCTGCACCGTTAAAACGCTTTTCTGGCTGACACCGTAGCCGGTTCCGCCGCAATCCTCTTGCGGCACTTCAACCGGCGCTTCTTTACAACCGGAAAGGCTGCAGAGCAACAGTGCAGTCAGCGCAAGCGCAATCCATCTCTTTTTCATCGTAGCATCTCCAATCTCGCTAAACTCTGTTCCCCGTCCTTTTGGATCTGCAAAAACAACGCCTCTTCATTCTCAAAGGTACGTTCCCGGCGGAGATAGGATTTCAATTCTACCCGGATCTCTTTGCCGTAAAGCTCCGGCACTTCACCCAGAAGATGCGCTTCTAAATTCATTGTTCCCCCGGTCTCCACCGTGGGGCGGACACCGATATTGACGGCAGCCGGATAGCGGATGCCCTCCACCTCCACCCAGGAAGCATATACGCCGTTAGGAGGTAATAATTGGCGTTCTGTAAGGGCCAAATTGGCTGTAGGCAATCCGAACTGCCGGGCAAGTCCTTTGCCGTGGCAGACGGTTCCCATCAGGCAAAAGGGATGACCCAAGCGGTCTTCAGCCCGAGGAAGGTCTCCCTCTTCGATATATTTACGGATGGCGGTAGAACTGATCCGCACATCCTCCGCCGTTACATTATCCAATCTTTTGACGGCAATGCCACGGCTGATCAAGGTGAATTCATTTCCTGCCCGCCCTTTTCCGAAATGGAAATCCTGGCCGGAAACCAAACCCACCGTATTTAACTCTTCTTTTAAAAAACGTTCGGTAAACTCCTCGGCCGTCACGTCTTTCCATTCCTCAAAGGATAATTTCCGCCAGGAGTGAACTCCATACTGGCGAAAGTAATAATCCTTTACGTTGTCCTCAGAAATGATCTTCCGGCCTTTGGTGTTGCTATCAAAGGAAAGAACCAGTGCTTCGGCGCCCAAGGCTTCCGCCCATTTATTCAATTGGCTGAGGATCTCCCGGTGACCCCGGTGAACCCCGTCAAAATCGCCCAGAGCGACCACACGGTTTATTCCCATAAATGCGTTACCACCTTAAATAAGGTTTCTCCATCCTTTTCAAATTGATGTCCCAAACCGATAAATTCATCGTTCTTATAGACCCTGCAAAGGGTATCCGGGACGTTTTTCATCTTTTTAACGGCAATCTCACAGCCGTTTCTCATCAAGGTTGCAAAAAAGTCCTGCGGTACAAACCGAGGAAGAAAATCCAAGGCCTTTTCCGCCGGGATCAGATCCTCCGCATCTCCTTCGGCAAGGCGGTTCATCAACTCCTCCAAGGGGATAGCCTCCTCCAGGGAGAAACGGCCGGACTTGGTCCGTCTGAGGGCAGACATGGTTCCTAAGGTTCCTGCCGCCTCCGCCATATCCATAAAAAGACTGCGAATGTAAGTACCTTTGGAGCACTCCACTTCCAGTACCGCTTCTTTTTTCTCAGGATCAAAGGAAAGAAGTTCCAGCCGGTAGATCTCCACCGTCCGTGCCGGAATTTCCACGTCCTTTCCGGCTCGGGCTAATTTATACAAAGGAACGCCGTTGACCTTGATGGCGGAATAGGCCGGCGGTCTTTGCTCAATAGCGCCGGTAAACTGAGGCAGTAATGCCCGAAACTCTTCCTCTGTGGGCATCTCCTCTGCTTCTCCCAGTACTTCTCCGGTAATATCGCCGGTATCGGTACAAACCCCGAACCGCAAGGTCCCGACATAGCCCTTTCTGCCGGCGGTGAATAATTCACACAGCTTAGTGGATTTCCCCACCATCACCGGCAAAAGCCCGGTCGCCAAGGGATCTAAGGTACCGCTATGACCGCACTTCTCCCCCGTCAATCTGCGGAGTCTTGCCACCACCCCGAAAGAGGTCATGTTCTCCGGTTTGTCCACTAAAAACAGTCCGTTCATCGAGTCTCCAATGCCTTTTTCAAGGCTTCTACCATTACTTCTTCGATTGTTTCAAAAGCCCCGGTCATGGTACAGCCGGAAGCCTGACGATGTCCGCCACCGCCAAAAAGTCCACAGATCTCTCCGCCGTGAACGGTGCCGTCGGTCCGCAAGGAAACCTTATGGCTTCCGTCCGGATTTTCCTTAAAGGTCGCAGCAGCCGCCACGCCCTCGATCTGGATGGGCAAAGAAGAGATCACTTCCAGCTCATCCGCACCGGCACCGGTCTCTTCCAGCATCTTCCGGGAGATCCGCATGGTGACGATCTTACCATTTTCAAAATAATGGATCTGCTCCATGGCCAGGCGATTGAGTTCAAACTCCGCCTTCCGCTTGGTCTGGAACAACCATTTATTGACCGATGCCAGATGAAAGCCGGTCTCTGCCAATTCTGCCGCCGCCCGATGGCTTCGGGCGGTGGTATTTCCGTATTTAAAGCACCCGGTATCGGTAGAAATGGCGGTGTAAAAATACACTGCCGCCTTCTGAGGCAGGGCGCCCAGCAGTTTAGAAAGATCAACCATGATCTCTCCGGCAGCAGCCGCCGTATCATCAATAAAATTCAGTTTCCCATAGCCCGGATTGGTCGTATGATGGTCAATGACCGCATCCGCCGTCAGGGCGAATTCTTTATAATCCCCGGCCATTTCCGGAGAGGCTACGTCCAAGCAAACCAAGGCACCCTTCGGCTCCCCGGTCAGATCCTCTTTTCCCTCACTCAAAAAGAGATAACGGGGAGAGACCGGATCGGCGCAAAGAACCTGCACCTCTTTGCCCAACGCTTCCAAAACGGTTTTCAGTCCAAACGCACACCCTAAGGTATCACCGTCCGGCCGGGCATGGCAAAGCAGGGTCAGTGTTTGCTGACCCTTTAAAAACTCTGCAATTTCGATGAGGCTGTTATTCTTGCTCATCGTCCTGTTCCTCACCGGTGCCGTCAAGGCCCAGTTCGTGGAGCTTTTCATTGATATGCATACCGTACTTAATAGACGGATCTGCATAGAAACTCAATTCCGGCGTATAGCGCAGTTTCAAATTTCTCGCCAGGGCGCCACGGATATAGCCGCCGGAGGACTTCAGTCCCCGAAGCATCTCCGCCTCATCCCCGATCAGCGCAGAAACAAATACTTTACACTCTTTCAGATCGCCGGTGGTCTCCACCGCTGTAATAGAGATCAGAGAGGGAACCCGGGGATCCTTCACCGTGGGAAGGATCCGGGCCAATTCCTTACGGATCTCCTCGTTCACTCGTGCAATACGATGTGCCATTATTCTTTAATCTCCTGCATTTCATAGGCTTCGACCATATCGCCCTCTTTGATATCGTTGAAGTTCTCAATGGTCAAACCGCATTCAAAGTTTTCCAATACTTCCTTGGCATCGTCCTTAAACCGCTTCAAGGAGGCCAAAGCACCCTCAAAGATCACCACGTTATCACGGATCAAGCGAACGGATGCATTCCGAACCATCTTACCGCTCTTGACGTAGCAACCGGCAACGGTACCGATTCCGGAGACCTTAATAGTCTGGCGCACTTCGGCAGTACCCAGCACCACTTCCTTGAACTTGGGCGCCAGCATCCCCTTCATAGCCGCCTCGATCTCTTCGATACAGTCATAGATCACACGATACAAGCGAATATCCACGTTGGCTTTTTCCGCAGAAGCCTTTGCATTGGCATCGGGACGGATATTGAAGCCGACGATGATGGCGCCGGAGGCCTCTGCCAGCATGACGTCGCTTTCGTTGATACCGCCTACGCCGTTATGAATGACCCGTACACGGACTTCCTCGTTGGTCAACTTCTCCAAAGAAGCCTTGACTGCCTCGGCAGAACCCTGCACGTCAGCTTTGACGATGATGTTCAGATCCTTCATGTTGCCTTCCTGGATCCGGGAGAACAGATCGTCCAAAGAGACCTTATACTGGCTCTGTGCGGCCAATTTCTGGTCATTCTTACGCTGATCTGCCAACTCACGGGCCAGACGCTCGTCTTCGACGACGAAGAAGTTATCACCCGCCTGGGGAACCTCTGCCAAACCGATGATCTCCACAGGAGTGGAAGGACCGGCGGTCTTCAGTTTACGACCCTTATCGTCGGTCATGGCACGGATCTTACCGACTGCCGTACCGGCGATGATGATGTCGCCCATCTTCAAGGTGCCGTTCTGTACCAGAACCGTAGCCACAGAGCCACGACCCTTATCCAGCTTCGCCTCGATGACGGTACCCTTGGCCAGACGGTTGGGGTTGGCTTTGAGATCACGCATCTCTGCTACCAAAAGAACCATCTCCAAGAGGGTATCAATATTTTCATGCTTCAAAGCAGAAACGGGCACACAGATGGTATCGCCGCCCCATGCTTCGGGAACCAATTCATACTCGGTCAATTCCTGCATTACCTTATCCGGATTGGCAGCAGGTTTATCCATCTTATTGATCGCAACAATGATGGGAATTTCAGCTGCTTTGGCGTGGTTGATCGCCTCTACGGTCTGAGGCATGATACCGTCGTCCGCAGCCACGACCAGGATGGCAATATCCGTAGCCAGTGCGCCACGGGCACGCATGGCGGTAAAGGCCGCATGTCCCGGAGTATCCAGGAAGGTCAGGTCTTCGCCGTTGCACTGCACTTTGTACGCACCGATATGCTGGGTAATACCGCCGGCTTCTCCGCTTGCCACGTTGGCATTACGGATGGCGTCCAAAAGGGAGGTCTTACCGTGGTCAACGTGACCCATGACCACCACAACGGGACAGCGCTTTTCGAGATCGGCTGCATCGTCCTCCCGATCGTCGATCAAACGGTCCTCGATGGAGAGGATGATCTCTTTCTCTACCCGGATATCAAATTCCTCTGCTACCAGATAAGCAGTATCGTAGTCGATGATCTGAGAAGCGGCGGCCATAATGCCGAGGGTCATCAACTTCTTCACGACCTGCGCTACGTTGACTTTCATTCTGAGCGCCAATTCGCCCACCGAGATCTCCTCGGGAACCTGAATCTTCATCTTGGCCTGCTTTCTCTGCAGTTCGATCCGTTTCAGACGCTCTGCCTCCGTTTCCTTTTTCTTCTTGGTGCCGTACTGGCCGGGACGCTGATTCTTCTTCTGGATCTTCTGCTTGGAAGCGCCAGCGGTATTCCGTCCCTCATGGCTATTGGCCAGATCCATCAGCTTATCGTCATACTTGCTGAGGTTGATATCCTGAGTACGGGTATCCACCACACGCACGGTACGCTCGTAGTTTTGCACCTGACGGGGTCCTTTTTCCTTTTTCTTGGGCATCTGGACCGGCTTGACAGGGCCGGGCTTCGGTTGCTGAGCCGCCGGCTTTTCGGCAGGCTTCGGTGCCTCTTTTTTGGGCTCCGCCTTGGAGATCAGGCGAGGGCCGGTCTGCTTGGGAGCTTCCTTTTTGGGGAAGTCCTTTTTGGGTGCCTCCGTCTTGGGCGCTTCCTTCTTAGGCTCGGCCTTCTTGGGCGGCTCGGCCTTGGAAATAAGACGAGGACCGGTCTTTTGGGGTTCCGGCTTCTTCTCTTCCTCTTTCTTCACCTCGGCCTTGGGTGCTTCCACCTTGGGCTCCGGCTTCTTTTCGCCCTCGGGATCGGGGCGGTTTGCCAATTCAAAATAGGCATTGAAGTCTTTAACTTCATTCTTTTTGGTGTAATAGTTAAAGAGATAATCCAACTCTCTTTGGGTCAGCACCGCCATATGGGTGCGTTCCTTAGTCTCCAGTTTATCCAAAAGCGTCATCACGTC
Source organism: Eubacteriales bacterium (assembly GCA_045544995.1). Taxonomy (GTDB): domain Bacteria; phylum Bacillota; class Clostridia; order Oscillospirales; family QAKW01; genus QAKW01. Next base: position 38,066 of record JAZQAE010000112.1, read on the forward strand.
GGTGCTTTTCAAACTGAAATCCTTTGCAAATTCATGCACTCTGTATTTCTGATCCAATATTATTTACCCCCTTCGATAGATTGCGTCAGGCTGCGGGCAAATCCCCGATCGGTCACACCGATAATGCCCACCGGCTTGGTACCGATACTGACGCCAAGTCGCTCCTTGGTAATCGGCAATTGCAGAACCGGAATTTCATAATCTCCGGCTGCTAACTTTATATTCTTGCAGGTTCTGGGCGCCACGTCCTCTGCCAAGATCAGCAGCTGCGTCTGTCCCATGCCTGCCATGACCATATCAAAGCCGTAATTCAACCGTCCTGCCCGACGGGCAAGGCCCAGCGTTGATAAAACCTTATTCACTTACGACCAGCTCCTTTTGAAGCCGTTCATAGATCGCCTCCGGCACCGCTCTGCCAAAGCCCCGATCCAATGCGCGGGTCTTGGTCAGCTTTGCCACGCATTCCGGCTCCCTGCAAAGGTAAGCCCCTCTGCCCGGCGCCTTGCCGGTCAGATCCACGGAGATCTCGCCTTCTTTATTGAGTACCACACGGACTAAGTCCCTCTTCGCCTTCATTTCTCGGCAGCACAGACACATCCGCATGGGTATTTTGCGTTCTTTTGCCAAGGTTTACTCACCTACTTTAGAGAGCGGCTTAATGTCGATCTTATAACCGGTCAGCTTGGCAGCCAGACGGGCATTCTGACCTTCCTTACCGATGGCCAGAGAAAGCTGATCGTCGCTGACGACCACCACGCAGGTGTGCGCCGCATCATCTGCTGCTACGCTGAGGATCTTGGCAGGAGCCAAAGCAGAAGCGATATAGGCCTCGGAATCCTCACTGTAACGAATGACGTCTACCTTCTCCCCCTTCAGTTCTTCACAGATCTTGGTGATACGCATTCCCCGGGCACCGATACAAGCGCCGACGGGATCCACGTTTTCATCCTCGGACCAAACGGCGATCTTGGTACGGCTACCGGCCTCACGGGCAATGGCCTTTACTTCCACGGAGCCGTCAAAGATTTCGGGCACTTCCAGTTCAAACAGCCGTTTGACCAGACCGGGATGGGTCCGGGAGATCAGAACCTGAGGCCCCTTTTGAGCGGAGCGAACCTCCACTACGTAGATCTTTACGAAATCGCCGGGATTCAGCACTTCACCGGGGATCTGCTCGTTGCGAATGAGCATCGCCTGGCTCTTGCCGATATCCAGAATAGCGTTTCCGTTGGGCTCCACCCGATTGACGGTGGTGGTGATGATCTCACTTTCCTTACTATTGAACTCTTGATACAAAAGACCGCGCTCGCCGTCCCGGATACCATGGATGATGACCTGCTTTGCATTCTGCGCTGCGATCCGGCCAAACTCCTTGGTCTTGATCTCCATCTTAGCTTCGTCGCCCAGTTTCAATCGCTTGGAAACAGTGTCGTGCGCCTCCTCCAGAGTGATCTCCAGAGCGGGGTCGGTCACCTCTTCAACGACGGTCTTTTTGATGATCAGTTTGATCTCGTTTTTCTCACGATTTACGATGACCTCGGCATTATCGGAGGTGCCGTAAGCTCGTTTGGCGGCGGCCAGAAGGGCGGCCTCTACCTTTTCGATCATGTAGTCTGCGGGGATTCCTTTCTCCGCTTCGATCAGATCCAATGCCTTAAAAAATTCTGCGTTCTTCATTTCTTTTTATTCTATCCTCCTAAATATTATGAAAAATCAACCCAGGGACGGATGAGACGGGCATCCTTTACTGCCAACTCCAAGACAGTCCCTTTGCAATCGACGGTAAAGCGACCGTCCTCATAGCCGGTCAACTGCCCTACCCAATAATCACTGCCCTCTACGGGGCGGAACAGCTTAATCTCAATCTTTTCGCCCATAAAATAGAGGAAGTCTTTCTCTTTTTTCAACGGACGATCCAGTCCCACGGAAGAGACCTCCAGGTAGTAATGATCCTTGATGAGATCGGCCTCGTCCAACAGCGGATCCACTGCCCGAGACATGGCTTCGCAATCCTCGATGGCAATTCCTTCGTCTTTGGTGATATACAATCTCAAAAAGAAATCCGGCCCCTCCTTGACGTACTCTACGTCAAACAGCTCGTAGCCCAAGCCTTCCGCCACCGGCTTTGCCAGGACTTCTACCTTCCCTGCAATATTTCCTTTCACCTTCTCAGTCCTTTCACCCAAAATGCAAGGAGGTTCGTGTTTCACGAACCTCCTTGGTATTCAATCTGGTATTAGTTTACCACAAACTTTATAAAAATGCAAGAGTTTTTTCCTATATTTATATAAAGTCCATTACCACTCCAGCGAGATGACGTCGCCGTCGTAGAGTTTCTGGGCGTTGGAGAGGATCTTATCCACGTTCAACGTACTGACCCAAAAGTTTCCTTTTCCGTTCAGTTCCACAAAGCATTTCAGTTCCGATACGGAATAGAATTTCATATATTCCTTCGTTCCGTTCTTCAAGGTAAAGGTGATGTCGAGATAGGAGTTCTGCTCCTCCCCTTTCTGACCCAGATCGGTGATGCCGATGGTCAGAATATGGGCATAAAAGTCGGAGAACAATTCACTGTCTACCTGCTTATTATTGATGGTAACGTAGAAGTTACCCTCCTCATCCTTCTCACCCACGGCGATCTCAAAGGTCTTTCCGCTGCCGCTGATAGTAACGTGAGAAAGGGTGTCGGCGGCACGGGTATAGATCATATCCTCGCAATAGCTCTTGAGGGGTTTCCCCAGACACTCGGTATACGTTTCCGGAATGTAGTGAACGAACTTTCCACCGGGGACGTAGCAATAGCGATACCCACTGTCGTTGACCTTGCCGAAGTGAACCTCCACCGTCTCTTCGTCCAGCACGTAGGTCAAGATATAAGACGGATCGTCCAGCCCGAATTTCTTCAGTGCGGCGTCACCGGTGTCGTCTCCGACCACCGTACTGGTACCGAGATAGATCATCAACTCATTCAAGGAATCCTGAATGGCGCCGGAGAAAGACTGGTAGATGGGGGCAGTCATCATATAGGAAGTGCCGACCTCATCGTCCCCCAGGATATTCATCTCAATGACGATCTCCTGCTCCCGTTCCTTTCCGCCGATCTTAATATCGGTGAGTTTTTCCAGTTCATCCGCCTCACCGGTATATTCGATCAAGGTATTGGTATAGAACTGATACCGGGCCAACAAGGCCACGTCCGGCACGGTGCTGTCAATGAGATACACCGCCGGATCTCCCTCCATCTGCAGGTAATAGTTCCCGGAGGAAGAGGTAGTGCCGAAGGAAAAACCATAAGTCTTATCGTCGTCCTTCACTTTCAAGGTGCCGAAGGGCGTCTTTAAGCCATAACTTTTCAACTGCTCCTCAGAAGGTGCGTCGATGACCTTTTTGGTGGCCGTCAGACTGCCCAACTCTTTCAAGAGTTCCACTACGGATGCACTGTTTACCTTATAGCCTTTTTTACCTTCGATATAGTAAGAGCCAATCGCCTCTTTGGTCAAGATATAGGTGTCAAAGGCGTTTTTAATCTCAATGGAATCCGCCTCGGTCAGATTGGTCTCCATCAAGACCACGCTATTTCCCTTTTCCTCTCCGGTCTCGTCCTTGGGCAGAACAAAGGCCACCAGCACCCAAAGAATAATTCCCAGAACAACGGCAGAGCCGGCCAGAATGAGTAAGGGTCTCAAACGCTTCATCATAGGTATCTCCTCCGGATATAAACGATCAGACCGATCACCAGGAAGATGGCAGGAATCACGGCGATAAAGAGGATGGAACCCCAACGCACGGTGGCGGTATCCAACGTCATGGAAGTGGAGGTGGCCACTTTGGAGGCACCTACGATCTCCGACTCATTCTCGCCCACCATCATCTGGTAGATGTTATACAAAAATGCGCCGTTTCCGTTATAAGTCATATAATATTCGCCCAGCATATCCACAGAACCTGCGGCAAAGAGATGGCTTTCCACCGCTACGTTATTTTGGAATTTATACCGAGTTGCCGCCGCAGCCACCGTAAAGGGGCCTTTGGCATCCCCCTCCGCCTGCTGATAGCCGGCATTAATGGCATCAAAGCTCTTGGCATAGGACTCCTCAGAGGTGGTCATCAAGGCCGCCGTCTCGGTAATGCCGGAGGTTTCAAACAACAGTTCAATAGACCGAGCATTAGGTACAACGCTGAGATAGTCTGCGGCCAGGGTCACTTCGCTGACCGTCTTTTCCGTATAGGACGGAATCAGATATAAAGGCACTGCATCGGTGGAACTGGCATAGGTAGCGGCGCTGTATTTATCAGACTCCAACACCACGTTATTGCCAAGACCGATCCCCCACTCGGCCAAAAAGGCTTCCAGATTGGGGAGCTTGGGAGACTCAGGATCCGCAAAGAAGAAAAGATCCCGTTCATAATTATAATCGTTGGTCAAGAATTCCTGCAGGATACGGATCTCTGTTTCGGAATAGTCGATGGCCGGACCTGCAATCACCATCACCCGTGCCATATCATCAAAGGTAGAAAGCTGGCTCAGCTTCACTTCCTGCACGTCGGCACCGTTATTGGCGATCAGGCTCTTGAAGGAATCGTAGCCCCCCTCGCCGTGACCGGTCACGAAATAAACCAGAGGGATCTGCTCCTTGGTCACGTGGAGCAGGGCTGAAGCCAGGCTCTCTTCCACTTTATAGGTCACCGTATAGTTTTCACTATCCTGCTCATACATATCGTTGAAGTTGATGACCCGGATCCGATCGCCGTTTTCCACCACGATGGCACCCTCGGTGATGCTGTATTCAGAGCCGAATGCCGTCAGGGCATTGGGATTCACGTCAGGATCCACGTAGGTATATTCCACGTTCTCCGAAAGGTTCGCAAACCGCTTGACCGTCTCACGGAAGACTTCCGGATAGTTTTCTTCGTTATACATAATCGTCAGTTTGATCTGATCCTCTTTGGTCAGGGAATTGACGATCTGCTTGGTGCTGTCGGAAATACTGTACAGATCATAAGAGGTCATATCCAGTTTCCAGGAATAGGCATCCGCCAGAAGAGAGAAGATGATATTGACAATGATGACCACTGCCACGAACGCAACCGTCAGACCGGTCGCCACGGAACCGTACTTGAATTTACGGCTTTTGAAGAATGTATTCTTGGCCATCAGCTCCACCTCCTCTTATCAATGATGCGGACGATGAGGAACAAAAACACCACCGTCAGACTGATGAAATAAAAGATTGCCGAGAAATCGAAAAGACCGCCGGCCAATTTTTCAAACCGGGTGGAAACAGAGATCACGTTGACGATCTTGGTCACAAACCCGACGTTGATGACGTTTTTCAAAATGTCACAGATCGCAAAGATCAAGAGGGTAAAGAATCCCATCATAAAAGCGATGATCTGGCTTTCCGTAATACAAGCCATCAGCATGGCGATGGCAATGTAGGCAGCGCCCACCAGCAAAATACCGATATAACTGCCGGCCAGGATGCCGTATTCAATATTTCCTTTGATGGAAAGGAAGCCCATGCAAAAGACGCTGGGAACCAGACTGATCAAAAACATCGTGTAGGCCGCAAAGAATTTTCCCAGTACCATTTTGGTGATACTGATGGGTGCGGTAATGAGGATCTGGTCGGTCTTATTTTTGCGCTCTTCAGGGAAGAGCTTCATGGTAAGAATGGGTACGACCAAAATCAAAATATAGCAACTGTAAAAGAAATAGTAGGTCACGTCGGAGCTATAGTTCGCCAGATTAAAAATACTGAAAATGGTTCCGGCGATGATCAGATAAAGAAACAGGTAGACGTAGCCCACCGGGGATTTTAAATAAGAGCGTAATTCTCTTTTCCAGACAGCGGTCATTCGGTCACACCTCCCTCACCGGTAATCAGATTAACGAATACGTCTTCCAAAGACATATCCATGGATTTGAGTCCCATCAAAGCCCAGCCATGCTCGGCGAGCATCCGGAACAAGGGTTTCCGGATATCCACGCTGGGTTGGCTTTCGATGAGATAATCAAAGGTCCCCTGCTCTTTCTGGCCGAGATCGTCCACAAAGAGGACGCCGTCCATGGCACGGATGGCTTTCTTCACCTCCGTCTTTCCGCCGGCGATCCGGGCGACCAGACGGCGGTTGCCTGCCGTCTTATAAGTAAGGGTGTCTGCCGTGCCGTCTGCCACCAACTGTCCTTTATTGATGACGATGATCCGGTCACAGACCGCCTGAACCTCCTGCAAAATATGGGTAGACAGGATGACGGTATGCTTTTTCCCGAGCCGCTGGATCAGATTGCGGATCTCGATGATCTGCCGGGGATCCAGACCCACGGTGGGCTCGTCCAAAATCAAAACCGGGGGATTGCCCACCAACGCCTGGGCGAAGCCCACACGCTGACGGTATCCTTTGGAAAGGTTTTTGATCATCCGGTTATAAACGTCGGTGATCTTAATGAGTTCGCAGATCTCTGCCAGATGCTCCTTCCGGGGAAATTTACAGCCTTTGAGATCATAGACGAATTCCAGATACTCCCGAACCGTCATATCCATATAGAGAGGGGGTTGCTCCGGCAGGAATCCGATCAGCCGTTTGGCGACGGTGGGATCCTCCAGAATGTCGATGCCGTCGATAATCGCCGTACCGCTATTGGCCGAAAGATATCCGGTCAGAATATTCATCGTGGTGGATTTACCGGCGCCGTTAGGGCCGAGAAATCCCACGATCTCGCCGGTCTCGATCTTAAAGGATACATCGTTGACGGCGAATTTATCGCCATACTTTTTGACGATATTCTTTACCTCGATCATAAGGGGTTCTCCTTAGAAATATTTTTTCAAATTCATTCTAACATACATCCGCCGAAGGCGGTGTAAACAATTTGTTAATTCTCTTCCTGAGGAATGATGGCAATTCCCAGTTCCTTCAACTGCTCGGGAGAAACTTCGGAGGGACAGTTGCTCATCAGTTCGGAAGCATTCTGTACCTTGGGATAAGCTACCACGTCACGCAGGTTCTTGAGACCCAGCAACTGCATCACCAACCGGTCCAGACCCATGCCCAATCCGCCGTGGGGAGGAGCGCCGTACTGGAAGGCGTCGGTCAGGAAGCCAAACTTCTGATGGGCTTCTTCGGGAGAAAGACCCAGCATATTGAACATTCTTCCCTGCAGTTCGGGATCGGTGATCCGGATGGAACCGCTGGCCAGCTCCACGCCGTTGAGAACCAGGTCGTAGGCCTTGGCGCGGACCTTGGCTTTATCGGTCTCCAGATATTGCAGACATTCATCCATGGGAGAGGTGAACGGATGGTGCATTGCCACCCAGCATTCATTGTCTTCATCCCACTCGAAGAAGGGGAATTCGGTGATCCAGAGAAGCTGATAGCCTTCTCTCTTGATGCCCAGTTTATCTGCCACCAAAAGACGCAGGGCGCCCAAGGTGTTCAAAACGATGCTGTTCTTGGTGTCGGCCACAAAGAGGACCACGTCCCCTTCCTTAGCACCGGCACGTTCCAGAATGGCTTTGAGTTCTTCCTCGGAGAGGAACTTACTGAAGGAGCAGTTGATGCCCTCCGGCATCCACCGGATAAAGGCCAGACCCTTGGCGCCGATGCCACGGGCGTGCTCAGTCAATTTATCGATCTCTTTCCGGGTCAGGATAGCGGCACCACCCTCGGCGGTGATGCCACGAACGCTGCCGCCGGCTTGCACCGCACCGCTGAAGACACCAAAACCGCAGTCTTTCACAAGGTCGCTGACGTCGAAGAGTTCCATCCCAAAGCGGGTATCCGGCTTATCGGAGCCAAAGCGGTCCATCGCCTCCTGATAGGTGAGGCGGGGCAAGGGCAACTGAACCTTTTCGCTCAGAGCATCACGGAACACCCGCTCCATGAAGCCTTCCACCATACCGAGGACGTCCTCCATCTCCACAAAGGACATCTCCAGGTCGATCTGGGTAAATTCCGGCTGACGGTCGGCACGCAGGTCCTCATCCCGGAAGCACCGGGCGATCTGCATATAGCGGTCAAAGCCTGCCACCATGGAAAGCTGTTTATAGATCTGGGGAGACTGGGGCAGTGCATAGAAACTGCCCGGATGGATCCGGCTGGGAACCAAATAGTCCCGTGCGCCTTCCGGCGTGGATTTCATCAGCATCGGGGTCTCGATCTCGATAAAGCCGTTTTCATCAAAATAGTCCCGGGTGATCTTGGTGATGCGATGGCGCATCAGGATATTGCCCTGCAGATCCGGACGGCGGAGATCCAGGAAGCGGTATTTCAACCGCAGTTCCTCATTTACGTTACTGTTCTCCACAATCTCAAAGGGAGGGGTCTTTGCACGAGACCAGACCTTGACGGTATCTGCCAGAATTTCCAGCATACCGGTCTTGAGATTTTCGTTGACGGCTCCGCCACGCTTGGCAACGGTTCCGGTCACTTCTAAAACGTATTCGCTCCGGACGGTAAACGCCACGTCAAAGGCTTCTTTATTGACCGACTCGTCAAACTGCAGCTGCACCAAACCGGTACGGTCACGCAGGTCGATAAAGATCAGACCGCCCAAGTCACGCTGACGCTGAACCCAACCGCAGACCGTTACTTTCTGACCGATCTGCTCCGGGGTGATAGTTCCGCAATAATCTGTTCTTCTCATTTGATAAATTCCTCCAACCATTTGCTATCCAAGGCATCCAGCGCCACTTTTTCCTGACGTCCGTCTGCCATATTTTTCACCGTGATACTGCCTTCATCCAATTCGCTGTCCCCCATGACGGCGGTACAAGCGGCGCCGATCTTATCGGCATACTTCATCTGCGCCTTGACCGAACGGCGCAGAAGATCATACTGCACCTTGGCGCCCTGATCCATCATTTTTCCGGTCAGGCGAACGGCTTCCTTGCAAGCCCGGTCTCCCAAGGGAATGAGGAAGAGGTCGCACCCCCGTTCTGCCGGCAGTTCCACGCCGGCCTGCTCCAGCACCAGCATAAACCGCTCCATCCCCATGGCAAAACCAATGCCGGGCTGGGGAGCCCCGCCGAACTGCTCGGTCATACCGTCGTACCGACCGCCGCCGCAGACGGTGCCTTGGGCGCCGATCTGGTCGCTGACGAACTCAAAGACTGTCCGGTTATAGTAATCCAGACCGCGCACGATCCGGGGATTGACTTTATAGGTGATGCCCATGGTATCGAGGTATTCTTTCACCGAAGCAAAGTGCGTATCGCACTCCTCGCAGAGATAGTCGGTGATCAAGGGAGCATCCTTGGCTACGTCCCGACAGATCTCGCTCTTGCAGTCTAAGATCCGCATGGGGTTTTTCTCTAACCGTTCCCGACAGGTGGGGCAAAGCTTTTCCCGATCCTTTTCAAAATAGGAGATCAAAGCTTCCCGATACTTGCTGCGGCACTCCTTACAGCCGATGGAATTGAGTTCCAGAGAGATCCCCTTCAGACCAACCTTTTGGAACAGGCGATACGGCAGGGAGATCACCGTCGCATCTGCGATGGGATCGGGAGCGCCGAAAAGCTCAATGCCAAACTGATGGAATTCACGCAACCGGCCTTTCTGGGGTTTTTCGTACCGGAAGCATTGAATCATATAGTAAAGCTTAGTGGGCAGGGCTTCATTGAAGAGACCGTTCTCCACAAATGCCCGAACGATCCCCGCCGTCCCTTCCGGACGCAGGGTAACGGACCGGCCACCCTTATCCTCAAAGGTATACATCTCTTTGGTGACCACGTCGGTGGTCTCCCCCACGCCCCGTACGAATACTTCCGTATGTTCAAATACCGGGGTGCGGATCTCTTTAAAACCGTATTGGGCGCAAAGCGCACGGATGATATTCTCTACCTGCAGCCAGCGACCGGAGTCACGGGGCAGAATGTCCTGGGTGCCCTTCGGGGCGGAAATCTGAGCCATTTTAGTCTTTTTTCTCCTTTTTTGTCTTGTTTCATTGACGAGTATTTTAACGATGGGTGAGCGGAAATCCACCTTTTTAAAACAAGGTTCGGATTACTTTTATCACCTTAATAAACAGAGCAAATCCCCGCTCACCAAAGAGAGCAGGGATAAAAAATTATTGTCTGGAGATCTCTCTCCAATCGAGATCACCACGCTCCAGTGCCATGATAATGACCTCAGCGGTAGCGATATTGGTCGCCACAGGAACGTTATGCACGTCACACAGCCGGAGGATATTCAGTTCCTCCCGTTCCCGGGTGGTGGGAGTCAGAGAATCTCGGAAGAAGAGCAGTACGTCCACCTCGCCGTAGGAGATACGTGCTGCGATCTGATCTTCGCCGCCGTGAGGGCCGCTCAGAACTTTATTGATCTCCAATCCCGTCGCATCGGCAATCAAATTGCCGGTGGTGGCGGTGGCGCAAAGGTTATGCTTCGCCAGAATACCTGCGTAAGCAATACAAAACTGCACCATCAATTCTTTTTTCTTTTCATGGGCAATCAACGCTATATTCATCTATTTCTCTCCTCCCGATCACTTTTTCTTTCTCCAGAACGGCGCCAAAGGAATGTCTTTTCCCTCCAGCCGTCCTGCTATATTCTTGAACGCTTCTGCGGTCACGGATTTTCCCTCCGGCAGGATGCCCCCGCCATTGGAAGAAATTACCACTGCATCGTCGTGGGGAACCAGTCCCAGTAACGGCAGGGAAACGGAATCCATCACCTGATCCACGTTCTGCAGATGCCCTTTTCGGATCATCTGTTTGCGTACTTTATTGATCACCAGTTCTGTCCGGATGGGACGAAGCCCTGCAATAATTCCGGCAGTTCTGCCCGCATCCCGTACAGCGGTCAGATCCGGTGTCGAAACCACGATACACCGCTGTGCACAGTAGATCGCATCCCGGAACCCCTCTCCCACACCGGCCGGTGCGTCGATCAGTACGTATTCATAATGGTCGCTCAGCCAATGGCAAAGCCGGCGGAGTGCGCCCCGGTCGATCTTGGCGGTATAGTCCTCCACGCCGGGGATAAAATGCAGGGACGGCACGGTATCATGCGCCACGATGGCTTGACCCACCGGACATCGGCCATCCAGAATATCCAAAAGATCATACGGCGCTTTACTTTCCAGCCCCAAAAGGATATCCAGATTTCGAAGTCCCATATCGCCGTCAATTGCAATAACAGAATGTCCGGACAGCGCCAATGCAAACGCAAGATTGGCACACAGGGTCGTCTTCCCGACCCCGCCCTTGCCGGAAACAATACTGATGACAGTTCCCATGCTATGATCCTTTCAACAATAAATGATAAAAAATTATAACATAAGTTTCACTATTAGTAAAGTATTTTTTTATAATATTGAGCAGAACTCCACCGTCCGTGGCAAATGAGCCGGATTCATCTCTTTTCTGCAACAGGCGATGAGCCGTTTTCCGAGGATGCCGTTCGATACTTTTCCGTCCGGCAGGACCCGCACCCGAATCCCTCCGTCATCCGCAACGCAACGGCATTTTTCTACCCCGGAAAGGGCAGATAGCATCGCCTCCATCGCCGATAGATCCACGCCGTAATCCTTCACCGGAACTAAAGCCTCTTTCCGCAGTTTTAAAGGGACCGGAGAGGACGCTAAGGCTCCTTGACCGCCCACTGCCTGAAAGGCTCGTTCGGCGAATTTCTCCATCAACGGCGTTTTTGCTTTTCCGATCTGAAATCCACCCCGCAGGTTCTCCCACCGATTGCCGAAAAACGCTTTTCTTTGGCGGAACTCCCAGAAAAACTCTTCCGTTCCCACCAAAAAATCAGGACGCATCTTTTTCAATAATTTATAGGGTTCCCCCACACTCCAAAGGATGGTTTTCCCGTTACACAATGCGCTGTGCGCCGCCAAAAATCCGCCCTCTGTGGCAAAAGAATTCTCGATAAAAACCGTATGAACATAGTCTTTTTTCTTCCAGAATTCGGCAGAGGTATCCGCCAATTCCTCCGGGAAATAAGAGATGAATTTCGGGGCGACGAAACTGCTGATCCCGCCCAAAAGAACCGCATCCTGCCCCCGATCCCCAAAGGGGATATCCATAGCATTATAGCGGTTTTGCGCCATCATTTCTTCCAGAAAAGCGCCGTCGTTTTCCTCGTCTTTTTGCCGCTCCATGGTGCGGTAAATACGCCGATCTTTCCCCTTCATATCCCGATCCGGACGGCAAAGCACCACCCGATTGGGCGGCAGGGGAGTTCCCTCTTCGCAAAAGGCTTCATAGCGCCCCTCGGTGGTGATCAAAAGTTCACTTTCCGTGGCACGCATCTGCCGACGCACTTCTCCGGCAGTATCCGACGGATGAACTAAAACGGCAATAGCGCCCAGACGGGAAAGACCGTAAAAACTCGCCATCAGATCCGGGCAGTTGGGAAGCCACAGGCAGACCCGGTCACCCGGTTTGATCCCCATCTGGCAAAAGGTATTGTAGGCATACTCCACCCGACTGAGCAAAACACCGTAGGAAAGGAGCTTTCCGCCGTACCAGAGGGCGATCTCATATTTATTTCGATAGGCGCTGATCCGGAAATCCCGGTAGGCCGAAGAGCGTTCGTTTTGTTCCATTTTTACCCTCATATTTCAAAAAAGAGTGGCCAAAGGACACTCTTTTTTGAGAAAAATTAATCGTTTTTATCGGTTTTATCGGTATCGCCGGAAATCGTCTCATCCACCAGAGCACAAGAGGTGAAGAGATAGTTCGTTACCGTTGTATCCGCATCGTTGATGGTCATAATCTCGTCCACTTTCTGGACAGTGATGGAAAGCCGTTTGGCAAATTTGGTGGGATCCTTGGTGGCGTCCTCTTCGCTGAGCGCTTCCTGATAATAGCAGTCCACCGTCAGAGTATAAAGCTGGGTCGCTTCGTCAAATTTGACGTCGATGACCTTCGGCACCATATAGGTGACGTTCATGGCTTCGCTTCCTACCCGATAGCATCCGCTCAATGAATCATAGTCGAACTTTCCGCAGACCTCCACGTCGTGATGGTCGATCTTTCCGGGATAGTCAAAACTATAAAGCGCATACTTCTCCACATCGGATTTCGGCACCAAAAAGCTTCCGTCCTCTTTCATATGGTAAACGCCCTGGCCGTTGACCTTAATGGCCTGCCAGATGCCGAAGGAAACGAAGTAATCGGTATTCAATCCCAAGGGATTGGTAAAGCCGGGAAAATCCTGCCGGACGAAGTTGGCGAGATAGAGATCGAAATATTCTTTGGAGCCTTCCTCCAGACCGGAGGCACGGACTTCATCAAAGGCGGTTCCCTCCCAGATCAAGTCCGGATCTACGTTTTCCAAATAGATATCTGCCGGTTTAAAGAGATGATAGATCCGGTTGATGCCCAATCCTACCATAAATACGCAGAAGGAAAGGAACACCAAACCAATGGAAAAGGTAAAGATCTTATGGCCGTATTTGCGAAAAAAGACAGCGAATTTATTCATGTCACTCTCTCCAAAGTCAAAATATTACATCTTATTTTACCCTTTTTTTCGCCTTTCGTCAAGTTGCGGTTGAAATATTCTCTATTTTTTAATATAATGTTGCTGTAAAAGAACGAAAAAGGAAGAAAGATCTATGGAAATTTTAGCCCCTGCCGGGGATTTTGAATCCGCCAAAAGCGCAGTCCATAACGGTGCAGACGCCATCTACGTGGGCGGCCGGATCCTCAACGCCCGACGGGCTTCCAAGGGCTTTGACGGATCGGAACTCAAAGAACTGGTCCGCTACTGCCGTTTGAGAAACGTCAAGGTCTACGTGACGGTCAACACCCTGACCCGTGAGGATGAACTGCCGGACCTTTTGAAGCTGGCGGAGGAGATCGCAGACTCCGGCGCAGACGGCGCCATCGTCTCGGATCTCGGAGTGGCAAGAGTCCTGCAAAAGGTCTGCCCCTCTCTCCCTCTCCACGCCTCCACCCAAATGAATATCCACTCCCTTTCCGGCGTCCGCTTTTTGGAAAAATTAGGTTTTAAGCGGGTGGTTCTGGCACGGGAATTATCCCTTAGAGAAATTACGGAAATTTGCAAAAATACCACCATGGAGATCGAAGTGTTTGCCCATGGCGCCCTTTGCATGTGTTACAGCGGAAACTGCTATTTATCCGCCGTCATCGGGCAAAAAAGCGGAAACCGAGGACTCTGTGCCCAGCCTTGCCGTCTGCCCTATGAAAACGGACAATATCCTTTAAGTCTGAAGGATCTTTGCACGCTGAAAGCCTTGGAACAACTGCAAAAAGCCGGGGTGGTCTCCCTCAAGATCGAGGGGCGGTTGAAATCGCCGGAATACGTAGGGAGTGTGACCGCCGCCTATCGTAAGGCCTTGGACGGCACCACCCCCACGGAAGAGGATCTCACCCGCCTTGCCCACATCTTCTCCCGGGACGGTTTCACCAACGGATATCTCAAAGAGGAGTTGGGTCCCTCGATGTTTGGCACCAAGACCAAAACCGAATATGCCGATTATAAAAACGCAGTCAAAGAGGTCAAAAAGACCTTGGAAGAGGATTATGAACTCAAGAAAAGAAAGATCTCTTTCCACCTTTTTATGCGGGAAGAGCTCTGCCGTCTGACCGTGACTTGCGAAGATTTCAAGACCGATATCATCGGCCTGCCACCGCAGGATGCCTTGAAGAAAGAGGTCACCGAAGAGGATGCCGTCCGCAGTCTCTCCAAGCTGGGCGGAACCCCCTTTGAACTTCGGGAATGTACCGCTTTGGTACGGCACGATCTCTTCTATCCCGCCGCTGCCTTCAACGCTCTGCGCCGAGAAGCTTTGGCCGCCGTTGAGGCGCATTTTGCCCCTCAGCCCCATCCTTTTTATCCCCAATTGCCGGACGTTTTCGCTCCTATAGAACAGGGAGACCGGCCGATGCTGGAGGGTTGGTTCTGGGATCCGGAAAAGGCACTCCCCACTCCCGATCCCCGGCTCAGACGCTACTGGCTCAATGCCAAGGATCCGGAAAAATGCCGTCCCTTGGGGAAAGATCCCCGTGCCGGTGTCTTTTTCCCGGCGGTATTGGAAGAGCGGGAACTTTCCGAACTGGGGACGGCTCTCGCAGAGATGGGCTTCCGCCGTGCTCTGGTACGAAATCCCGGACAGATCGAGCCTTTGAAAACCTTAGGGTTTTCCGTACACGGCGACTTCTCTTTCAACGCCGGAAACAGCCAAACTTTGACGGTTTTAGCGGAAGAACTGGAGAGCATCACCCTTTCTTTTGAGTTGACTCTCAGCCAGATCCGACGGTTGGCAAAACCGCTTCCCGCCGGGATCATCGTCTACGGCCGGCTTCCCTTGATGGAGACCAGAAATTGCTTTATCCGCAACTACTCCGCTTGTAAAAACGGAAAAGGCGCCACCCTCACCGACCGCACTGGAAGAGCCTTTCCGGTGGCCTGCGGATTTGGGTGCAGAAACACCCTTTTCAATGCTACACCTCTTTACCTGACGGATCGCAGCCGGGAATGGCAGGAGGTCGGCGTTTCCTTCGGCCGGCTCCTTTTCACCGACGAAACTCCGGCTCAGATCGCCCGGATCATCGACGAATATGCTCTGGGACGGGGACTTCCGCCCTCTGACCACACCCGAGGTCTTTATTATCGAGGAGTATTGTAAAAAATGATGGCAGACACAAAAAGTGTCTGCCATCGTTATATTTATAAATCAATACGATAAAAATGCATTCTTTCCAAAACCGATCAAATCACTTTAGCAGGTCGGCTAAAGCTATAAAAATTGGCATGGTCAAAATAGATAAAACACTGGTGAATCCGCTTGCTTTGGACGCAATTCCCGTATCCCGGTCGTACTTAGCGGCAAACATGACGGTATTATTCGCCGCAGGGGCGCTGCACGCCACCGCCGCCGCCAACAAAAGCGGGCCCCGGATTCCCAAAAGATAGCACCCGGCCAAAACCACCGTCGGGAACAGAAGAAGTTTCAAAAAGGCGACCATATAATTTTCTTTCTGACGGAACATTCCCGGCAGATCCGTATTCGCCAGATACGTACCGAACATCAGCATCGCCATGGGGGTATTAAGAGTGCCGATATAGTTGATAGGACTGAGGATAAATTCCGGCAGTCGGAAGTCGAAAAATCCCTGCAAAAGGCAGAGGGGCAGGCCGATCAAAATACCAAGGGAGCCGGGGTTGATGATGAGCTTGGTCAACGGCAATTTTCCTTCACTCCGGCGCATCAGGCTGATGCCGTGGGTAAAGGCGAAAACGTTGAAGACCACGATCGCCGCCGAGCAATAAAACACGCCGATTTCTCCGGCTACCGCCTGCGCCAGAGGCAGGCCCATATAGCCTACGTTTCCATAGACGGACGCATATTGAAAAATCGGCCGATTCTCTCCGGATTTTTTGTACAACTGCCAGACCGCCAAAGCACCACCTGCATGAAAAACCGCCATGATCACAGCCATCTTAAAGAAAGAGACTGCATTCTCGGCATTAAAATCCACGTTCAAAAAGGAGTGAATGACGACGGCGGGGGTAATAATATAAAACAGCAAATTATTGCAATCCTTTGCGATCCGCTGGGTAAAGAGCCCGGCTTTATCGCATGCAAAGCCCACTGCCACCAGCATCGCCAGGATCAAAACCTGGCCAAAAGCGGCAGACATATAATTGAAAAACAGCATAGAATTCACCTCTTGCGGTGTATTATATATTTTTTTGTGTTTCTTGTCAAATAGTATCTTGAAATATTTTGTAGAATACTTTATAATAATAACTTAGTAAACTATCTTTATGGAGGGAATCCCATGGGTAAAAATAAAATCAGCGTTTCCATCGCAGGAAGTGAATTTGTCGTTACGACAGACGAGGAGCGGGAATACACCTTATCTCTCGCCCGGACGGTGGACAACAAAATCCGTAACCTTTTACAGGAGAGCACCAAACTGACTGCCGGTCTGGCGGCGATTTTGACCTGTCTGGACCTTTGCGACGAGAACGAAAAGAATAAAGAATCCTGCGCCCGGCTTCGGGATGAGATCCGGCAATACCTTGCTCAGGTAGAGTCTGCCGGCATCGAAAAACAGATGATCCGTCAGGAATATCAGGAAAAATTAGAGCGTCTGGAAAAAGAGAACGATCTGCTTCGCGGTCAGTTGGCTCAATATGAGGCCGGTCAGATCGGCTTCCATTCATGAGAATTTTACTGGCATCCGCCTCGCCCCGACGCAAGCAATTACTCTCGGAGCTGGGGTACGAAATTGAGGTGGTCCGTCCAGACTTTGACGAATCCTCCGTGCAAGGAACGGAGCCGGCCGCCTTGGTCGCCTCTTTGGCAGAGGGCAAGGGGCGGTCTGTGCCAAGTCAACCCGGTGTTCTCACGGTGGCGGCGGATACCATCGTTGTCTATGAAGGGAAGATCCTCGGCAAACCTGCCGACGAGACCGAAGCCTTTCACACCCTGAAACAGCTCAGCGGAAACCGCCATGAAGTTTTTACCGGCGTCTATCTCTGCCGGGACGGCAAAAGCCGTACCTTTACCGCCCGGGCTGAAGTCTTTTTCCGTCCCTTGACGGAGGAAGAGATCCGCGCTTATATCGCCACCGGTTCTCCTATGGACAAAGCAGGGTCTTACGGCGTCCAAGACAGTGGATTCGTGGCACATATTGAGGGGAGCTTTCATAACGTCATGGGCTTCCCCACCGAAGAGTTTGAAGAAATTATCAAAGAGTTTTGAAAGGAAAACGCTATGCTGGAATTTATGAAGAAAAAAATGAAGGGCCTGAGAAAATTCTCCGGCTATACCGATATCGGCATTGACCTGGGAACGGCCAACACCATCGTCTATCGAAGCGGAAAGGGCATTATCCTGCGGGAGCCCAGCGTGGTTGCCATCGACACTCACGCCAATCGAGTTGTGGCCGTAGGTCAGGAAGCCAAGGAGATGATCGGCCGTACCCCCGACAGCATCCGTGCCGTCCGTCCTCTGAAGGAAGGCGTTATTGCCGATTTTGAGAGCGGATCTGCTATGCTGCGCTTTTTCCTGCGCAAGACCATGGGTACCAATGCTTTGATCAAAAAGAGAATTCTGATCTGCATTCCCTTCGGCGTTACCGACGTGGAGCATCGTGCGGTGGAGAATGCAGCTTATGAAACCGGCGCCAAGGACGTCCGGATCATCGAAGAGCCTTTGGCAGCCGCCATCGGTGCCGGTCTGCCCGTGGGCGAACCCACCGGCAGCATGGTGGTCGATATCGGCGGCGGTACCTCTGAGGTTGCCGTCATCTCCTTGGGCGGTATCGTTTCTTCCCGTTCCGTCCGTGTGGCCGGAGACGCTTTTGACGCTGCCATCGTGGCTTACGTGAAAAAGCATTTCAATCTTCTCATCGGTGACCGCACCGCAGAAGAGATTAAATTTGAGATCGGTTCTGCCTATCCCTACGACAACGAAGGCACCATGTCTGTCCGCGGTCGGGATCTTATTACCGGTCTGCCCAAAAACGTGGATATCAGCGCCGCCCATATTCGGGAAGCGTTGGCTGAGTCGGTACAGTTGGTCATCGACGCCATCCGTCAGACGCTGGAGGATACGCCCCCCGAGCTTTCTGCAGATATTATCGACCACGGCATCACCCTCACCGGCGGCGGTGCTTTACTGCGTGGCTTGGATGCCCTTATCAATAAAGTGACCGGTATGCCGGTTCACATCGCCAAGGATCCCTTAGACTGCGTTGCCTTGGGTACCGGCAAGAGTTTGGAAAACCCTGCTCTTTGGGCTAGTCTGACCCGGTAATGAAACAATTTTTTAAAACGAAAACTTTTATTGCCATCTGCATCGTGGCGTCCTTGCTTTTGGGGATGACGGTTCTGGATACCGCCTCCAACGGCCATCTTTCCTTTTTGGAGAATTTGGCCGGTACGTTTGTGACCCCCATTCAGAATTTTTGCGCCACCGTCGCCAAATATAACGGCAATCTCATCCGTGCCTATACGGAATACGAGGCCTTAGAAGCAGAGAACGCCAAGTTAAAAGGCGAACTGGCCAGTATCGGCGCTCTGATTCGGGATGCGGAGGAATACGCCAACGAGAACCAGAGTTTAAAGGCTATGCTGGGCATTGCCGAAAGCCGTCCCGACTTTAAATTTGCCTCCTGCTTGGTGGTGGGAAGCGATCAGAACGGCTACTCCCACACCCTGACCTTAAACAAGGGTTCCGCCGACGGACTGCAGAAAAAAGATCTGGTCATGACCGCCGACGGTGTGGTGGGCTACATCAACGAGTTGGGGCTGACCTGGAGCAAAGTGACGACGGTTTTGGACTCTTCCTGTGAGATCGGCGCCATCGTGACCCGCACGCAGGACATCGGCGTTTTGGACTGGGACTATACCCTCTCCGAGGAGGGCTTGCTCAAGTTGGCCTATCTGGATACCGGCGTAATCCTGACCGGCGGAGATGCGGTGGAGACCAGCGGTGTGGGCGGTGTTTTCCCCAAAGGAATCCTTTTGGGCCGTGTCCGTGAGTTGAGAACGGAAAGCCACGGCATCTCTCAGTATGCCGTTCTGGAACCTGCCGTTAACGTGGAGACGGTACGCACTGTCTTTGTGATCACCAATTTTGAAAGTGAGAACTGATGTTTAGCAGACCCCGTAGTTATTGGAAATTGATCTTATACGTTGTCTTGACGCTGGTATGCTTTCTCCTGCAAAGCGTACCGGCTTTCGGCGTGCGCTTTTTAGGGTGCGCGCCTTCTCTTTTATTGCTTTTGACGGTGGGGGTCTCCTTTTTTGAAACTCCGGCTTTTTCCGCCTGGTTCGGGCTTACTATGGGGCTTCTCTCCCAACTGACCACTGCGGTTCTCGCCGGAACTGACGGCATCCTTTTTATGTTTATTGGCTATTTTGTCGCCGCAGCCTTGGAGGTCTTTCTGCAACGGAAATTCTTCGTTTATCTCGTCGTTTCCTTAGGGACTGTTTTTCTCCAGCAGATCCTGGATTATTTCTGGCACCTTTTACTCTGGGAACGGCTCCCCTTAGGCGCAGCATTGGTGAACCACATCCTTCCCACGTTCTTTTTCACCGGTCTGTTTGCCCTGCCCATTTATTGGCTGCTCTGGCGCTATGACCGAAAATTCCGGGAAAAGGAGGAATTGCTTTGACCTTTAAAAACGGACGGACCCGTTCCATCCTCGTTGCAGCGGCGGTGGCACTGGTCTTTTTCTGCTATTTGATCGCCTTGATCCGTCTGCAATTGGTCCACGGGGACGACTATAAACAACAGTCCACCCAAAAGATCTATTCCACTGAAAACATCACCGCCTCCCGGGGCAGTATCTACGATTGTAACGGCGTCAGCCTGGTGGGAAATACTACCGGCTTCTGCTTAAAATTCACCCGTGCTTTGATGCCCAAGGCACAGCAAAACGATATCATTCTCCGTCTGATCCGTCTGATGGAAGAACATGAGGCTTCTTACTATGACCGTCTGCCCATCACCAAGACCCTCCCCTTTGCCTATACCACGGAGGATCCGGCGGATGCGGGATTGAAAAAACTCTTTTCTACTTTAAAGCTCAAAAATCAGCCCACCGCAGAGACGGCAATGGCCGCTTTGATCGAAAAATATGATCTGCAGGATTATTCCCCCGAAGAACAACGGCTGATCGCCGGCGTACGGTATGAAATGACGCTGACCACCTTCTCCCTCTCCAATCCTTACGAATTTGCCGAGGACATCAGCGTGGAGCTGGTGGCCATGGTCAAGCAATTATCCGATGAATATCCCGGTGTGGATATTGATACCAAGCCCCTGCGCTCCTATATTGATCCCTCTATTGCCCCTCATTTATTGGGATACGTAGGAAAGATCTATGCAACAGAATATGAGGAACTGTCCTCCAAAGGATACAAGCTCAACGACACCTTAGGAAAAGCCGGTATTGAAAAAGCCATGGAATCTGTTCTCAAAGGTAAGGACGGCACCCGGGTCATCGAGCGGGATTCCAACGGTAAAGTTTTGAACGTAACCGTCCTGAAAGAAGCACAAAGCGGAAACAACGTGGTGCTGACCCTCGACAGCAATCTTCAAAAGATTGCGCAAACCTCGCTGGAAAACTGCATCAAGACCATCGCCCGCCGAGCCTCCGAGCCGGGACGGGACGGTGAAGATGCCAACGCCGGTGCGGTGGTGGCAGTCAATATTCATAACGGTGCCATTTTGGCCAGCGCCACCTATCCCACCTATACCCAAGATCAATTTGAACAGGACTACACCGCCCTGGCGACAGACAATATGAGACCCCTCTGGAATCGGGCGTTTTACGGCACCTATGCCCCCGGCTCTACCTTTAAGATGGCCACCGGCATCGCCGCCTTGGAAGAGGGGGCCGTTGGGCTAAACGAAGTCATTCGAGATACCGGTATTTATACCAAATATGCCCCCAGCTATTCCCCTCGGTGCTGGGTCTATTCCGACTACGGACGGGGACACGGCAATCAGGACGTGGTGGCGGCTTTGAAAAACTCCTGTAACTATTATTTCTATGAATCCGCAGATCGCTTAGGGATCGAAGCCCTCAACCAATACTGCCGGAAACTGGGTCTTGGGATTAAGACCGGCGTGGAGATCGGAGAAGCCTCCGGCATCCTGGCGGGACCGGATTACCGTGCCACCATCGACGAATACTGGTATCCCGGTGATACCCTCCAGGCCGCCATCGGTCAGTCCGACAATCTTTTCACTCCCCTGCAGTTGGCCAACTACGTGGCTACCATCGTCAACGGCGGAACCCGCTATACCACCCATCTGGTCAAGGGCGTTTACGATGCCGCCAGCGGTGTCTGCGTGGAAGAGGAAAAAATTCAAGCAACCGACACCTTGAAAATGAAGGACGAAAACTACCATGCGATCATGCAGGGAATGCTGGAGTGCGCCACCACCGGTACGGCGGCCGGCGTCTTCGGCTACTCCTATTCCATCACCGCCGGTGCAAAGACCGGTACCGCATCGGTTCCCAAGGGTACTGCCAACGGTATTTTTGTGGCTTTTGCTCCTTATGAGGATCCTCAGATCGCCGTCTCGGTGGTGGTGGAACACGGTGCCCACGGAAACTACGTAGGCTCCGTGGCAAGAGATATTTTCGACGCTTACTTCGCCAAAGTACAGGTCAGCGATCCCATCACCGAGGAGGACGTATTATTACCATGATCCGCCAGTTTTTATTTGATTGCGGGGACGTCCTTGCCCACATTCAGTTTGACAATCTTATCACTGAAATCACCGGCGATCCTGCCATGGGGCAATTGGTTTTGGAAAAGATGTGGGTCGAAGGGTCTCCCTGGTTACTTTACGATCGGGGGCTTTATAAAAAAGAAGAGATGCTCCCTTTGCTCATCGATTACTATCCGGAGATCGCCCCGGCACATCTGGAACGCTTTATGCAACTCTGGCCCCGTCGGATGCAACCCATGGAAGGGATGGAAACTCTCATCCGGCAACTAAAAGAGGCCGGATATCCCTGTTACCTTCTTTCCAACTTCAATCCTCAATTTGAAGAATTACGTCCCCATTGTCCGGCGCTTGCCTTGATGGACGGCGCCGTTGTTTCCTATATTATAAATATGATGAAACCCCATCGGGACATCTTCGACTATACTGCTGAGAAGTTTGGCATCCGTCCCGAGGAGACCCTCTTTATCGATGATTCCCCTGCCAATATTGAGGCCGCTCAAGCTGTCGGATTTCAAGGGCATCGCTTCACCGAGGAAGCAACTCTGCGTATCTTCTTGAGAAAAATGAATATTTTAAGTGAATAATTGCATAAAATACGAGTTTTTTCAAAAAACTCGTATTTTTTATTGACATCTATAATAAATAGTACTAAAATTTAACCATAAAATTTCAATCAAAGGAGTTATTCCCATGAAACTGAAAAAATGGATCGCTTTACTACTTATTGCCGTCCTGTCCATCACTTGTCTGGCCGGCTGCGGTGCAAACAACGACAAGGTCACCATTGGGATCTGTCAGCTGGCACCACACGAAGCCTTGGATGCAGCTACCCAAGGGTTTAAGGATGCTGTTATCGCCGGTCTGGGCGAAGACAAGGTGGAATTCTTAGAGCAGAATGCTACCGGCGAAGCCAACGTCTGTGTTACCATCGTTAATGACTTCGTCTCCAAGGACGTGGATCTGATCCTAGCTAATGCGACCGCCGCTTTGCAGGCTGCCGCCAATGCTACCGAAGAGATCCCCATTCTGGGCACCTCCATCACCGATTACGGCACCGCTTTGGAAATTGAAAATTTCAACGGCACCGTAGGCGGAAACATCTCCGGCACCTCTGATCTGGCACCCTTGAACGATCAGGCACAGATGGTTCTCGATCTGGTTCCTACCGCAAAAAAGGTCGGCTTACTTTATTGCTCCGCCGAAGCCAACTCTGCTTATCAGGTAAAGGTCGTTCGCGCCTATCTGGAAGGCAAGGGCATTACGGTAACGGATTATAAGTTTGCCGACTCCAACGACGTGGCGCAGATCGCCACCTATGCCGCTGAGCAATGCGACGCCATCTACATCCCCACCGATAATAAGGCTGCCGACTGCGCCGAAACCATTCATTCTGCTATCGCAGATAAAAAGATCCCCGTCATTACCGGCGATACCGGCACCGCCAAGGCCTGCGGTGTTGCGACCCTTTCCAGTGATTATTATAATATCGGAAAGAAAACCGGCGAAATGGCGGTTAAAATCCTGAACGGCGAAGCGAAGATCGCTGAAATGCCCATCGAATACGATGAAGCACCTCAGTACCTCTACAATAAGACTCTTTGCCAAGAACTGGAAATCACCGTTCCGGCAACCTATGGCGAACTGAAATAACGTTTTAAAGAAGAAATTTTTTCGTTTTGAAAAAATTTCTTCTTTTTTTATCAAAAACCTATTGACTTTCGTAGGCGAAAGTGTTAAAGTACTAAACAGTAAAAGACTTAAAACCCTAAAGGAGAATTAAAAATGAAAGCAAAAAGATTAATTGCCATCATTGCCATTCTGGCAATGGTCCTCACCTGCCTGACCGCTTGCGGTAAAAAAGATGACGGAAAGTTTACCATCGGTATCTGTCAGCTGGCTCCCCACGTAGCGTTGGATGCCGCTACTCAAGGCTTTAAGGATGCCATCGTCGCCGAACTGGGCGAAGAGAACGTAGAGTTCCTGAGCCAGAATGCTGCCGGCGAAGCCAATGTCTGCACCACCATCGTCAATGACTTTGTTTCCAAGGACGTGGATCTGATCCTGGGCAACGCTACTGCCGCTCTGCAGGCCGCTGCCAATGCTACTACTAAAATCCCCATTCTGGGTACTTCCATCACCGAGTACGGCACTGCTTTGGAACTTGAGAATTTCAACGGCACCGTGGGTGGTAACATCTCTGGTACTTCCGACCTGGCTCCTCTGGATGAACAGGCTCAGATGATTATTGATCTGGTTCCTACCGCTAAGAAGATCGGTCTGCTGTATTGCTCCGCTGAGCCCAACTCCGCTTATCAGGTAAAGGTCGTCCGTGCTTACCTGGAAGGCAAGGGTCTGACTGTTGAAGACTTTAAGTTCTCTGACTCCAACGACGTTTCTCAGGTAGCTGCTGCCGCCGCTGATAAGTGCGACGCTCTCTACATCCCCACCGATAATAAAGCCGCGGACTGCACCGAGACCATCAACAATGCAGTTCTGCCCACCAAGACCCCCATCATCGCCGGTGAGGCCGGTATCTGCGGCGGTTGCGGTATCGCTACCCTCTCCATCGACTACTACAATCTGGGTCAGACCACCGGTAAGATGGCTGTTAAGATCCTGAAGGGTGAAGCCGACATCTCCGAAATGCCCATCGAATATGATAAGAGCCCTGTTAAGAAGTACAACAAGAGCATCTGCACCGAGCTGGGTATCACCATTCCCGAAGGCTATACCGCTTTGGAGTAAAAACTCTTGCAATTCGACAATGAATGAATTATAATGTTATGTGCCGCCACATAAGTGGCGGCACATTTCGAGTTATTTTAAAAGATCGTGTGAAAGGGGTCCGAGGAACGAGCGACGAAGAAGGACTCGTTTTCAATAAGATCAAAAAAACAGACCGTTTAAAATGACGGCATTTTTCGTTGATCGGGACGAAGGCGTATGCCGATACGCGGAGGAACGAGCGACGAAGAAGGACTCATTTTCAATAAGATCAAAAAAACAGACCGTTCAAAATGACGGCATTTTTTCGTTGATCGGGACGAAGGCGTATGCCGATACGCGGAGGAACGAGCGACGGAAAAGGACTCATTTTCAATAAGATCAAAAAATAGACCGTTCAAAATGACGGCATTTTTCGTTGATCGGGACGAAGGCGTATACCGATACGCCGAGG
>JAZQAE010000113.1:0-2658 GCA_045544995.1 Eubacteriales bacterium
AGAGCAGATCCTACGGTGCGGCGGCGGTCTTTTTTGGACGCCATGACCAAAATCACCCCGACCGCCGCCAGGATCGGCGCAAAGTTTTCCGGTTTGAGCATCTGTACCCAAAGCGTCTTACTTTCAATGCCGGTCAGGCTCCAAAGCCAGGCGGTAAGGGTGGTGCCGATATTGGCACCGAAGATGACGTAGACCGTCTGGCGGGACATCATCACCCCGGCATTGACCAGTCCCACCAAAAGCACCGTCACTGCCGAGGACGACTGCACTGCCATCGTCACCGCAATACCGGTCCCCAGTCCCGCCAAAGGATGGGCCGTCATCCGCTTTAAGAGTTGCTCCAACCGTCCGCCGGCGATCTCTTCTAAATTCTTGCTCATGATCTGCATCCCAAACAAGAAGAAGGAAAGCCCCAACACCAGCCGAAGAACTGCGAATAGATCCATTGATATTACCCTTGCTGCATTTTTCTTTTAGTTTGCAGATTTTCTGCGGAAATATGCGGGTGGTGCCGTTGACTTTCCCCGTCATTTTGCTATAATTAAACTAATAAAGAGGAGGGAACTGACAGATGGATAATCGCATTGCTACAACCTATGCCGGGCAACTGTATTCCAAGATCACCCCGTCTCTGCGCTATGATGGCAAGGAGAATCGGGAATCCTGGCAAAACCGGGCAAGAGAAAAACTATCCTCCCTTTTAGGGTTGAACCATATGGTGCCGGCGGAAGAAGACGGATTTGAACTGCTTCGGGAATTCGATACCGAGGAGGGGCACGGTTTGGAATTTCGGTTCCAGAGTGAGCCGGGCTATTTTGTTCCTTGCTATCTCTTGGTTCCCAAAGGACGGGAAGAGGAGACTCTTCCGGTCTGCATCTGTATCCAAGGGCATTCTACAGGGATGCACAATTCCGTGGGGCTTACCCAAGACGGCGCTCCCATGAACGAGGAGCAGACCGCCCTCCTCAAAAGCGGCGATCGGGATTTTGCCGTCCGCGCCGTCAAAGAGGGGTACGCCGCATTCTGCTTAGAGCAACGGTACATGGGGAGAACCGGTACCTTCCGAGACGGTCCCGGCTGTGCCAAGGGTGCGCAATGCATGGCGACCCTACTCTTGGGAAGAACCGCCATTGGCGAGAGGGTCTGGGACGTACAGCGTCTCATCGACCTCATCGAAAAGCGTTTTTCACAATATAATACCAAAAATCTGCTTTGCCTCGGCAATTCCGGCGGCGGCACCACCACCTTTTACGCCGCCTGTATGGACGAGCGCATCCGCCGGGCCATGCCGTCCTGCAGTTTTTGTACGTTTCAGGACTCCATTGTGGATATTCGGCACTGTGCCTGTAATTATATCCCAGGCATCGCCCACTATTTCGATATGGGAGACTTAGCCGGACTGATTGCGCCCCGAGATCTGATCGTGGTCCACGGCGATCAAGACGAGATCTTCCCCGATTTTGCAGTACGGAAAGCCTTCCGCCAAGCGGAAGAATTGTTTAAGAAATTCGGCGGTCATGCCGTCTTAGTCACCGGTGAGGGGGGACATCGCTTTTATGCAGATGCCGCCTGGAATGCCGTTCATCAAATAAAGGAGTAAAAATATGAAAGCACGCTACATTTTAAGATACTATCTGCCCTGCGAACCCACCTATCCCAAAGAGGTGACCCAGCGTCGGGCGGACGCCTTGATCGAATACTGCCTGAAAAACCGTATTGAAGCGGTGATGCTCTACGTGGATCTGGATCCGGACTGGTACTATATGCCGGACAGTCCCGAGCACAATGAATATTACGTCCCCATTGTGGAAGCCTTGGGACGGAGATTGGAAGAAAACGGAATTTCCTATCAACTGAACTATCAAAATCTCTTCGGTTCCTGGGATGGCGGTGCCGATCTGCAACGCAATACCCGCTGGGAGAACTTTGTGGATGAAGAGGGCTTGGAATCCTGGGGCGTTGCCTGCTCCATCGGCAAGAAGTTCCGGGAGATCGGCGGCGGAAAGCTCCGTGCCTGGGCCAAGACCCGTCCGGACGTACTCTGGATCGACGACGATATCCGCATGAGCCATCACCGTGCCTCTGTACGGGAAGTCTGGACCGGAAAAATTCCGTCGGAACGGATGGATTTCGGTTGCTTCTGCGAAGAGCACATCGCCCGCTTTAATAAAAAGGTGGGCGGAAGTTACACCCGTCAGGAGATCCGGGACGGGATCCTCTCCGGCAATCATCTGCGCCGGGAGTGGCTGGAGTTCCAAGGGGAATGTGTCAACGAGCTTTGCACCTGGATCGCCGATACCGTCCAGACCGCATCCCCCGAGACCAAGGTGGCCATTATGACATCCAATCCGGACACCCACAGTACGGAAGGCCGGCATTGGAAAGAGTTCCTCACCAACATCTCCGGCGGTCAAAAGCCGATCCTGCGCCCCACCTTTGGCCCCTACGTGGAAAAATCCAATAAAATCTTCTTTAATTCTTATGCCCGTTACGAGCAATTGAAAGCCGATCTGCGTGCCACCTACGGTACCGATGCAGATTTCTGCCCGGAGATCGAAAACACCCGGTTTACCCGTTGGGCTAAGTCCATCTCCGCCACCGGCTATCAGTTGATGCTCAGCGGATTTTTGGGAAGTGAAAGCACCACTCTCAGCATCT
>JAZQAE010000114.1:0-53305 GCA_045544995.1 Eubacteriales bacterium
TTTTAAGTCTAATATCTCCTTTTCATATTTTTCTAGACGTGTATACTTTCTAGGCATAAAAATTCCTCCTATGGTAGTTTCTTTCATTCTACCATAGGAGGGTATTTTTTTCTATTGTCCGTTTTTAACGGACTTGTTCACGGCAACCGCAGGGTATTTCTTTATTTTCTTTTGAAAAGGTGATAATGAGGGGTGCGGTCGGCGGTATCGTCCACAATGGTGGAGACCTCAGCGAGAGCAACCACTTCGCAACGCATCTCTACCTTGCCAACCCGACCTTCTTCTTCGAATTTTCCGGGTTTATAAGAGGGATCCAAAACAGCGACCCGTCCGTTCGCCTCCTTGACGCCTTTATTATAGCAAATCTTGAGGAAAAGCAAAGGACAAAAAATGCGGTTCAATTCTCATTTTTTCATATAATATATATTTATTAAAAAAACTATTGACTTTAGCGTGATAAAGTGATAAAATGTGAAACATCATTTACCAAAGCGAGGAAAAAAGGATGAGTAAGATCCGTAATAAGGAGATTGACCATTTGTTTCAAGCCATTCTGACGTTGAAGGACGTGGAAGAATGTTATTTGTTTTTTGAAGACGCCTGTACCATCAAGGAACTCAACGAGATCGCCCAGCGATTTGACGTGGCCTGCCGGTTGGACGAGGGCGGAAATTATCAGGAAGTCAATAAGGAGACCGGTGCCAGCACAGCGACGATCTGCCGGGTCAATAAATGCCTGAATTACGGCGGAGGCGGGTACCGCACTGCCATTGACCGGTTGAAGGGAGAGAACAACGCATGATGGAAGAAAAGATCATCAGAAGTGACGAGCGTGCAGTGTTCGCTTTGCGAAGTCTCTATCGGCAGTTTGGGTATGCCCGATACAAGATGAGCCGGTTTGAAGAATACGATCTCTACGTTCGTAATAAGGATTTTTTGGTCAGCGATGAGGTCATCACCTTTACCGACCATACCGGACGGCTCCTGGCACTCAAGCCGGACGTCACCCTTTCCATTATTAAAAATACGGTGGATCGTCCGGATGCGGTGCAAAAGGTTTATTATAATGAAAACGTTTATCGGGTGGCGAAAGGCACCCATTCCTTCAAAGAGATCATGCAGGCTGGCCTGGAGTGCATTGGGGATCTGGGGGAATATGAGATCGCCGAGGTCTTGCTTCTGGCTCGGAAAAGCCTTAGCTTGATCGGTGAGGAATACGTACTGGATCTCTCCCATATGGGTTTGGTCTCCGCCATCTTGGAGGAGAGCGGGCTCACAGAGGAGCAAAAAGGAAAAGCCCTCGCCTTTATCCATCAGAAGAGTCCCCATGAGCTGACGTCTTTGGGTCTTTCTCCGGAAAAGACGGAGAAGCTGACGGCACTCATTGATTGCTGCGGAGCGCCGACAGAGGCGTTGGCCAAACTGAAGCCTTACCTCACCGGCTCGGCAGAGCAGACGGCCTTTGAAGAATTCAGCCGTCTTTGCGCGATTCTGGAAAAAGAGGGGCACGTCCGGGTGGATTTCTCGGTGGGCAACGATCTGAAGTACTATAGCGGTGTGGTCTTTAAAGGCTATATCGAAGGGATTCCTGCCGGTGTGCTCTCCGGCGGACAGTACGATAAATTATTGCAAAAATTGGGCCGTAAGAGCGGTGCCATCGGCTTCGCCGTCTATCTGGATCTTCTGGAACGTCGGGAAGAGCCGGAGTATGATGTGGATACCGTCCTGCTTCACGGAGCGGACGCTGATCCTGCAACGTTGGTAAAGGCGGCGGAAAAGCTTTCTGCCGAGGGGACGCTTTTAGTGGCTCGGGCGTTGCCGGAGCAGGTACGGCCCCGGCGCTTGGTGCGCTTGACCGAAAGGGGGATCGAATCCGTTGAAAATGGTTAACGTAGCCCTGCCGAAAGGGCGTTTGGGCGAAAAAGTTTATCGGATGTTTAAAGAGGCGGGTTTTGAATGTCCGTCCATCGAGGAAAATAACCGCAAACTGATCTTTGAAAATCCCGAAAAAGGGGTGCGTTATTTTTGGGTCAAGCCCTCCGACGTAGCCATCTACGTGGAACGGGGGGCGGCGGATATCGGCGTGGCCGGCAAGGACATTCTTTTGGAGTATCGGCCGGACGTCTATGAACTTCTGGATTTGAATATGGGAAAATGCCGGATGGCGGTAGCGGCAAAAAAAGGATTTCGGGATCCCATCGGTTCCACCTTGCGGGTGGCAACCAAGTTTCCCAATATTGCCGCCGCTTATTATAATGAAAAATGCCGGGATATCGACATTATTAAACTGAACGGCTCCATCGAGATCGCCCCCATCTTAGGGCTTTCGGACGTTATCGTGGATATCGTGGAGACCGGAACCACCCTCAAAGAGAACGATCTTATGCCCTATGAGACCATCGTTCCCATCAGCGCGCGGTTGATTGCCAATAAGGCTGGATTCAAGTTTAAAAACGAAGAAATTTGCGCCATTCGTACAGGACTGGAGAAGCAGGTAGAACAATGATTAAGATACTGAATTACGGGGAACTCTCCTATGAGGAGATCTTCGCCCGGGAAGAGCAAAAGACCGACGTGGAGGCCATCGTGGCGGAGATCATCGCCACTGTCCGCCAAGACGGCGACAAAGCGCTTTTTGCTTATAACAAAAAATTTGACGGCTGTACCCTTACCGCTCTGGAAGTGAGCGAAGAGGAGATCGAAGAGGCATTTGCTACGGTAGCACCAAAGTTTTTGGAGATCCTGCGCAACGCAGAGAAAAACATTCGTGCCTTCCATGAAAAGCAGGTGCGGACCAGCTTTATTCTCAACGAGCAGGAGGGCGTCGTCTGCGGACAAAAGATTACCCCCATTGAAAAGGTGGGTCTTTACGTTCCCGGCGGTACCGCCGCTTATCCCTCCACCGTTTTGATGGACAGCGTTCCGGCCAAGATCGCCGGTTGCCGGGAGATCGTTATGGTGACGCCCCCCGGAAAGGACGGCAAGGTCAACCCGGTCATTCTGGCAGCGGCCAAGATCGCCGGCGTACAGCGCATCTTCAAGGTAGGAGGTGCTCAGGCGGTGGCGGCTTTGGCCTATGGCACCGAGAGTATTCCCAAGGTGGATAAGATCGTGGGACCGGGAAATGCTTTTGTGGCGGAAGCCAAGAAACAGGTTTTTGGTCAGGTTTCCATTGATATGATCGCCGGCCCCAGTGAAATCCTGGTGGTGGCAGACGGCAAGAGTGATCCCTGCCATGTGGCGGCGGATCTTTTATCCCAAGCGGAGCATGATAAACTGGCCAGCGCCGTACTGGTGACGGAAAGCATGGACTTGGCAAAGGCGGTTCAGGCGGAACTGGAACGGCAGATCCCTCTCCTTTCCCGCAGTGAGATTGCCAGAGCCTCCATTGACAATAACGGCAAGATCATTGTGGCCGACGATCTGAAAGTGGTACTGGATATTGCCAACGAGATCGCACCGGAGCATCTGGAACTGATGGTGGATAATCCCTTTGATTATCTGGACGGCATCAAGCACGCCGGTTCCATTTTTATGGGGCGGAATTGTCCTGAAGCTTTGGGGGACTATTATGCAGGACCCAACCACACCCTGCCCACCAGCGGAACCGCACGGTTCAGCAGTCCTCTTTCGGTGGACGATTTTGTGAAGAAAAGTCAATATACTTATTATACCCGGGAAGCCTTGGAGCGGATCGGGGAGGAAGTGGCCTACTTTGCGGAGCAGGAGGGGCTTCAAGCCCATGCCCGCAGCGTAACCAGCAGATTGGAAGAGAAAAAATGAGTCGTTTCTTAAAAAAAGAGTATCAGAAATTAGAAGCCTATACCCCCGGCGAACAACCCCGGGATCAGCAGTATATTAAACTGAATACCAATGAATCCCCTTTTCCGCCGGCGCCGTCGGTGGTGGCGGCCGTGACGGATACCGAGGTGGAAGCCTTGCGGTTGTATTCCGATCCCACCGCCAAGGGGCTCAAGGAGAAACTGGCCGGTCTTTACGGAGTGGAACCGGAGAACATCTTCCTCGCCAACGGCTCCGATGATATTCTCAACTTTGCTTTTATGGCCTTTGGGCAGGATGGGGCAGTCTTTCCGGATATTACCTACGGATTTTATCCGGTCTTTGCAGAATTGCACGGCATCCCCTATGAGGAAAAACCGTTGCAGGAAGACTTTACCGTCAACAAAGAGGATTATCTTGGTCAGAATAAACTGATCGTAATCGCCAATCCCAATGCCCCCACCGGCATCTCCCTCTCCCTTTCGGTGATCGAAGAATTGCTGATAGCCAATCGGGAGCACGTGGTGGTCATCGACGAAGCCTACGTGGACTTTGGCGGAAAGACCTGTTATCCGTTGCTGGAAAAATATGAAAATCTTTTGGTGGTGCGCACCTTCTCCAAATCCCGTTGCTTGGCCGGCGGTCGGTTGGGCTATGCCATCGGTCCCCGGGAGCTGATCGCTGATCTGGAGAAGATCAAATACTCCACCAACCCTTATAATATTAATCGGCTGACCATGCTTCTCGGCGAAGCCACGGTGGAGGCGGAAGCCTACTACCAAGAAAAATGCCGGGAGATCATCGACGTTCGGGCAGAAACTGCCCGAAACCTGGAGGCGATGGGCTTTACCGTCCTGCCCTCCGACGCCAATTTCCTTTTTGCAAAAAGCGAAAAGATCGGCGGAGAACAATTGTACTTAGAACTGAAAAAACGGGGCATTCTGGTGCGCCACTTCACCAAAGAGCGCATTAAGGAATTTAACCGTATTACTATCGGCACCGCTGAGCAGATGGAACAATTCTGCCGGACGGTGGCGGAGATCTTGGAGGAACAACAATGAGAACAGCCACCTTGAACCGCAAGACTGCGGAGACAGACATTCAATTAACTTTAAATCTGGACGGCACGGGAAAGAGCACCATTCAAACCGGCGTGGGATTTTTGGATCACATGCTGACCCTCTTTGCCGCCCACGGAAAATTTGATCTGGCGTTGACCTGCAAGGGCGACCTGGAGGTGGACGCTCATCACAGCGCCGAGGACATCGGTATCTGTCTCGGCAAAGCCTTTGAGGAAGCCTTGGGAGAAAAGCGTGGGATCAATCGGTACGGCAGTTTCATTCTGCCCATGGATGAGGCGTTGATCCTCTCCGCCGCCGATCTTTCCGGGCGCTCCTGCCTGTGCTATGATCTCACGATCCCCACTGAAAAGATCGGAACCTTTGACAGTGAACTAGTGGAGGAGTTCTGGCTGGCATTCACCCGGAACTGCCCCATGAGTCTGCATATCCGCAAACTGGCCGGTACCAATTCCCACCATATTGCGGAAGGGTGCTTTAAATCGGTAGCACGTACCTTGAAAATGGCGGTGGCTCCGGACGGCACCAACGACATTCCGTCCACAAAAGGAGTATTATAATGATTGGAATTATCGACTATGGCGTAGGGAACCTTTTTTCCCTGAAATCTTCTTTGGAGTCCATCGGTCAGGAAGTCTTCGTTTCCGGCAAGGAAGAGGAACTGGCAAAAGCCGACCGGCTGATCCTGCCGGGTGTCGGTGCCTTTGGCGATGCGGCGCAGAAACTGCGGGAGAGCGGATTGGACGGCTTTGTGAAAAAAGAGGCCGCCGACGGGAAGCCTTTAATGGGAATTTGCCTCGGAATGCAATTGCTCTTTGAAGAAGGCTTGGAATACGGGGTTCATAAGGGCCTGGGTCTTTTGAAAGGACGGGTGGTTCCTATGGAGGGGGTCATTCCGGCAGAATTAAAGATCCCCCATATCGGGTGGAACGGCTTGAAGTTCAAACAGACGGAGTGTCCGCTGTTTAAATATATTAAGGATGGAGATTGCGTTTATTTCGTTCATTCCTACTATGCGGAAGGGTGCGAAGAGTCCTTGGCGGCGTCGGTGGAATACGGAGCCGACCTGACGGCGGCGGTAGCCGAAGGCAACCTCTTTGGCTGTCAGTTCCATCCGGAAAAAAGCGGCAAGGTGGGTCTTGCCATTCTCAAAGCATTTTGTGAGGTATAATCCATGAATATCTTTCCTGCGATCGATCTGGTGGGCGGAAAGGCGGTACGTCTCTTCAAAGGGGACTATGCCCAGATGACCGTCTATCACGATCAGCCCTTGGAGGTGGCCAAAGCATTTGAGGCTGCCGGGGCAAAATTCATCCATCTGGTGGATCTGGAGGGCGCCAAAACCGGCATCCCTGCCAATCTTGAAACCATCGAAACCATCGTTCAAAATACCGACCTCTTTGTGGAGGTGGGCGGCGGAATTCGTACCATGGAGACAGTGGAGGCGTATCTCTCCATCGGCGTAAACCGGGTGATTTTAGGAACCGCCGCCGTTACCGACGAAGCCTTTTTGAAAGAAGCGCTCCAAAAATACGGAGAAAAGATCGCCGTGGGGGTGGATCTCAAGGATGGATTCGTAGCCATTAAGGGATGGACGGAAAAATCCGAGGAGACTGCCGACGATTTCTTCTCCAAAATGGAAAAACTGGGGGTAAGGACGGTAATCTGCACAGATATTTCCAAAGACGGGGCCATGCAGGGCACCAACCGGGAACTTTACCGGGAATTGAGTAAAAAATATCAGATCGAACTGGTGGCCTCCGGGGGCGTCTCTTCTATTGAAGACGTCAAAGCCCTTCGGGCGATGGAACTTTACGGCGCCATCATCGGAAAGGCGTACTATATCGGGGCGATCGATCTCAAAGAAGCAGTTGAGGTGGCGAAATGATCACAAAAAGAATTATCCCCTGCCTGGACGTAAAAAACGGACGGGTAGTCAAGGGTGTCAATTTCCAGGGCTTATCGGACGTCTCGTCTCCGGTGGAACTGGGCAGATACTATAGTGAGTGCGGGGCGGATGAATTGGTATTTTACGATATCACTGCTTCTGCTGAGGGGCGTACCATTTTTACCGATATTTTAAAAGAGGTGGCGAGAACCATCTTTATCCCGCTGACGGTTGGAGGCGGAATCAATACCCTCGACGATTTTGATCGGGTATTGAAATGCGGAGCCGATAAGGTCAGCGTCAATTCCGGCGCCATCCGCAATCCGGATCTGATCGCTGAGGCGGCGAAAAAGTACGGGGATCAATGCGTGGTCATCTCTGCCGACGTCAAACGGGTGGACGGCGTTTATCGGGTGTTTGCCAAAGGCGGTCGGGAGAATACCGGCATGGAGGCCATCGAATGGATCAAGCGGTGCGTCGGCAACGGTGCCGGGGAAGTGGTCTTGAATTCCATTGACACCGACGGCGTGAAAGGCGGTTTCGACCTTGAGATGCTGGATGCGGTCAGCAATGCGGTTCACGTGCCGGTCATCGCCAGCGGCGGAGCCGGCTGTGTGGAGGATTTTATCACCCTCTTCAAGACCCTGCCGAAGGTGGACGCCGGTCTTGCCGCCTCCATCTTCCATTTCGGCGAGGTCAAGATTGCCGACCTAAAAAAGACATTAAAAGAAAACGACATTAACGTGAGGTTATAACATGAAGATCGAAGAGTTGAAATTTGATGCAAACGGCCTGATCCCTGCCATCGTGGTGGATGCGGAGACCGAAAAGGTGCTGACCCTGGCCTATATGAATCGAGAAAGCCTGAAGATTTCCCTGGAAAAAGGGTTGACCTGCTTTTGGAGCCGTTCCCGTCAGGAACTTTGGCTGAAAGGGGAGACCAGCGGAAATTATCAGCACATCCTCTCCATCACCGCAGACTGCGATGGAGACGCTTTGGTGGTGAAGGTAAAAAAGGACGGCCCGGCCTGTCATCTGGGAACCGATTCCTGCTTTACCAACGAGCTTTTCAATAACGGAGAAGAACCGTTCTCTATGGAGGGATTGTATGCCCTCTTGAAAGGGAGAAAGGAGACTCTGCCGGAGGGGTCTTATACTACCTATCTTTTCCAAAAGGGCTTGGATAAGATCTTGAAAAAAGTGGGCGAGGAGTCCACCGAGGTCATTATCGCCGGCAAGGCAGAGGATAAAAAAGAAACCGTCTATGAGATCGCCGATCTGGCGTATCATATCATGGTGCTGATGGTGGAAATGGGGATCTCTGTGGAGGATATCCGCAAGGAATTGGCCGGCCGTCACGTGATCGACCATAAGGTGAAGCAGGAGAAGATGGTGTGATCAAGAGCGATTTTCATATCCATACCGTTTTCAGTGACGGTAAAAATACGCCGGAAGAAATGGTGCTTGCCGCCTTGGAACGGGGATATACGGCGTTGGGATTTTCCGACCATTCCTACGTCGAAACCCAGTCCGATTATAGTTTAAAAGAAGGCGGAGCGCCTGCCTATCGGGCAGCGATCCGTGCCCTGCAGGAAAAGTACCGGGGCAAGATCGAGATCCTTTGCGGGATTGAGCAGGACTATTATTCCAAGGAGCCGACGGATGAATATGATTATCTCATCGGCTCGGTGCACGAACTGCATCCTCGGGGTGTGGATTGCAAGGTGGATGACGGTCTGGATCTGCAGGAAAAGGCGATCGCAGAATGTTACGGCGGAGATCCGTATGCCTTTGCGGAGGATTATTTTGCCCACGTGGCACGGTTGTCTCCCTGCGACATTATCGGGCATCTGGATCTCATCACTAAATATCAGGAACAGAAAAAATTGTATGACGAGACCCATCCCCGATATCGGGCGGCGGCCGCAGAAGCGGTGCGCGCGCTTTTGCCGATGGGGGCGCTCTTTGAGGTCAATACCGGTGCCATGAGCCGTGGCGTCCGTACGACGCCCTACCCCAGCCCCTGGTTGTTGCAATATATCCGGGAGCAGGGGGGAGAGGTCATCCTTTCCGGTGATTGCCACGATAAGAATTCTATGGGTTATGGTTTTGATCTGGCGGTGAGTCTGATCCGTGCCGCCGGCTTTGAGCGGGTAGTAACCTTGACGGCAAATGGAAGAGAGTATATCAAATTCTGAGTGGATAATTGGGTGTTGGAAACAGTTTTTCTCAGGATGCCGATATGCTTCGAGCAACGGTGACAAAAAATGTGCGAGATGCTTTTTGCATCTCGCACATCTTTATTTTTCGATGATTTTGGAATAATACCGGCTGACCTCCGCCATATATTTCAGCGATAAAGGCCAGAGCTCGGGGACTTGCTTTTTGAAGAATTTATCTGCTTCTAAGGTGAATATTCCCCGGTAGCCGATCTCATGCAATGCTTTGAAGATGGAAACCATATCCATCTTGGCATGGCCGGGGAGGGTATGGAGATCTTTTTTGTAGTCATTGTCGTGAATGTGCAGAGCGGTGATCCGATTCCCCATGGTACGGATCATTTCGATTGGATCCTGACCCACCAGAACGATATGCCCCAGATCCAGGCAGGCGGCGAAGCAATCGCCGTATTTCTCCCGCAGGGTATCCAGATAGCGGTTGAATTCTTCCGGTTGGGAGCAGACGCAGTGGTCGATGACGCCCGTAAGTTTATTGGTTGCCCACATATTTTCCAGGCAGATCTGGATGCCGTATTCTTTGGCGGAGGATGCCAACCGGCCGTAAAACTCCATATTCAGGGCGAAGTTTTCTTCCACATGATCAAAATAAGAGAGGCGGATCCGGGGATGCACTACGATCTTTTTGGCACCGGCCAGAGCGGCGATCTCAATACTGCGAACGACGGTGGGGAGTACCTTTCCTTCATAATCTGCATCGGCACCGAAGGCGAAAGGTGCATGGGCTTGAAGGATGGGGAGTCCAATCTCTTCGGAAAAGGCACGAAGTGCGAGGGCTTTTTCTTTATAGTCCTCGCTGAGCCAATGGCAGTCCGGCTGCTCTAAGCAGGTGAGGGTCAGGTCGGCGGCGTCAAAGCCGGCTTCTTTGATTATTTTTAATGCTTCTTTCTCGTCGTACTTTTTGGCGAGTGTAGCGGTAAGGGTGCAGATGATCATCATTTTACTCCTTCATTATTTTCTGCGAAAGATCAGGAAGTAACATGCGGCTGCGCCTGCGATTGCAAGAGCGCCTGCACCGATGCCGATCCAAACCCAGATGGAAATCTTCGATTGTTCGGAATCGGTTTTGCCGGGTTCTTTCAGGGCGGGGACGTCCTGCTCGATGACGTCGAAGGTGCCGTCCTCGTTGCCCTCTACCTTGAGGGAACCGACTTCCTTGCCGGTCTCTTTGTCCTTTAAAATGACGTCGGTCACTTTGCCCGGCTCCGGCTGCTCGGAGTATTCCGGCTGGAAGACGGTGCTGTTTCCTTCTTCGTCTACGTGATAGATATCTCCGGTATCCTTATCCGGGACCCAAGTGCCGGTGGGCGTCTTATCCTCGTTGGTCTGAGGGACGTCCGGGGTTGCATTGGTATCCGGAGCGATCTCCGGAGTTTCGCCGGAGTCTGGAGCAATTTCCGGTGTTTCGTTGGTGTCGGGATTGGTGACAGGAGCATCCGGGTTGGTAACAGGAGCATCTGGATTGGTGACAGGAGCATCCGGGTTGGTGGCCGGAGTGTCCGGATTGATGACAGGAGCATCCGGATTGGTGACAGGGGTATCGGGATCGGTCGGGGTGTCCGGTGCAGGATTTTCCGGTTGGGTTTCGCCGCCGTTCGGTGCGTCGGGCGTGGTGCTTGCCGGTTGATCATCCCCTACGTAAACGACGCCCACTTTCACCGTCGGGTTGACAGGTTGGGGCTTCGGCGTGCTGGAATCAAAAAACTCCTTTTGCACCAAGGAAAGAGGAGAGCCGGTGGTCTCCGGAGATTCCGCCAGGATCTTAAAGGTGACGGAAAAGAGGGTGGCATTTCCCTCAAAGGCCTTAGTGGCGTGGGCAGAAAGTACATTGATGGCGGCCTTTTCCTGGTGTGTATAATTGATATTGGACATAAAGATTCCGCCGCAGTCCACCTTTTTGACGCTGACCGGTTGCAAAACGGTTTTATCATAGGTGAAAACAACCTTGAAAGAGGCGCAGACCGGTGCATTTTCCACCACGGCGTTCATGGTGACGGTATCGCCCACGTTTCCTTTGGCCTCTTCCAGGCGGAAGACCATTTTTTGCTCATCCGCCAATGCAGACGGGACAAGAAGCATAAAAATCAAAATAAAACAAAGTAATCTTTTCATGAAGAATAACCTCTCATTTTTTGATATTGTCAACTAACATTATACCATCGCAAAAAGGAGGGTGTCAAGTCGGGAAAAAAGGGAATTATTTCTCAAAAAAGAACGGGTTTTTATTGACAATATCCGCACTTTTTGATAACATTAGGATATAAAAATAAAAAGGAACGACGATATGAAAGCATTGGAAGAGCGCATCTTAAAAGACGGGAAGGTCCTTCCCGGCGACGTACTTAAGGTCGGGAGTTTTTTAAACCATCAGATCGATACTCCGTTTATGATGGAGATGGGAAAAGAGATCGCCCGTCTCTTTGAGGGGGACAAGCCTGATAAAGTCCTGACCATCGAAGCCTCCGGGATCGCACTGGGGCTGGCTGCGGCAGCTGCCATGGGGCTTCCGTTGGTTTTTGCCAAAAAGAAAAAATCCATCAACGTAGAGGATGATCTTTACAGTACCGTCGTTCATTCTTATACTCATAATACCGACTATAAAGTCGTGGTTAGCAAAGAAAATCTGCTGGCCGGAGAGCGGGTTCTGATCGTGGATGATTTTCTGGCCAACGGATGTGCCATCCGCGGCTTGATGGATCTGGTGGCGCAGGCAGGCGGGACGGTCATCGGCTGTACCACCGCCATCGAAAAAGGGTTCCAGGGCGGAGGCGATGCGCTTCGCCGGGAGGGAATCCGTGTGGAGTCGCTTGCCATCATTGATGCAATGACCAACGATTTTTTGACGTTCAGAGGGTAATAACTACCGCAGGGTAGATATTATAAAAAAATATTTTATGGAGGGAAAAACCATGAAAAGATTAATTTCCGCACTGTTGATCGTGGCAATGCTGCTGGTTGGTGTTACCGCCTGCGGCCCTGCTAAAGACGACGAGTTCAAGATCGGCTTCATTATGCTGCACGATGAGAACTCCACCTACGACCTGAACTTTATCAAGGCCGCTAAGGAAGTCCAGGAAAAGCTGGAACTGACTGATGAGCAGGTTATCATCGTTACCGGCATCCCCGAAGAGGGCGAGGACTGCTACAATAAGGCTTGCGAACTGGCTGAGGACGGTTGTGACATCGTCTTTGCTGATAGCTTTGGTCATGAGGACAATATGATCCGTGCCGCCAAAGAGTATCCTGAGGTACAGTTCTGCCATGCTACCGGTACCAAGGCTCACACCGAGGGCGTTAAGAACTTCCACAATGCTTTCGCTTCCATTTATGAAGGTCGTTATCTGGCCGGTATCGCCGCTGGTATGAAGCTCAATGAAATGATCGCCGCCAAGAAGATCACCGCTGAGCAGGCTAAGATCGGTTACGTTGGCGCTATGCCCTATGCCGAAGTGAAGTCCGGTATGACCTCCTTCTTCCTGGGCGCCCGTTCCGTTTGCCCCACTGCTACCATCGACGTGAAGTATACCAACTCTTGGTACAACTATGATACTGAGAAGTTGTATGCTGAGCAGATGATCAAGGACGGTTGCGTTCTGATCAGCCAGCATGCTGACTCCATGGGTGCTCCCGATGCCTGTGAGGCTGCCGGCGTTCCCAACGTTTCCTACAATGGTTCCACCTTCTCCGCTTGCCCCAACACCTTCCTCGTATCTTCCCGTATCAACTGGGCTCCTTACTATGAGTTCATCATCGACTGCGTGAAGAACGACAAGGAGATCCCCGCTGACTGGACCGGTACGCTGGAGACCGGCTCTGTTGAACTGTCTGAGTTGGGTACTGCTTGTGCCGAAGGCACTAAGGAAGCCATCGAGGCTGCCAAGGATAAGATCATTAAGGGTGAGTTGGAAGTCTTCGCTACTGCGAACTGGACCAAGGGCGGCGAGACCCTGACCTCCTACAAGGCTGACGTTGATTCTGACGCCGCTTTCCAGGGCGACACCGAGGTCATTAAGGACGGCGCTTTCCTGGAGTCCGAGTACCGTTCCGCCCCTTACTTCGATATCGATATCGACGGTGTTACCACCAAGTAAGAAATCTGAAATAATCTGAACCGACAGGCGAGGTGGAATTTTTTCCACCTCGCCCGTTGAGGTTATTTTGCATTGAAAAGAGTTCACGTTGTGAGATGTTTTGAGTGCAAAAAAGAGGAGGCGCAATATGAATCAGCAACCAGAAATGCACCCTGCCATTGAGCTTAGAAACGTTACGAAGACCTTTGGTAGTGTAATTGCAAATAATAATGTCAATCTTACCGTCAATAAGGGAGAGATTCTCTCCATTTTGGGCGAAAACGGAAGCGGTAAGACGACGCTTATGAACATGATCTCCGGCATCTATTTCCCGGATAAAGGCCAGATCTTTATTGACGGGGAAGAGGCAGTCATTGCATCTCCCAAAGATGCTTTTGATTATAAGATCGGTATGATTCATCAGCATTTCAAACTGGTGGACGTCTTCTCGGCGGCCGAAAATATCGTTTTAGGCTTGGAGCAGGAAGGACGCTTTGATTTGAAGGGAGCCACGGCTCGTATCAGCCAGATCTGTCAACAGTACGGCTTTGAGCTGGACCCTAAGAAGAAAATCTACACGATGTCGGTTTCCGAGAAACAGACAGTGGAGATCATCAAGGTGCTGTATCGTGGAGCGGATATTCTCATTCTGGACGAACCTACCGCTGTGTTAACGCCTCAGGAAACCCAAAAACTCTTTGCCGTCCTTCGCCGCATGCGGGACGATGGCAAATCCATCATCATTATTACTCATAAGATGCACGAAGTGCTTTCCCTTTCTGACCGTGTGGCTGTACTGCGAAAGGGGGAGTACGTGGGAACCGTTGTGACCGCTGAAACCTCCGAGGCAGAGCTGACGGAGATGATGGTTGGTAAAAAGATCTCCTTAAATATTGAACGCAGTGAACCCAAGGATCCTAAGGCGCGGATAGAAGTACATCACGTGAATTGTACCAATCGAGAGGGAACGCAGGTTTTGGACGATGTATCCTTTACCGCTTATTCAGGCGAAATTCTGGGAATTGCAGGAATTGCAGGAAGCGGTCAGCGTGAACTTCTGGAAGTGATTGCCGGATTGCAGAAGAGCGATAGCGGTGCGGTCCTTTACCATAATCCCAAGACCGATAACGTGGATAACCTGCAAAATAAGACCCCCTTGCAGATCCGTGAGCTGGGCGTCCGGCTTTCCTTTGTGCCGGAGGATCGGCTGGGCATGGGCCTTGTGGGGAATATGGATATTATTGACAATATGATGCTGCGGAGTTACCGCAAGGGAAAATCCGCATTCTTGGAGCGTAAAGGTCCCAAGGATCTTGCGGAACACATCATCGAAGAATTAGAGGTCGTCACCCCCGGTGCTACTACGCCGGTGCGCCGTCTTTCCGGCGGTAACGTCCAAAAGGTGCTGGTCGGCCGTGAAATTGCGGCGTCTCCTACCGTTTTGATGGCGGCTTATCCGGTGCGGGGGTTGGATATCAACTCCTCGTATACCATCTATAATTTGCTGAATCAGCAAAAAGAGCAAGGGGTTGCTGTGATCTTCGTGGGTGAAGATCTGGACGTTTTGCTGGAACTTTGCGACCGTATTTTGGTCATTGGCTCCGGTAAGGTGACCGGTATCGTGGACGGACGGACCGCTACGAAAGAGCAGGTAGGCCTTTTGATGACTAAGACGGAAGGAGGGGAAGAAGTATGACCCAGAAAGCAAAAAAACATCATGAACCGTTGATCCATATTTCTAAGCGAGCCAGTCTGGAATGGTGGAAGGCATGGATGATCCGAGGAATTGCCATTCTTGCTGCGATGATCGTGGCAGGTGCTGTGATCATGCTCTTGACCGGACTGAACCCGATTCGGGTCTATGCCGAAATGTTTAATGGTAATTTCAGTTCTTCCCGTCGGCTTTGGATGCTTTTGCAAAAGACGGCGATCTTGCTTTGCATCGCCTTGGCAGTGACGCCGGCCTTCAAGATGCGTTTTTGGAACTGCGGCGGCGAGGGGCAGACTCTTTCCGGATGTATTGCAGCAGCAGCCTGCATGATCTATTTGGGAGATACCATGCCAAATATCATACTGATTCCCGTCACCCTTATCGCCAGTATTTGTGCCGGCGCTCTTTGCGGAGTTCTACCGGCGATCTTTAAAGCTAAATATAATACCAACGAGACCCTCTTCACCTTGATGATGAACTACGTTATCATTCAGTTGGTAGAAGTTTTGGAGGTGCTTTGGGAGAATCCGAAGAATTCCGGAAACGTCGGTGTTATCAACCGCCAAACGGAGTCCGGCTGGCTTCCCTCTATTTTGGGACAGCAGTATTTGATGATTATTCTTATTGTGGCGGTGGTCTGTGCGCTGGTTTATATTTATCTGAAATACAGTAAGCAGGGCTATGAAGTATCGGTAGTGGGCGAAAGCCAAAATACGGCACGGTATATCGGGATCAACGTCAAAAAGGTTATTGTCCGAACCATGCTGGTCTCCGGTGCTGTCTGCGGTATTGCCGGTTTTCTCTTGGTCAGCGGTACCGGCCATACCATCGGACCTAATACGGTGGGCGGTCAGGGCTTTACTGCGATGATGG
This sequence comes from Eubacteriales bacterium, assembly GCA_045544995.1. Taxonomy (GTDB): domain Bacteria; phylum Bacillota; class Clostridia; order Oscillospirales; family QAKW01; genus QAKW01. The sequence goes on from JAZQAE010000114.1 coordinate 15,639, forward strand.
TCTCCTGGATGGCGAAGTTCAATCCCATCACGATGATCGCCACCTCTGCCTTGATCATCTTTTTGCAGCAGGGTGCCACCACCATTGCGACCTCCTTCCGGCTGGACTCCAGCTTGGCAGACATCGTTACGGGGATCATCTTGTTCTTCATCATTGGCTGTGAATTCTTTATTGAATATCAGATCAAATTCCGCCGGAGCAGAAAGGAGCTGGAAAGATGAAGGAATTTTTAGTATTTCTTTGCGGCTTCATTGTCGTTGCCATTAAGCAAGGCACTCCGCTGATCTTCGGCTCGACCGGTGAGATCTTGACGGAGAAGTCCGGTAATCTGAACTTGGGTATTCCGGGAATTATGTACATGGGCGGTGTTTCCGGTGTGATTGGTGCTTTCTTCTATGAGAAAGCCATGGACGGTGCGCCCCTCAATCCGGTTCTCGGAATTTTGATCCCCTTCGTAGCCGCCTTGGTTGGCTCTGGATTTTTGGCGTTGATCTATAGCTTTTTGACCATTACCCTGCGTGCCAATCAGAACGTGACCGGTCTGGCGCTGACCACCTTCGGCGTGGGCATCGGCGATTTCTTCGGCGGCTCTCTTGCCCGTTTGTTTGGCGAGGGTGGCTCCCTCTCTATCCGGCAGACCAGTATGCTTTACCGCACCACCCTTCCCTTTGCGCAAAAATGGGGACCTGTCGGAGAAGTCTTCTTCTCGTACGGATTTTTGGTTTATCTGGCGATCGTGGTAGCGTTTATTTCCGCTTTCGTCCTTAAACGGACCAAAATAGGGCTCAATCTGCGGGCAGTTGGCGAGAATCCTGCTACTGCCGATGCCGCCGGTATCAATGTGACCCGTTATAAATACGTGGCAACGGTAGTGGGCGGAGCCATTGCAGGATTGGGCGGTCTCTATTATATTATGGACTATGCCTTCGGCACCTGGAGCAGTGGAAGCTTCGGCGACCGTGGCTGGTTGGCGATCGCCTTGGTTATTTTTGCCCTTTGGCGACCTAATACGGCATTGTTGGGCTCGTTTCTTTTCGGCGCTCTTTACGTCTTACCGGCCTATATTCAATACGGGGAGAATCGGATGGTGCAGTATGTCGTGATGATGCTTCCCTACGTGGTGACCATCGTCGTGCTGATCATCACCAGTATGCGTAAAAAGAGAGAGCATCAGCCGCCGGAGAGCCTGGGTCTTCCGTATTTCAGAGAAGAAAGATAAAATTAACAAATCTGTACTTGTAAATGTCGTTATTTTCGCTATAATATTCTATGGCTCAAAAACAACGGCATTTGTCTGGAGGAAATAAAATGAACAGTGATGTGTTAATTATCGGTGCCGGTCCTGCCGGCATCTTCACTGCCTTGGAAATGATCCGTAAGGGCAGTGAGAAAAAGATCGTCATCGTTGAAAAGGGATTGCCGGTGGAGAAACGCCGATGCCCCAAGCATAAGACCAAGCAGTGCGTGGGCTGCAAGCCCTATTGCCATATTACCACCGGTTTTTCCGGTGCCGGCGCCTTTTCTGACGGAAAACTTTCCTTGAGCTCCGACGTGGGCGGGGATCTGCCGGATCTGATTGGCGAAGAATTAGCACAGGAGACCATTGACTATACCGATAGCATTTATTTGGATTTCGGTGCCGATACCCACGTGGAGGGTGTCAGCAATCCTGAGGCGGTCAAGGAGATCCGTAAGCGTGCCATCCAGGCCGGTCTAAAACTGGTGGATTGCCCCATCCGTCATTTGGGTACGGAAAAGGCGCAGGATATTTACTATGCCATCGAGCAGTATCTTTTAGAGCATGGCGTGGAGATGTTCTTTAACCGGGAGTGCACCAACCTGATTATTGAAGAGGGTGTTTGCAAGGGCGGTTATATCAGCGACGGCAAGACCACGGAAGAATTTCGGGCAGAGCATACCATCGTGGCCACCGGCCGCCGTGGTGCGGAGTGGCTGGAGCATCTTTGTACTGAGCACGAGATCGAGCATATGCCCGGCACCGTCGATATCGGCGTGCGTGTCGAGGTTCGCAACGAAGTCATGGAGCAGGTCAACGAAGTGCTTTATGAGTCTAAGTTAGTGGGTTATCCCCAGCCCTTTAAGAATAAGGTTCGTACCTTCTGTCAGAATCCCGGCGGATTTGTCAGCCAGGAGAACTATGATAATGATCTGGCGGTGGTCAACGGTCATTCCTATAAGGAACTGAAGAGCAACAACACCAATCTGGCCATCCTGGTCTCCCATAACTTCAATACCCCCTTTAATCAGCCCATCGCTTATGCGCAAAAGGTGGGTGAACTTTCCAATATGCTGGCCAACGGCCATATCCTGGTTCAGCGGTTCGGGGATATCCTGGACGGGAAGCGGACCTGGCAGAAAGAGCTGGTTCGTGCCAACCTGAAGCCCACCCTTCCCGATGCGGTAGCCGGCGATATCACCGCCGCCATCCCGTATCGTGCCATGATGAATATCATCAATTTTATTCAGGCATTGGATCACGTGGTGCCGGGCTTTGCATCGACCGAGACTCTGCTGTATTCCCCGGAACTGAAGTTCTATAGTAACCGGGTCACCATGGACACCGATTTCAATACCAGCGTCAAAGGGCTTCATTGTTTGGGCGATTCCAGCGGATGGACCCGTGGCTTGATGATGGCGTCGGTGATGGGTGTTCTTATGGGACGGAAATTGGTAGAAGAGAAATAAAATAATTTTTTTGTATAAAATAATATCAAGGAGTGTATGGCTATGAATGAATTAAAGATTTCTGCATTATATGATCTTTCCCACACGGCTGCCCGTCCGTTATTGGAGCAGGTGGAGTATCCCTGGGAAGCCTTGGCCGGGATCGGGAACTTTATCCGAGAACTGGGAGCAACCCTCTCCCCGGAAGAGTACGACCATCCTGAGGAGACCGTCTGGATCCACAAGACGGCCAAGGTGGCGCCGACCGCCTTTATCGGGACGGGGGTCATCATCGGCGCCGGTACCGAAGTGCGTCACTGCGCTTTCATTCGGGGTAATGCGTTGGTCGGTGAGGGTGCTGTGGTAGGAAATTCCACCGAATTAAAGAATGTTATCCTTTTTGATAACGTCCAGGTTCCGCACTATAATTACGTAGGGGATTCCATCCTGGGTTATAAAGCCCATATGGGTGCCGGTTCCATCACCTCCAACGTGAAGAGCGATAAATCCCTGGTGGTCATCAAAGCCGGGGAAGAAAAGATCGAGACCGGCATTAAAAAAGTGGGTGCTATGCTGGGCGACCGGGTAGAAGTCGGCTGCGGCAGCGTCCTCAATCCCGGTACCGTCATCGGACGGGATAGTAACGTCTATCCGCTCTCGGCAGTCCGTGGGGTCGTGCCGGCGAATTCCATCTATAAAAAACAAGGCGAAATCGCTGAAAAGAGATAAAAAATGCGAGGTGCAACAGCACCTCGCTATTTTTATAAGTCTTTTTCTGTCAGAACTTCGATACCGTGCTCCATTAAGAGTTGGGCGGTGACGCCGTTCCCTTTCGTTAAGGTTTTGGTAAAAGTCCCGTCATAGACCTCTCCCTTTCCGCAGGAGGGGCTTTTTGCTTTGAGGACGGCACGGGTGATGCCCAACGTTTTACACAGCCGCAGGGCTTCTTCGGCACCCTTACGGTATTGGACGGTAACGTCAACGTTTTCCGCATTGATGACCCGCTCTCCTTGGATCTCTGCCGGAGGACGGGGCGTCATCAGTCCGCCCATACATTCCGGGCAAAAGGGAATGAGGTCGTGGGTTTCGGCAAGTTCTATTGCCTTTTTGTGGGGCTTAGACCGGCCGTCATATCGACAGGCGCATCCCAAAAGGCAGGCACTGATCAAGAGTTTCATTCTGCTTTGGCGTTGGCGACTACAAAGTCTACCGCATAGTCCAGGATGGCCTGATCCGTAACGACGTCTTTGCCCACATCATTGATATATTTTGCAGCGGAACTGTAGCCGTATTGAGCGGCGTATTTCTCGGCACTCTTATTGATGAATTCATCGGTGATGGTGTGGCCTTCCGCTTTGGCGATGGCATAGGCGGTCAACTGGCTCTTGACGATATTCTCGCCGTAGGCCTCGGCCTGCTGATTAAAGAAGTCCATCGTCCAGCCTTGCCCTTTCACAAAATCCTCCAGAGATGTGAACGAATTCTGCTTAGCGAAGGCTTCGTGATAGTTTTTGAATTCTTTGACGGAGTTTTCCACCAGTTTTTTAGGGAGCTTATCCTTAAAGGTGGTATTGGCAATAGCGGCGCCCCAGAGGGTGTCGGTATCTGAGTCTTTGGCGGCCGCTTTCTTTTTGTTTTCCAGGTCGGTTCTGAGATTGCCGAGATATTCCTCGGCGGTCTTGGCGTTTTCGTCCAAGTCTTTAGCTACGGTGTCGTCCAGCTTGGAATAGGTGGTCCGTTTGGTGACGGCATTGATCTTGACTTCAAAGATGACGGCCTGACCGGCAAGGTCAGCGGAGCCGTAGTCCTTGGGGAAGGTGAGATGGAGTTTCACATCGGAGCCGATGGCTTTACCTACCAGCCCCTCTTCAAAACCGGCAATAAACTGTCCGCTGCCGATGGTCAGGGACTGACCGGTGGCGGTACCGCCGTCGAAGGCGACGCCGTCTTTGAGACCTTTATAGTCGATATTGAGGGTGTCGCCGATCTGGACGGTACCTTCTTTTAACGTGGTGTCGTCTGTTTTTGCATAGCCTTTTTCGTTTAAGGCATTATTCATGGCGACTGTTACTTCATAGTCGGAAACGGACGCATCGGTGGGGGTATAAGCAATACCCTTATAGGTGCCGAGGGTCAGGTATTTGGCGGGGTCAGCCTCGGCAAAGGTGGCGGGATTTCCGCAAGCGGTGAGCGCCAGAACGGCGGTCAGCAACAAAGCGATCAATGCGTATTTTTTCATGAATTCAATTCTCCTTTAAGGTCGTTTACTGCGGTTTGAATGATCTGACGGACTTTTTCCGGCAGTTCTTTTTGCTCTTCCTTGGTCAGCCCTTTGGTGGGGATGGGGGGAAGGACCTGCACGATGACCCGGTCACTCCGGATCCGTTTGCCGTTGCCTTCAAATAATTTATAAGTGCCCTCGATGGCTACCGGCAGGATGGGGGCTTCTGCTTTGGTCGCCATCATAAAGGCGCCGCCTTTGAAGTCCAGAAGTTCGCCGCCGTTATTCCGGGTTCCCTCCGGAGCGATGGTGACGTTGATGCCGTTCTTCAGTAATTCTGCACCTTGCTTGATGCAAATCATCCCGGCACGGGGAGATGAACGGTCGATAAAGATGCAATGGCCGGCTTTCATCCAGGCACTGATACCCGGTGCCTTTTCCAGTTCTTTTTTTGCCACCATTGACTGGGTGTTGGGCATATGACCGATCAGGACAAAGGCATCCAAAAGGCTTTGGTGGTTATAGGCGGTGAGGGTGGCGCAGTCGGGAATGTTTTCTGTTCCCCGAACCTCCAGCTTCATGCCCATGACTTTGATGCACCGCCGGCAAAATCCGACGATCTTCTTCCGGCAGTAGGCTTCGTGGCGGACAGGGTCCTTTTCCAATAACTTGGCTTTCAGTAATGCAGGAAGGTGGACCAGCAGGTATCCTCCCACATATAATAACATTCCAATGGTGCGCAACATCCATGTCGCCTCCTTTTCTATTTTAGTAGTATAACACACGGGATAGATTTAGTCAATCAATGGGATAGGAAATCTTGATTGCCTCTTGCTATTTTTGGTAATATTATATATAATAAAAAAATAAAGAAATCTTTGATTTTTACTTGCTTTTTTCAAGCAAGTATGGTATTCTGTTCATGTTACAAAACCAATTGTCCGCCACTGATGGACAATTCTTAAAAATGTCTTATCATAAACTACAGGAGTATTAGAATGGTAATTGGATTGATGGGATTCGGCACCGTCGGTGCCGGCGTATATGAGTTGGCTAAACGGCAGAAGGATCTTACGATCCGGTACGTACTGGACCTCAGAGAGATCGGCATTCCCGAGCTGACCCACCGGGCGGAGGACCTTTGGGAGGACGCCGAGGTGGATACGGTCATCGAGGTATTGGGCGGTCTGCATCCGGCCTATGAGTTCGTTTCGGCGGCTCTGCGGGCAGGTAAAAACGTGGTAACCGCCAATAAGTATTTAGTGGCGACTTATTATGAGGAACTGCTGTCCTTGTCCAAGGAATACGGCGGTACGTTCCGTTGTACTGCTGCCGTAGGCGGCGGCATCGGTTGGCTGACCGCTTTGGAGCGGGTACGCCGTCTGGAGCCGGTGACTGCGGTGGAAGGTATTATGAACGGCACTACTAACTATATCTTGTCCAATATGACTGAAAACGGACTTTCCTTTGAGACTGCTCTTTCCGAGGCGCAGGCGCTGGGCTATGCAGAGGCAGACCCCTCTGCGGATATTGACGGCAAGGATATTCTGCATAAGCTTCTCCTTTCCGCCAACGTGGCCTTTGATCTGACGCTGAATCTGGAGGAAATCCCTGTTTGGGGGATCCGCTATATTACCGACGGTGATATTGCCGCTTTCAAAGAGCATGGACTGACGTGTAAGATCATGGGTAAATCCCGGCGGAAGGATGGCAAAGTTGCCGCCTACGTCGTACCGATGGCCCTTCCCCGGTCTTTGGCCGCTGCGGTACCCACCAACTTTAATCTGATTACCTATGAGACCGAATATACCGGTCGGATGAGTTTCTACGGTCAGGGTGCCGGACGTTATCCCACTGCCGCCAACGTGGTGCAGGATTGCTTGGATCTGGTGGCCGGAACCGACACCTTCTATGCAAAAGAGTTTGAAAAAGCAACGGTTTGCAACGACGTGGTACGTTATCAGTTCTACGTTCGCTCCAAAGCCGAGCTGCCGAAAGGCGAGCGCTGGGGTGATGGCGTTGTGACACCGGTCATGACCGTCCGTGAGATGGCGGAGCTTTACCAAGAATTAAAAGCGGTGGACGAAAAGACCTTCGTTGCCGCAATTGGAGAATAAAAATGTTAAAAGTTTTGAAATTCGGCGGATCCTCCATGGCGGATGCGATCCAGTATAAAAAAGTCAAAGAGATCGTGGAGGCGGATCCTGCCCGCCGGGTGGTCGTGGTATCGGCTGCCGGTAAACGCAATAAAGAGGATCATAAACTGACCGATCTTTTGTATCTTTGCCATGCCCACCTGAAATACGGTGTATCCTGTGAACCGGTTTTTGAAATGATCAAAGATCGGTACGTGGAGATCAAAAAGGAGTTAGGGCTTTCGGTAGATATCGAAAGAGAACTGCTTCGCCTGAGAGAAAAGATGGGCGCCGGGATCAGTGAGGAAGAGTTGGTCTCTCGGGGCGAATATTTCTCTGCCATGCTGATGGCGGACTATCTGGGCTATGATTTTGTGGATGCCGCCCGTTGGCTGAAATTTGCCTTTGACGGAACCATTGATAAAGAGGCCAGCTATGCGGCGTTGCGTCAGTTGGCGGAAAACCGCAAGGTAGTCATCCCCGGTTTCTACGGCATCACGCCGGACGGCCGGATCAAGACCCTGACCCGTGGCGGTTCGGATATTACTGGTGCTCTTGCTGCCGCAGCCTTGGATGCGGACGTCTATGAAAACTGGACCGACGTGTCCGGCGTTCTGATGGCAGATCCGAGAATCGTAGAGGATCCCCAGCCTATTCCGCAGATCACCTATAGTGAATTGCGTGAACTGAGCCATGCCGGTGCGCAGGTTCTTCACGAAGGTACCATCTATCCCGTGCGGGAAAAGAAGATCCCTCTGAATATCCGCAATACCAATGAACCGGATCATCCCGGCACCATGATCATGGAGTCTTTTGAGGATGAGCCGGAGGCAGAGGATCGGATCATTACTGGAATCGCCGGTAAAAAGAATTATTCCATCGTCACCGTCGTTAAGAACGGTCTCTCCAATGCTGTCGGCGAACTGCGCCGAATCTTGGAGGCCTTTGAAAACCATAACGTTTCCATTGAGTATATTCCTTCCGGTCTGGATACCGTCTCCTTGGTGGTAGATACCGCTAAGACGGCACCTTGCCTTTATTCCATTCTGGGTGAGTTGCAGAAAAAGGTCAAGCCGGATCATATCCGGGTCATCGACGAAGTCGCCGTGGTGGCGGCAGTAGGACGGAAGATGGCATCCCGTCCCGGCGCTTCCGGTAAGATCTTTGAACGGTTGGGCAAACACGGCATCAGCGTTCGAATGATCTCCCAGGGTCCTGATGAAGTGAATATTATCGTGGGAATTGATAATAAAGATTATGAGAGCGCCATTCGTGTGCTTTATAATAGTTTTGTGAAGTAAAGCGAGGTAACAGTCATGAAAAACGTAGCAATTTTGGGCGCCACCGGTGCGGTGGGCCGTGAGATGTTGAAGGTTCTGGAGGAGCGTAATTTCCCCATCGGAAAGCTGAAACTCCTGGCAAGCCCCCGCAGTGTGGGCAAACGGATCCCCTTCAAGGGTCAGGAGATCGCCGTGGAACTGGCAGACGAGAATGCTTTTGAGGGCATGGATCTGGTTCTGGGCGCCGCCACCAATGAGCTGGCAAAGAAGTTGGCTCCCGCCATCGTTAAAGCCGGTGCGGTGTTTGTGGATAACTCCAGCGCATTCCGGATGGATCCCGAGGTGCCCCTCATCGTTCCCGAAGTCAATCCCGAGGATGCCAAGAACCATAAGGGTATCATTGCAAACCCCAATTGTTCCACTATTATTACCATCACCGCAGTCAATGCCTTGAATAAACTCAGCCCCATCAAATCCATGATCGCTTCTACCTATCAGGCTGTTTCCGGCGCCGGTGCCGGCGGTCCGGTGGAACTGATGGGCGAGGTAGAGGCTCTGACCAAGGGCGAATCCTATGAAAATACCGTATTCCCCTATCAGATCGCCTATAACCTGATTCCTCAGATCGGCGGAGAATCTACTGAGGGTTATACCTCCGAGGAAATGAAGATGCAGAACGAGGGACGCAAGATTATGCATCTGCCCGAACTGCTGGTCAATTGCACCTGCATCCGGGTGCCTGTCGTGCGCAGTCACTCTATCTCCGTGACCGTCAAGACCGAAAAGCCGATTTCCGTGGAAGATGCCCGGAAGATCATCGCTTCCGCTCCCGGCTGTAAGTTGGTGGACGATTTGGCCAATCAGCAGTATCCCATGCCGCTCGATACCACCGATCAGGATCTGGTCTTTGTGGGTCGAATCCGCAAGGATCTGACCGACGAGTGCGGTCTGGCTATCTGGTGCTGCGGCGACCAGGTTCGCAAAGGTGCCGCCACCAACGCCATTCAGATCGCCGAACTTCTGTAAGGCAAATAAAAAACGGCGATCTTTCGCTCGCTTGTCGCTTGACGTATCGACATACGTCTTCGCTTCAATCAAGCAAAATCTCACCATTTTTGATTCGCCTACATGAATAAGGACGATTATAAACGCCTAAAAAGGGAGGCGGATTCTTCATATCTGCTTCCTCTTTCGAGGTAATAGATCCCGATCTTTCGGGATCTATTTTTTTGTTGAATTTATCCGTTTTCCGTGGTAAAATAAAAAAAGAAACAAAAGTGGGAGGACTGCGTATGGTCGCATTAAAGATCATAGGATGGATCATAGCAGGAATTCTGCTCTTAACGGTGGGACTATGCCTTCTTTCAGTGGATCTGCTATTGCAGTCAGACGGTGTGCAGGGCTTTCGTATTCGGGTGCGGATCTTAGGAATTTCCTTTGGCGGTGAGCCAAAAGAAGAGAGGAAAAAAGAAAAAAAGCCGGAAAACGCTTTTATAAAAGCGTTAAAAAAGTCCTTGGGTCTCTCTCATCTGGGAAGTGGAGATGCAGTCCGCAGTACGGTGGAGAGTCATGGCTTTACCATGACCTTGCAAGAAACGGTGGAAACCTTTTTTCTCTTGCTGGATCGGGTGCTTTGGATTTTGAAGCGGCGCAAGATCCCTTATTGCCGGATCACGGCGGTAAGCGGAGGCGAGGATGCGGCGTTGGATTACGGCGTAGCCTGTGCGGTTCTCTATCCGCTGAGCGGATACCTGCAGGAGAGAATGGGCGTTGATCCTAAAAAAATAAAGATGGATATTCGTTGCGACTATGCATTGCCGGAGGGGCAGTTCGAGTTGGATCTGGCGGTGCGACTGCGAATTCTTCACGTGCTTCGGGCGTTTATCCATATCTTAAATAAAAATATGAAAAAAGATTTGAATGAGGTTTCTTGAGATGGAGAAAAAAATTCAAACCGGAAATTTAATGAACGTACTGACCTATGTGGCGGATCAGGCCATGGCCTTGACCAAGGAGAATTCTGTCCTGGGTGAGAGGATCGAACAGGATGGCGTGACGGTGATCCCCGTCTCCAAACTGACGGTAGGCTTTGCCGGCGGCGGTGCCGACGTGGCAGACCACGGACGCAAAAAAGAACGGTATCCGGCCGGCGGCGGCGCCAACGTGACGATGACCCCTATGAGTTTTCTGGTCATCAGCGAGGGCGAAGTGCAGAGTATCAGTATCAAGGCGCCGTCCAATGCATCGAAATCGGAAATTATCGATACCGTCATCAAAACGGTAAAAGGGTTTATCAAGAAGAAAAAGGAGCAGTAATTACTGCTCCTTTTTAATTATGGTGATAATATAGTCCCCATCATAATAATGGGTGGGGGAGAGGGCCTCATACTCAATTCCCTTGAAATTGGGATTGCCGTAGATCTTGAAGTGGGCCTCTTTGGCGGTCCATTCTTCAAAAAAACGTTCCGGCTTTGCACCGATCCGCTCTGCCAGGCGCAGATCCACCGGGCGGACTTGCTCAATATCAATTCCCACCGGGTTCTCAGAGACCGCTGCCACCACCCATTCTCCGGAATGGCTGATGCTGAAATAGGGCAAGTCTTCTGCATAGGGCTTGCCTTTTTCAGTGCGAAGAATCGCAATTTCATCCACCGGCAGACCGGATCTTTCCGAGAGCATGGTCTTGACCATCCACTCTCCCAGTACCGTCGTCTTTCGACGGTGTTCCGCCATCGCAAGGACTTTTTCCTTTCGAGTCGGCTCCATCAAAGAAAGGCAACGATCATATTCAGTTTTTGAAAACGCAGAAACAGAGCGTTTTTGCCATTTCATAATGAACCCTCTCTTAGAAAAAAAGGACTGCCGAAGGGCAGTCCTTTTGTTTTTTGAACTTACAGCTCAGCGAAATACTTGATGGTGCGGACCATCTGGCTGGTGTAGCTGTTCTCGTTGTCGTACCAGGAAACAACCTGAACCTGATAGGTATCCTCGTCGATCTTAGCAACCATGGTCTGGGTAGCATCGAAGAGAGAACCGTAGGTGATACCAACGATATCGGAAGAAACCAGCTCTTCCTCGGTGTAACCGAAGGAAGCGGAAGAAGCAGCCTTCATAGCAGCGTTGATGCCTTCCTTGGTAACGTCCTTACCCTTCACAACGGCAACCAACAGAGTGGTGGAACCGGTGGGAACGGGAACACGCTGAGCGGAGCCGATGAGCTTGCCGTTCAGTTCGGGGATTACCAGGCCGATTGCCTTAGCAGCACCGGTGGAGTTGGGAACGATGTTCACAGCAGCGGCACGTGCACGACGGAAGTCACCCTTTCTGTGGGGACCGTCGAGAACCATCTGGTCGCCGGTATAAGCATGAACGGTGGTCATGATACCGCTCTGGATGGGAGCGTACTCGTTCAGAGCCTTAGCCATGGGAGCCAGACAGTTGGTGGTGCAGGAAGCAGCGGAGATGATGGTGTCTTCCTTGGTCAGAGTCTCTTCGTTAACGCTGAAGACGATGGTGGGCAGATCGTTGCCTGCGGGAGCAGAGATAACGACCTTCTTAGCACCTGCAGCGATATGAGCAGAAGCCTTCTCCTTGGAGGTGTAGAAACCGGTACACTCCAGGACAACGTCCACACCGATCTCGCCCCAGGGCAGATCAGCAGCGTTCTTCTCGGCAAAGATCTTGATGGTCTTACCGTCGACGGTGATCTCGCCTTCACCGGCAACAACCTCATGCTCGTAGCGACCCTGAGCGGAATCGTACTTGAGCAGGTGAGCCAGCATAGCGGCGTCGGTCAGGTCGTTGATGGCAACGATCTCATAACCCTCAGCACCGAACATCTGACGGAAAGCCAGACGACCAATTCTGCCGAAACCATTAATAGCAACTTTAACAGACATTTTAATAGCCTCCTAAAAAAATATTTTTTAAATTACCATCATTTATTATATCGAATTTTAGAAGGCTTTACAAGAATTTTTTTTATTTTTTTGCAACTTTGCCATAATATCTCAAAAAAATGTTGGTTTTCCCCCTCTTTCGGTTGAAAATTGCCAAATTTGGTGTTAGAATGTTCTCAAATCACTAAAAATGGGAGGAAAAATTCATGGCTTTACCCATCGCATTGCAACTTTATTCCGTACGGGGAGAGATGGAGAAAGACTTCAAAGGAACCTTGGAACGGGTGAAGGCGCTGGGGTATGACGGCGTGGAGTTTGCCGGACTTTTCGGTCACGACGCTGAGACGGTCAAGGGGTGGTGCCAGGAAATCGGACTGATTCCCATTTCGGCTCACGTATCGTTCCAGGAAATGCTGGACGATATGCCCGGCATGGGCAAGACCCCCATGGAGTGCGCAGAAATGAGCATCCGCTATCTCAAAACTGTAGAGGCAAAAAGGTGGTAAAACGTGGTATTACTCAGTAGCATTGTAAACGGCATTGCCATCATTGCCGGCGCCCTTTTGGGCTTACTCTTGAAAAAAGGACTGCCGGAGCGGGTCAGCAACGGCATTATGCAGGGCATGGCGCTCTGCGTCATGGGGATCGGCGTCAAAGGATTTTTCGACGGTGAAAACTTCCTCATCACTATCCTCTCTATTGCCATCGGCGGCGCCTTGGGGCATTGGGTGGATCTTGATCGTTATCTCAATCAGTTCGGCGCTTTTATGCAAAAGAAACTGACCAAAAACGAAACCGGTTCCACCTTTGGAGAGGGCTTTGTTACCGCAACCCTGTTGGTCTGCGTCGGCGCCATGGCCATCACCGGCGCTTTGGACAGCGGGATTCGTGGCGACAATACCACCATTTTTGCCAAATCCTTGATCGACTTTTGCTCCTGTATGATTATGGCCTCCACCATGGGTCTCGGCGTCGCCTTTGCAGGCCCGGCCTGCTTTCTTTATCAGGGCGCCATCGCTTTGGGAGGCAGTGCCATCGCCGGATTTTTGACCGATGCCATGGTCGGGGAGATGACGGTGGTCGGTTCTCTCTTGATCGTGGCAATTGCGTTGAATATGCTGGGAATGACTAAGATTAAGGTGGTCAATTTTATCCCTGCGTGTTTCTTGCCCTTGCTGTTTTGTCTATTCATGTAAGAAGGAGTCGTTCTATGCGTGTTTCGATTGCAGAATGTAGAAGCTATGAAGAGGCAGAGGTACGAAATGCCTTGGAAGCCTTGCTTCAGCCGTTGGGCGGTCTCGATTGGGTGACACCCGGCATGACGGTGGGATTGAAGGTCAATCTCATCACCTTTATCAAGCCGGAGGCGGCAGCCACCACTCACCCTGCCTTGGTCTGTGGGCTGGTCACGTTGCTTCGGGAACGGGGCGCTCAGGTCATCATCGGGGATAGTCCCGGTGGTATTTACAATAAAGTATATCTGGATCGGGTCTATGCCGTGACCGGGATGAAGGAGGCGGAAAAAGCAGGCGCCATGCTGAACCACGATTTCTCCGTTAAAGAAGCGGAGTTTCCGGAGGCACGGGCTGCTAAAACCTTTACCTATACCGGTTGGCTGGACGGATGTGACGCCATCATCAATTTTTGCAAACTCAAGACCCATGGCATGATGAGTATGAGTGCCGCCGCAAAGAATATGTTCGGTGCCGTGCCGGGAACCGTCAAGCCGGAGTATCATTATCGTTTTCCGGAGCCGGCGCAGTTTGCGGATATGATCGTGGATCTGGATGAATATTTCAAGCCCCGCCTTTCCATTGTGGACGGTGTCGTGGGGATGGAGGGCAACGGACCGACCGCCGGAACACCCCGTCCGGTGGGGATGTTGATCGCTTCAGAAAATCCCCATGCGGCAGATCTCATCGGCAGTGCCGTCATTGGGTTGCCTCCTCGGGAAGTGCCGACCTTGGCGGCGGCCATTCGTCGGGAACTGATCCCCGAAAGCCCGGAGGAACTGGAAACGGTGGGTGCCGATTGGAAGAGATTTATCGTTCCGGATTATCAAAAAGTCCAGACGGTTCGGAGTCTGCGATTCAATAAAGAGTCCGAAAAATTCTTTGGCAAATTGACTGCCGCCTTTATTGATCGGGCGTTGGCGTCCCGTCCGGTTCTGACTCCGGCGGAATGCGTAGGTTGCCGGGAATGTGAAAAAGTCTGTCCGGCGGATGCCATCGAGATGGTGCAAAAAAAGCCGGAGATCGACCGCAAAAAGTGTATCCGTTGCTTTTGCTGTCAGGAATTTTGCCCTAAAGGTGCATTGAAAGTCCATCGTCCTCTATTGGCAAAAATATTAGGAAAATAAAAAAAGCCCCGAAGAGGCACACTTCGTAAGGAAGTGCGCCTCAGTTATATTCGCCTATCGGCGAGTTATATTGCTTCGCAGTTATATTTGGACTTCGTCCAAGTGATATTGTCTTCGGCAGTTTTGGAGCGAATATAATAAAACTAAAACCAAAGGTTTTAATATCACTTTGCCGTAAGGCAAAATAAAACTGTGAGACTTGTCTCACAATATCACTCATTACATTTATCTTTGAGATAGGTATAATTTTAAAGTATGTAACCCACTATGACACTTTCAAACCGAAAGTGTCATTTTTAATATAAAAAGAAATTGGGAGAAACTTCTTTACGAAGCGTCTCCCAAAGGGTCTTTTTTACTTTGGAATATCCAGTGATCCTTCATTATTTAATAGCCGATTGATGATATGTTCTGCCAGTTTCATGCCGGCGATGGTCGGAACGTAGGAAATAGAACCAACGGTGCGTTTTCCGCCGTCCTCCACCGGGAAAGCCGGCGTGACAGGGGACTCGGAATAGAGGCACCGCACTTTACGGAACCGTGCGTTTTTCAAAAGTAAGCGCATCTTTTTTGCCAAAGGGCAACCGGCGGTGCGGTCAAAATTGGCGGTTTTTAACCCGTCCGAAGAAAGGCGGTTTCCCGTGCCCATGCACATAATGAGTGGGACGCCTTTTTCCTTGCACCATGAGGCCAACAATAATTTTGCCGGCGCATCGTCGATGCAATCTACCACAAAATCAAGGTCTTCAGGTAAAAGCGCACGGATCGTCTCTTCCTTGATCCAGGCAGTATGACCTTGGTATTGCAAAGCAGGATTGATCTCCCTCATCCGTTTTTCGGCCGCTTCCGTTTTTGGGGCACCGACGGTAGAAGTGAGGGCTAAAATCTGACGGTTACAGTTGGTGACCGAAAGGGTATCGCCGTCAACGGCGGTAATCCTCCCGACCCCGGCTCTTACCAAGCCTTCCAAAGCCGCACCGCCGACACCGCCCAAGCCGACGACAGCGACGTGGGCTGAGTTAAGGCGCTCCAATCCGTCCGCGCCCACCAAGGCTTCTGTTCGGATAAATCGTTCCATAAAAAATTCTCCAAAAAAACAAATCCCCCGCAAATGCCGTGATCTACGCACAGTTGATCCCTGAACATCGTCAGGTGGGTAGTAGCCGGGTTGGCTTCACAGGCTTCCGACGTTGAGTAAAAACTCAGGGCCGGCATGCTCACAGCGCCCGAACGCATTCCCGTATCATAAGTGTAGGCTCAAAGTAGCGTAAACCACGCACATCGCAGGGTTAAAAAGGCAGATTTTCGTTCACTCTTCGTTAAAATACTCGTCAATATATCAAATATTGACTGCGCTTTTGCCTTGATTGAACGAAAATCTACACTTTTTAAATAGCAAAGCAGATTTTCGTTCACTCTTCGTATCAAATATTATTTGAATGAACGTTAAAAATAATTATTCTTCTTCGTCGATATCATATTCTTCGCCCAGGGCCTCTTCAAAAGCGGGCAGGACTTTGGCCAGTTCTTCATTGTCGATGGTGACGAGAAGTTCTTCGCCGTTATCGTCTTCGATGCACTTGAGGACCACCAACTGACCGTCGCTTTCCAGCTGAGCTTGAGGATCGTCGAACTGCTCGATCAGACCTACGTAGCTGATGCCGTCCTGCTCGATCTTGCCCAGGACTTCAAATTCCAATTCTCGGCCGTCTTCATCGGTCAGGACGATAAAATCATTTCCGTATTCGCTTGCCATAATAGTTTCTCCTTACGTAATCTTTTTATGTATTTTACCACAATCGTTTTGAAAAATCAATCCGGGAAAAAGCAGGTAAAAGTGGAACCTTTTCCAAGGGTACTTTCCACCTCCACTGTTCCGCCCATGGCGGTAACGATGGAATGAACGATGGATAGGCCGAGGCCGGTACCGCCGGTGGCACGGGAACGGGCTTTATCTACCCGATAGAATTTTTCAAACAGATGGGGCAGGTGCTCTTTTCCGATGCCGATGCCTTGATCCGCAACGGCGAAGAGAACGCCCCCTTCCGTCTCCCGGACAGAGGCGGTGATGATACCGCCGGGGTTGGAGTATTTGATACTGTTGCTGAGGAGGTTAATCATCACCCGGCGGATTTTATCCGGCTCGCAAAGAAGGGTTCGCTCCATGGGTCCTTCCAGATTGCAGGTCAACTCTTTTTTCTCCAGTTCAAACTGCATCGCTTCCCGGATCTCGGAGAGGGTGCTCATCAGGTTCAACGGCTCTTTGATCCCTTCCTCCGGCCGTTCCGATTGGCTCAGTTCCAAAAGTTGGGTCACGGTGGCGTTCATCTGATCGGCGGATCGCTCGATGGTCTTTAAAAACCGAGTGCGGGTCGCCGGATCCAGGTCGTTTTCCTGAATGGTCTCGCTGTAACTTTTAATGACTGTCAGAGGGGTCTTGAGTTCGTGGGAAACGTTGGCTACGAACTGCTTGCGCTCATTTTCCAAGGCTTCCGCTTCGGTAATATCGTCCAGCAGGAAAAGGGTTCCTTCGGTGCCGTCCGGCAAAAGGAACAGGCTGGTGTAAACGTAAAAATAACGTTCGTCGATCTTGGTCATAAACCGGGTTTCATGGCGGTTTTTGCCCAAGAAGAGATGCTTGAGGGGCGGTTGATCGAAGAGACGCTTAAAGGCTTCGTTGGAATGGACGATAATGCCGTTGGAATTGATGGCAAAGACCGGTTTCGGTATATTTTGCAAAAGGTCTTCCAGCATCTGAATATTCTTGGTAATGCGGATGCCCATCTCGTTAAAGACACGGGTCAATTCACCCACTTCGTCCCGGGAATTTTCCGGAAGTTGCTTGAATTCGCCGATACGATGCATGGCTTTGGCGCCTTCAGTCAGGCGTTGAATGGGGATGAGGAACCGCCGGGCAAAGAGAAAACTCAAGAGCACCGTCAGTCCAATGCCGATCAGTAATGCCTGGATAAAGAGCATAATGTAATTGCGCATGGTGGCAAACAGTTCGGTACGGTAGTCCACCACGTAGAGGGTATGGCGGGTGTCCTTCAAGGTCCAGGCGAAGTCCAGCGTTTTTCCAAAGGGTCCGATCTCCCGGTTGGTACCGCCGTTCAGCACGTGACGGAGATTGGCAGTCTTTTTGATAGATCCGCCGTGAATATTGCTGTAAACCACCGTCTCCCCCCGAAGAATGAAATAGGTGCGGTCGGTCAGGAGGGGGTTCAGGCTGTCCTGCCGGGGCAGGAAGTCGATCAGGTCGGGGATATTTCCTTCGTTGACGGAATAACTTTCAATTTTCAATTGTAATTCCGCCATGGTATCATAAAAGGTTCGGTTATAGTCGGCGGAGATGGTGGTAAAAAGCATGATGCCGACGAAAACCACGATCATCAATACCAAGAGGAGCATCATCGCCATCAGGCGGTAACGGAGATGGCGCTTCATTGCCCATCACCCGCCAGATAGCCTTGCCCTCTCCGGCTGAGGATGTAGCAGGGCTTGGAGGGGTCTTTTTCAATCTTTTCCCGCAGTCGGCGGATGGCCACATCCACCGTGCGATCCTCCGGTTGCAGTTGGTCGTAGCCCCAGATGGCACGGAGAAGCTCTTCCCGGCTGTAGCACCGGTTCGGATTTTTAGCAAAGAGCACCATCAACTGAAATTCCTTTTTGGAAAGGGGGAGCGGTTGGCCGTTTCGGTAGGCGGTACCGCTGATTTCGTCCAGCGTGAGTTCGCCCCAGGCAAGCGCCTTTTGGGCGGTGGGCTTTCCTTCGTAGCGCGCCAGGTGCACCTTGACCCGGAGGATCAGTTCTTTGACGGAAAAAGGCTTACAGATATAATCGTCTGCCCGGCGGGTCAGTCCTTCCAGCCGGTCTTCTTCAGAGGTTTTTGCGCTCATAATCAGTACCGGCACGTCTGAACGTGCCCGGATGGAGTCTAAGACGTCTAAACCGTTCAGCTTCGGGATCATCAGATCCAAAAGAACCAGGTCATAAGCATGGGCGGCAAAGGAGAGCAGAGCCTCTTCGCCGTCCTTGGCGGCGGAGACTCGGTATCCTTCCTTTTCTAAATTGAAAGCGACGATGTCCAGGATCTCTTGATCGTCTTCAATAATGAGAATTCGTTTCATGGGATACACCTCTTTACTTTATTTTAACATAGAATGATGGACTTGCCAAGGGGGAAAAAATATGGTAGAATAGCGGTATCAAAAGAAGGGGAGGTCCCTATGGCTGAGAAGATACTGATCATCGAAGATGAACTGCATATTGCCCGGATGATCCGGCTGGAGCTGGAACGGGAAGGGTATCAATGCGACTGTGCCCATGACGGTGAGACCGGTCTTGCCATGGCACTCAGCGGAGGGTACGATCTCCTTATTCTGGACGTGATGCTGCCGAAGCTGGACGGATTTTCGGTGCTGGAGCGTCTGCGCCGGCAGTCGGAGGTGGCGGTCATTATGCTGACCGCCCGGGGCGAGATCGAGGATCGGGTCCAGGGCCTGGATCGGGGCGCGGACGACTATATGGTCAAGCCCTTTTCCATGGCGGAATTGGCGGCTCGGGTGCGGACGGCTCTGCGCCACCGCAAACCCACCGGCGAGGAGACGGCGCTGTCCGTAGGAAAACTTCGGGCGGATCGCTTGGCGTTCCGTGCCTTCTATGGCGATGAGGAATTGACCCTCACCCGAAAAGAATTTGAACTTTTGATCTATTTCATGGAGCATCCCGGCACCGTCTGTACGAGAGAGCAGATCCTTCGGGACGTCTGGGGATATGATTATATGGGAGATACCAACCTGATCGACGTTTATATCCGGTATCTCAGAGGCAAGATTGATGATCGGTATGCCGTCCAGTACTTCCGGACGGTACGGGGAAGAGGCTATGCCTTTGGTGCCGCTGATGAATAAGCAAAAGATCAAAGGGGCGTATAAACGCCGAAAAAAAGAATTAAAACTGGAGTTTAAGACCGGAAAGACCCAGAGAAAATATGCCCATAAGATCCGTAAGGCGGAACTCAAGTTTCAAAAAAGGAGCGCCGAAAAGGACGAGAAAAAACGCATCAAAAAGGCGATCCGGGCAGAAAAACGGGAGTTTAAAAAAGAGGCGTATCTGCAAAAGGCCATCTATCTGGAAAAGCGGGACGTCCTCAAGAAAAAACTCCGGGAAGAATTGGGCAGTCTCACCCGCATCGTCACCGACCATGCGCCGGAATCCTTGGTGGGAAGCCTGACGCTGAGCTACGTCCTCATTTTTTTGGTCTTTGCGCTGTTGCAGAGCATCTTCGTCACGGCGGCGGCCCATTATACGGTGGATCGCCGGGCAGAGGAAGAGGTCATCACCTTGGCCGGAACCTTAGAGGCCGGCGGACTGAATCGGGAGATGGCGGAACGGGTGGCGGCGGAAGATGCGGTGAATATCTCGCTGTATGATGCGCAAGGGGTGCAGGTCTATTCCACGGGTCTTGCCCATCTGGAGGGCAAACTGCCCTATAATCAGACCTGGGAAGAGCCTTTTTCCTATCGGCATCAGACTGAGACCCTATTGATCTATTCCAAAAAAGTGACCACCCAGGAGGGGGACTTTTCCCTCAATCTGGCCAAGAGTATGCAGGCGGAGACCGCCATGCTTTCTTTGATCGTTAATTTGATGTTGATCTCGGTGGCGCTGGTGCTGTGTATCAGTTACTTCGTGGGCTACCGCACCGCCCGGAAACAGTTGCGTCCCATCGGCGTTTTGGGTCGGGCGATGGAAGAGATGTCCGCCGCCCGGTTGTCTGACCGGCTGGAAACGGAGCATATCCGCTCCGAGCTGGTGGAGGTAGTCAATTCTTATAATCATATGCTGGATAAGATCGAGGGCGCTTACGAGCGTCAAAAGCAGTTCGTGGCGGATGCCTCCCATGAACTGCGAACCCCGCTGGCGGTGATCCACGGCTATGCAGATATCCTCTCCCGTTGGGGTGCCGAGGAGCCGGCAGTCCGGGAGGAGGCGGTGGAGGCCATCCTCGCCCAATCCACCAATATGCAGGAACTTTTGGAACGACTGCTTTATATTGCCCGGAGCGAAAACGGCAAGACCAAGGCGGAGCCTCAGGAGACGGATCTTGCGCCCCTGGCAGGGGAACTGTTGCAGGATTTCCGCCTCATCCATCCGGAACGGGCGTTTATTTTGGAGGGAGCCGGCACCGCTTGGTGCGATCCTTCCCTGGTGCGCCAGATCCTCACCATCCTTTTGGATAATGCGGTGAAATTTACCGCCGAGGACGGCCGCATTGCCGTCACGCTGGAAGAGGGAAAACTGACCGTTTCCGATAACGGCGTGGGGATGGAGACAGAAGTGGCCGCTCAGATCTTTGAACGGTTCTATAAAGGGGATAGCTCCCATAACGAAAAGGGTTATGGCCTGGGACTTTCCATCGCCAAACTGATGATGGAACAGCAAGGCGGAACCATCTCCGTCCATTCCACCCCCGGCGAAGGAAGTGCGTTTACTCTGAAATTTGCAAAGAAAAATACGGAAGTTCATTGAACTTCCGTATTTTTTAAATTATTGCTGGAGTTCAGCGAGTTTGGCTTTTAAGGTGGGAATATCCATCTCTCGATGGTTCATTCCTTCCACAAGGTTTTCAAAGTTGCCGTTTTCATTTTTTACGAAGGTCCATTCTTCTCCGAATTGGATTCCGTATCCGCCGGGATCGTTATAGCAGTTATATTTTTCGGGATCCCGGAAAGCAAGGCCAAGGATATATTCCTTTCCAATTTCTAAAAGAAACGGTTCCTCTTTTTTCTCCAGGATATAGTTTTCGTCTTCACCGTAGAGGTATAATTCGGGGGACATCCCTAAGCCGTTGAGGATTTTTACCTCGATCGTGGATTTGTCCCAGGTTCCTTTATAAACCTCGGAGAGCGTGAGGTTATAAACAGTGGCATGGGCGTTCAGATGATCTTCTCCATCCGGATTGGTGAAATATTCCTTTTCAACGTTTTCTACCGTTGCCCGCACAATGAGCTCCACCGATCCGAAGAAGGCCTCGTCGGTATGGATGACGTCGGAGTAGTGCGTTTCGGTGGAAATAACTTCTTTTTTGCAAGAAGTTGCCGTCATCAGAAGCAGAACAACTAAGAAAATGGAAAGAACTTTTTTGAATTTCATTTTATAGTCTCCTTACACATTAAAATAAATACATTGGAACATGGCTATATCGCCGGTCTCAAGTGTTCTTTTGCGGGTGGTGCTCCACATCTCCACTTCGCTCCACCAAAACTTCAGGGATCCCCGTCCCCTTTGAAGAGGAAGGGGAATTTTTGCACTTGGTTTTGGGGATTATTTTGCGAAGAGTTCTGCTTGGTCGATTTGGAAGACACCCTGTTTACCGCCTACAACGTAATAACCGTTGCGAATTTGAAGATGAAGATCCGAGTATTTCAAGGCCAAAATACAGTCGGAACCCACCTCTAAATCAAACCGCACTAAAGGAGATTCCAAGATTGTGGTTTCGTCTTCACCGTAAAGGATTAGGTCCGGAGAAAGGGCATAGCCATTAGAGGTCTTAACTTGAATGGTATCTTCTGCGTAGTTCCCTTTATACACGGTATCAATTTCAAAAACATAGGTGTGAATCTGTTCGTTTGCAACAATTCTTCCGGTGTCATCCTTCAAGCTTTTGTTGTTTTCCGGATTGACCATGATCCCTTCGTCGATCGAAGTGATCTTTCCTTTGACGATTAGGTCGGCTCTGTCGATAATTTGTTCGGGGGTATATGTGGGGTAGCTGTTGGATATTTCCAAGGTGCTTTTTGAATTAACTTTGTTAGCACAGGAAGAAAGGACTAAAGCCAGAATGATTATGGTTAATGAGTAAAAATATAAATGTCTTTTTTTCATGATAAGTTCTCCTTTCTGAATGTTTATGCCACACCGGATATTATTCTTGCATATTGTATATCATGGGCTTCTAAGGTTCTTCGCTTGGTTTCATTGTATCCACCGTGTCCATACATTGTCCATTCGGCTGTGTGGCTTTCGTATTTATCACACAGACCGATGACGTGACCCCATTCGTGTGTCATGACGTTTTGGAAATCAAAACTTGTAGGTGTGGCACCGACAGTTATGTTTAATTCATAATTTGTAACAATATCGGCTTCGACGACATATCCATCAAAACGTCTGATAAATGTAGTCATGATAGCGTTATTTTCTCCTAAAAAACCTTCAAAAACAATGTTTTCGCCGTCTGAAGTATCTATTGCGTCATCATGGTTTGGAACAGTAGTTGAAGGATATGTGTTGGCCACTTCAATTCCTATGGCATTTTTCCAGGTTTGGGCACTGTAGTAGGTTGCTAGCTTTTCTGCCTGAGTTAGATAGGGGGAAAACTTAAAAGAAATGACGTTGCCACTTTGGACACCCCGGGTCGCGGAACTGAAAAAGTTTCGTGTGATCCAGTAGGTTGCTCCGTTTGTCATGACTGCGCCGACTGCCACTCTGTAATAAGATGCATTTGTGATTTTATTTTTAGGGATAGTAAACGTTCGAGTATTGACAGTGACATTGCTGTAAATCAATTCTTCCTTGGTCGTATCATTTTTTTCTTTCAGTTTTCTCAAACTAAATAAATAATGACTGACCGTTCCGGAAGTAGGAGCATACCAAGTGACGGTATAATTTTGAAAAGATCGAATCTCTTCATCTTCCACCGGGGTCCGCCATGTGGGGTACGTGGACCCGGCGGCCTGAGAAGGCAACTCAAGCGGAAGGAACAGAACGGTGAGAACAATTACAAGTATTGCTGATATCATTCTTTTCTTCATGGTTTTTCTTCTTTCTTGTCGTTTTGTCCTATTGTAGGTCAATAGGACTTTTGGGCGCTATAGTCGGTGATGCTTTCGCTGTTGCTGCCGCTATAGACGGTGTAGACTGCCTTGACACGGTAGGTTCCGCTTTTGACGGCGGCCGTTTTGGTCAGAGTACCATAATAGGTATTGCTGGTGGTACTCCAGGTCTCCACTTCGCTCCACCAAAGCAGGGTCTTCTTTTGCAAGGTCATTTTGATGACGACCTTCGTGGTGGTGCCGCTGATCCCTTTTAAGGATGCCGTACAGCTTGCGGTTCCATTTGCGATAGTAAGGGTTTCGTTGTAGTTTTTCGTGTAATCGTATCGGGGTTGAACGGTGGTGCTACCGGATTCTGCAAAGGATACGACGGAAAGCGTGAACAACAGCACGATGGCAACGACCAGAGCTAAAATTCTTTTGAACATCTTTTTCACCTCCTCTCGACTGATTTATGGAGGAAAATTTTTCCTCTCATTTAATCAATCGTTTGAGGGAGGCGTTTTCCGACAAGAAAATGAAAAAAAATTAAAATTTTTTAAAATGGAATAGAAATTGCGATTTTTAGGAGTTCTTCTTTCGTAACGGTACCGATGATGGTATACATATACTCGGTATCGTTAAAGACCAGATACCAACTGTCTTTATTTTGGAAGATGAGTCCTTCGTAGGCTCCGGCCACCAGGATCTTCTCATAGGAGACCCCTTCGGTATTGACCGTCATTTTAGAGCCTTTGGACTGTTGCTGGAAGGAGATGGATTCGTTCTCGTTACGTTCATAAATTTGATCTACCTGAAAATCGGTACTCATATCGGCAACCAAATGATAGCCTTCTGGGAAATAGGCAGGGATCTTGGGGGTGACGGTGGGGTCGGTGAGGGTGTTTGCGTCCTCTTTGGAGAACCAAATGGCGCTTCCCTTTTCAAAGGTCTCCACGATGAACCGGACAAAGCCTTCCCGGAGGGCTTCCACGCTGACGGTGGCAGCGGTGGCGGCCAGGAAGAGGCTGACCAAGATGCAGGCGGCACGCTTGGCGGCGGTATTGACCCACGTATAATAAAAATGCTTTTGATGGTAAAAAAGCCGTGCCATCCGTCGTTCGGTCTTTTCGGAGATGGTGACGGAGCGAAGCTCCTCTTCGCCGGGCAGGGCGGCGGCAAGGGCACGGTGATACTGGGCAAAGGCTTCTTCCAGCAGTTCTTTTTCCCGGGGATCAAACATCAAGTTCTTCCTCCTTTAACTTTTTTCGAAACAAGATTCTGGCCCGTTCCAAGCGTTTTTGCGCTGCCGCCGGAGAGATCTCCAGGGCCTTTGCACATTCCTTGACACTCAGCCCAAAGCAGGCGGTCAATTCCAGAACGTCCCGATAGAGGGACGGCAGATCGGCAATACAGTCCAGTAAGTGGGCGTGGTTCAGCCCTTGCTGAGGATCGCCGTCGTCCCCTAAGGAGAACGGGGGTTCTTCAAAGGGTACTTCTTTTCGGCGGAACTTTTTCCGGAGCATATTAATGCAGATATTCCGGGTGGCAAGGTAGATAAACCCTTTGATGCCGTTTTCATCCCGGTCCTGCAATTTTTCAATACTTTCAATGACGGCCAACATGACCTCATGCAGGACTTCTTCGGCCAATTCTTCGTCCTTCATTCTGGAAAGAGCCAGGCGTTTAATGAGGTTTTTATACCGGTGATAGATTGTTTCAACCCAGCTTTTATCTTCCGGCGAATTCACCAGACTTAAGTAGTAAACAAGCATCAACGTGATCTCCTTGCTTTGGTTTCCACTACAAGAATATCACAAAAATATTTGATTTGCAATAAATCGTTCTATAATATAAATCGTTTTAAGATCCCGTTTTGCGACAACAAATTTAAAAAAAATACGGAAGTTCATTGAACTTCCGTGTTTTTTAGTTGAGCATAGGTCTTTAAGAAGAGGTTCATTTCCTCTAAAAGTTTGTCTTTTTGGCTGATGCGGAGGGTAAAGTAGGGTTTTCCGCCCATGGAATAGAGCACCCGGCCTTTCATGGCGTGAACCAGACCGGAGAGCAGTTCCGGCGTAGGCTCTGCCACGAAGAAGAGGACGGAGTCCTGCTTCTGCTTGATGTCTAAGATCCCGTTTTCCCGGGCAAGGGCCCGGAGCAGGGCGATCTGCATCAGGTTCAGGATGGGCGCCGGAGGGTCGGAGAACCGATCGCACAGCTCGTCGATCATATCCTCGTAGTCCTCGGGGGTGGAGAGGGCGGCGATCTTTTTATAAAGGTCGATACGGGTCTTTTCACTGGGGACGTAGTCCTTGGGGATAAAGGCACTGACCGAAATATCAATGGCGCAGTCCGCCGGGGGCTCTTGCGTCTTGCCCTGTTCCTCGGTAACGGCCTCTTTGAGGATCCGCATATACATATCGTAGCCCACCACGTTCATCTGTCCGTGCTGTTTCTCGCCCAAGAGGGCGCCGGCACCCCGGATCTCCAGATCCCGCATGGCGATCTTGAGACCGCTGCCGAACTCGGTGAACTCCCGGATGGTGGCCAGCCGCTTGGCGGCCACTTCGTTCATGATACTGCCCTGCCGATAGGTGAGATAGGCATAGGCACGGGTACTGCTTCGTCCCACCCGGCCGCGGATCTGGTGCAACTGGGAGAGTCCCAGCCGATCTGCATCCTCGATGATGAGGGTGTTGGCAAAGGAGACGTCGATGCCGGTCTCGATGATGGTGGTGCAGATGAGGATGTCGACTTCGTGGTTTAATACCCGTTCCCAGGTCTTTTCCAACTCGGTGCCGGTCATCTTGCCGTGACCCACGGCGATGCGGGCCTCGGGGAGCTTCTCAGAGAGCCGGCCGGCGATCCGCTCCAAGGCCTCCACGTCGTTTTTCATATAAAAGACGCAGCCGCCCCGTTTGAGTTCCCGGGCGATGGCGGAGAGGATCAGATCCTCTTCATATTCTAAGACGTAGGTGGTGACCGGCTGACGGTCTGCCGGGGGATCCTCGATGATGGAGAGATCCCGGATGCCGGAGAGCGCCATATTGAGGGTGCGGGGGATGGGGGTGGCGGACATGGTGAGAACGTCCACCCCTACCGAAAGCTCTTTGATCTTTTCTTTATGCTTGACGCCGAAGCGTTGCTCCTCGTCGATGATGAGGAGCCCTAATTTTTTGAAATGAATATCCCCGGAGAGCAGGCGGTGGGTGCCGATGATGATGTCCAGCCGTCCGGCTTCCAGATCGGCGAGGATCTTTTTGGTCTCCTTGGGGGTGCGGAACCGATTGAGGACGGCCGCATTGATGGGGAAATCTGCAAACCGTTCTTTGACGGTGAGATAATGCTGTTCCGAAAGGATGGTGGTGGGGCAGAGAAGCGCCACCTGGAAGCCGTTGTCCACCGCTTTGAAGGCTGCCCGGAGGGCTACTTCCGTCTTGCCGAAGCCCACGTCTCCGCAAAGGAGCCGATCCATGGGGTGGGGCTGTTCCATATCCTTTTTGATCTCTTCCACGCACCGGATCTGGTCTGCGGTCTCTTCGTAAGGGAATTGTTCTTCAAACCGCAACTGCCAGTCGGTGTCCGGATCGCAGGGGGCGCCGGGGGCGTTCAGCCGTTTGGCATAGAGGGCGATCAGCTCCCGAGCCACTTCCCGGGATTGGTTCTTGACCTTGGCCTTGGTCTTTTCCCACTGACTGCCGCCCAGACGGGAAAGTTTGACGGTGCGATCCTCGGCGGTGCCGATATATTTAGAGATGAGATCCAATTGGGGGCAGGGAACGAAGAGGGTATCTCCCTTATCGTAGCCGATGACGATATAGTCCTTGGTCACCCCCTGATTTTCCACCTGACGGATGCCTTTATAGACCCCGATGCCGTGGGAGACGTGCACCACCAGGTCGCCCTCGGTGATGTCGTTAAAGGAGCGGATCTTTTCGCCTTTCAGTCCGCCCCGACGGCGGTGCTGGTCGGCTTTTTTATTGCCGTCGGAGAGCAAAAGGAGCTCTGCATCCGGAAATCGCAGATTAAAGGAAAGAACACTTTCCAGGCAGGTGACGTGCCCTTTTTTGGGGGTGTCTGAAAGAGGAATATGCGCCTCGGTCAGTAGGGCTTTTAATTCCTGCATCCGTCCGGCGTTGCCGGTGAGCAGGGCGGTGTATTTTTCTTCCGTTGCCCGGCTGAGTTCGGCGAGCAGGGCGTCCTCCTGATAAAAGGGGATGCGATCCTCCAAGACACGGATCTGCCGAAGATCACCCAAGGGACGGTCGGTGGCGGGGGTGACGGCGGAAAAGAGCAGGGTCTTGCCGTTCCAGCGGGCTTCAAAGTCCTCCCGACTGAGGAAATAGGCGCCTTCCGCCATGTAGTCGCCTTTTTCCGCATGGCGGGTCATCTCTTCCTGTAATTGCCAGTCCATGAAGGAAAAGACCTTTTGCTGACTGCCGTATTCTTCGATAAAAAGAAGCCCGTCATGGAGATCCAAGGGGGTGAAAAGGGTGGGGTACAAAAGGGGCAGATAGCGGTCCATGGCGACGGTCCTGCCGTTTTGAAGCCGTTCCAAGTCCGCCTTGGCGCCGGGGTGGTCCAGTTCTTCTAAGATGGATAACAACCGTTGCTCTTCTCCTTTTCTGGAGTGGCATCCTACGATCTCCACCCAGTCTGCCGGTTCCAGCGTCCGCTGGGTCAGGGCATCAAAAAAGACGATCCGGTCGATCTCATCTCCGAAAAATTCCACCCGGATGGGGTCGGGATAATTGGGGGAGAAGATATCTAAAATTCCGCCCCGTCGGGCAAAGGTTCCGCTGCCCTCTACCAGGTCAAAGGCGGTGTAGCCATGCTCGGTAAGGTACTCCGCCAGGTCGTCCATTTCATAGGAGACGCCCACACGGAGCAGGAGCCCTTCCTCCTCCGTCTCTTCCGGCGGCGGAACCGGCAAAAGGAGTGCGCTCAGGGGAGCGACGATCATGGTATAGTCCCCGGTACGCATCTTTTTCAGCACTTCTGCATGGGTGTTTTCCCGTTCCTTGGAACGGGCGGAATAGTCGTCGAAGAGGAAGTCTCTCTCCGGCAGATAATAAACTTTTTCTCCTAAAAGGGTGCGCAAAGTCCCGAGAATTTCAGCGCCCCCCGCCTCTTGACGGGTGACGAAAATTCCCTTATGATTCTGTTGCTTGCAGAGAAAGGCGGCGCTGAGGATACTGCTCTGCCCTTGCAGACCGTTGACGGCGATAGGGCGATCCCCCGTCAGGGGGAGATCCCGAAGAGCCGGCTCTTTCTTCAAGAGGGATAAAAGATCCATGTACTCACCTATTGAAGCGGTTTTGCGCCTGGGCGACGTCGCCGTCTAAAAGGAGACGAACCGCACCGGG
Source organism: Eubacteriales bacterium (assembly GCA_045544995.1). Classification (GTDB taxonomy): domain Bacteria; phylum Bacillota; class Clostridia; order Oscillospirales; family QAKW01; genus QAKW01. The sequence goes on from JAZQAE010000114.1 coordinate 44,406, forward strand.
AACCGCTTCCAACGTTTCTTCCAATTTTGCTTTTTCTTCCTTGGTGAATTTCCCTAATACCCAATCTGCCAGATCGTACTGGGGGTGGGGCTTTTGGCCTACGCCCAGCTTGATGCGCAGAAGGTTTTGATTGCCTAAGACCCGGATAATGTCCTTGAGGCCGTTATGACCGCCGTCGCTTCCCTTATCCCGGATCCGCATCCGACCCACGTTCATCGAGACGTCGTCGGCAATGACGATGATGTGCTCCTGCGGAATCTTATAAAAAGAACCCACCTCGTTTACGGCATTGCCGGACAGGTTCATAAAGGTCAGCGGACGGACGAAGAGGACTTCTTTTCCGTCGATCTTCGCTTTGGTCAGGGTGGCAGTCTTTTTATTGCCATAGGGGGAGGCACCGAATTCTTTTTCCAGCACTTCCAAGGCCATCCAGCCGGCATTGTGCCGGGTGTTTTCATATTTCTTGCCGGGGTTGCCAAGCCCTACGACCATATAGCGTTCTTTTTTATATTTATCAAATATCATGCTGTTCCACCTCATTAGAATATATTCTATCATTCAACTTGATTTTTAGCAAGAACTTTTATATAATGGACTTAATACGACAAAAAGAGGTTTTTATGAAATATCAGTTTGAAGAGACAAGAATGGTCACAGTGGACATTCCCATCCGGGTGGTGGATGGCCTTTTGAGTATCGCCACCGGTGCGCAGTTGAAGGTCCTTTTGTTTTTCCTGCGATACAGTAAGATGGCCCATGATGTCGAGTCGGTAGCCCGGATGTGTAATATCAAGCCGGAGGAAGTGGAACCGGCCATTCAGTTTTGGGTCAAAGAGAATATCCTCACCTTAGAGCATGGCAAACTCCGCCTGGTTTCTGCCACAAAGACAGTATTGCCCAAAGAATTTAAAAAAATGGCTCCCACCATCATTCTGGAGGAGGCCGGCGAGGACTTTAAGGGAATGATCGCTGAGATTCAGCGGATCACCGGCAAGGTTCTGAACCAGACGTTTTTGCAGACGTTTTATGCCATGGCGGAAGAGTTGCACTTCTCTCCTGAAATGATCGTTCAACTGGCGGCATACTGCAACAGTATTGATAAATTTAATTCCCGGTATCTGGAAAAGGTCTCTATTGACTGGCACGATGACGGGATCACTTCCTTTGAACAGGCGAATGAAAAAATTCGGGAGTTGGAAGAGTACCGCAAGCTGGAAAACCGCCTGAAACGGGCTTTCGGAATCGCCACCAACTTCTCTGCAAAGCAACGGGAGACCATTGCCGGATGGGTTGGAATGGGTCTTTCGGAGGAATTGATCCTCGAAGCCTACAACCGGTGTATGGACAGTAAGGGCAAGATGGTCTTTAACTACATCAATACGATTTTGGAAAAGTGGCATAAAGCCGGCTATAAAAAAGTGGCGGACATCCGGGATGAAGTCCAAACCGGCCGTCAGCAACATACCGGTCTTTCTGAACTGGAAAAAATGGGCATCGGCATGATGCAGGGGGATCAAAAATGATGAATAAAGAACAACTTTGGGCGTCTTTTGCCACCCGTCATGCGGAAGCCGTCTGGCAGGCGGCGGAGCGCCGGGAACGGGTCTATCGGGAAAATCCCTGTCTCTTGGAGATGGATCGTGCCATCACCGAAGCCGGAAGTAAATACTGCGTCGCCATGGCGACCCTTGGCGATGCCGAGGGAGCAAAGGCGGAATTGGAAGTCCTCCAGCAAAAAAGAGAGGACTTTTTGCGTTCCGTCGGTGCCGATCTGGAGCCTCATTTTCGGTGCGAAAACTGTCAGGACACCGGGATGGGACCGGACGGGATGTGTGAGTGTTTCCGCAGAGAACTGATCGCAGAGAATTTCAAAAGCTCCAATCTGGACCGGACGTTGGTGCATCAGAGCTTTGAGGACTTCGATTTCTCCCTTTTTGATACCGAAGCAAGGGACGGCCTTCTTTCTCCCCGGGAGAATATGAAGCGGATCTATCAGCTTTGCAAAAACTATACCGAGCAGTTTGGAAAACAGACCAAAAGCCTCTTATTCGTGGGCAACACGGGATTAGGGAAGACCTATCTTTCCACCGCCATCGCCAAGGCTTTATTAGAACAGGGCAAGAGCGTGATCTATATCAGTGCACCGGAATTGGCCCGTCGCTTAGAGGCGGCACGTTTCAAGGACGAAGAGGGGTCTCTCTCCCAGTTCTTTGAGGCGGATATGCTGATCATCGACGATCTGGGCACTGAAAGCAGAACCCCCTATACCGTGGGAACGCTGACCGATCTTATCGACCAGCGGATCCGGATGAATAAACCCATGCTCTTCTCCACCAATCTGAATCTGGAGGGGATCCAAAAGGCGTATGACGAGCGGATCGTCTCCCGCCTGGTGGGGCACTTCACCTATTGCTATTTCTATGGCGAGGATCTTCGGATCAAAGCCTTCAAAGAGGGACGATAATGAACGATCAGCTGGACGATCTGCAACTCAACGGATGGCAGATCTGGCAAAATCCGGGGTTCTTCCGATTTGGAACGGACGGGGTTCTTTTGGCGGACTTTGCCCGTTGTAAAAAAGGGGAACGATTCATGGATCTTTGCAGTGGAACCGGGATCGTGCCGTTTATGCTTCTGGCAAGAGGGGATGCAGATCGGGCAGAAGCCTTGGAACTGCAACCGGAGCTCTGCCGTCTTTTACGCAAATCCTGCCGGGAGAACCGTTGCGAGGAGATTTTTACCGTCATTGAGGGGGATCTCAAGGAGATCCGTACCCTTTGCCCGGCCGGGCAGTACGATTTAGTGACGGTCAATCCGCCCTATGAGCCGTTGGGTCGGGGCATCCCCGGTCAAAATCCCCATCGGGAGTTGGCACGTCGGGAGGTGGCTTGTACCCTCAAAGACGTGATCGAAGCAGCCTCTTATCTTTTAAAGCCCGGCGGACGTCTTGCCATGGTCCACCGGGTCTTTCGTCTGCCTGAAATTTTGCAGATTATGCAGGAATATCGCCTGACCCCCTCTCGGTTACGGCTGGTGCAGGGGCATGAGGGAGAGGCACCCATGGTGGTATTGGTGGAAGGGATCCGGGACAGCCGCCGGGAACTGGAGGCGGAGCCGACCTTGATCCTCCACCGGGAGGACGGGCAGATGTCCGATGAATTATTAAAGATCTATCGAAGGGAGCGGAGCCAATGAGCGAGCCGGTTTTATATTTGGTGGGGACGCCCATCGGCAATCTGGGAGACATCTCCCCCCGTTGCCGGGAGATTTTGGAGGCGGTGGACTTTATCGCCGCCGAGGATACCCGCAATACCTTAAAATTATTGAATTATCTGGGAATCAAAAAGCCCCTGATCAGTTATTTTGAACACAACAAACGGGAACGGGGAATGGAGATCCTCTCCCGGATCCAAGAGGGCAAGACCTGCGCTCTGGTGACCGATGCCGGAATGCCCGGCATCAGTGATCCCGGGGAGGATCTGGTACGCTTATTGACCGAAGAGGGATATGAGGTTTCGGTGGTGCCGGGGCCCTGCGCCCTCATCAGCGCTTTGGTGCTTTCGGGACTGCCCACCGGACGGTTTTCTTTTCAGGGATTTCTTTCCACCGCAAAGAAAAACCGCCGAGAGCATCTGGAGGGGCTGAAATATACCAAAGAGACCCTCATTTTCTATGAAGCACCCCAAAAATTGCGAAATACCCTTGCGGATCTATTGGAATTTTTCGGCGATCGCCGGATCGCGCTTTGCCGGGAGTTGACTAAACTGCATGAAGAGGTTCAACGGGGAAGGCTGACCGAAATGATCGCCTATTATCAGGAAAAGGACCCCCGGGGAGAGTACGTGCTTGTGTTAGAGGGCGCCACCGAAGAAAAGCAGCAAGAGGCTTTCTGGCAAAAGCTGACGGTCTCCGCCCACGTGGAATACTATATCCAGACCGGCATGACCAAAAAAGAGGCCATCAAAGCCGCCGCCAACGACCGGGGCGTAGCAAAGAACGAAGTTTATAACGAGGTAATGAAGAAATGAGAATTTTGATCGCACGGCACGCCGATCCGGATTATGCGGTGGACGGGCTGACCGAAGTGGGAAAAAGAGAAGCGGAATTATTGTCCCGCCGTCTGGTCAAGGAAAAGATCACCAAGGTCTATTGCTCCGTCTACGGCCGGGCTAAAATGACCGCCGCGCCCACCCTGGAAAAACTGGGAATGGAGGCGGAGTATTGCGAATGGCTTCGGGAATTTAGTTATGCGAAGGTTACCGGCGGAGTAAATTTGGACGCCGCCGCCTGGGATCAACTTCCGGAATTTATGACGGAAAATCAGGATCTCTATAATCCGGAAACGTGGCATCAAAATCCGTTGATCGCAAACAGCCGGGTGTATGAATTTTATCAAGAGGTCTGTCGGGAGTTCGACGGGATGATGGCACGGCACGGCTACGTCCGGGAGGGGGTCAACTATCAAGCGGTGGCACCCAACCACGATACCATTCTTTTGGTCTGCCATTACGGGGTGGAGTCGGTACTGCTTTCTCATATTATGAACTGTTCTCCCTATACCTTCTGGCAAAATGCCGTGGTACTTCCTTCCGGGCTGACGGTGATGCACACGGAGGAGCGCAGAGAAGGACTTGCTTCCATTCGGGTCTGCGGGATCGGAGATCTTTCCCATCTGTATGCGGGAGAAGCGGAGCCGTCCTTTGCCGCCCGTTTTTGCGAGTGCTTTACCGACGATACCCGTCACGATTAATAACAACCTGTTTCCCATTCTTTTGGGAAACAGGTTTCTTTTTTGCGAAATCTATTTTTTGTACAAAAATATCTCGATTTTGTTATAGTATTTTCAAGAAGCCTATGCTATAATCTGTATAGATAAAACACTAAAAGGAGAAATTTCACCATGTTGAAGGCTGGTTTTGCAAGAATTGACATTACGCCCCCGCTTGGAACCTCTTTGCAGGGTTATTATCGGATTCGTCTGGCAGACGGAATTCTGGATCCCCTCCTGGCTACGGCAGTGGCCTTTGAAAATGAAGGGAAACTGGCGTTGTTGGTCAGCCTGGATCTGATCGGTTGCGGTCAGCGGTTTCTGGATCCCATCCGGGAGGCGGTGGCAGAGAAGATCGGCACCAATCCGGAGGCCATCATCATCCATTGTTGCCATACCCACTTAGGTCCCAAGACCGGAACCGGCGAAGCATTGGAATATATCGCAAAACTCAAGACCTATATCTGCGATCTGGCGCAGTTGGCGGTGCAGGATTTAGCCCCTGTGACGCAAAAGAAATACACCCGTGGCAGAGTGGTGGACGTGGCTTTCGTGCGCCGTTACCGCATGAAGGACGGCACCGCCGCCACCAACCCCGGCCGCTTGAATCCCGATATCGTGGCCCCCATCGGAACGGCCGACGAGCAATCTCAGCTTTTGATTCTGAAGCGGGAAAAAGCCCCGGAGATCGGCATCGTCAATTTCCAGGTGCACCCCGATATGATCGGCGGCTGTACGATTTCGGCAGACTTTCCCCATTTTGTCCGTACTACTTATGAAAAACTGATCGAGAATTCCCGGTGCGTTTATATCAACGGCGCACAGGGCAATATCAACCATATCGACGTCCGCCTGCCGAGGGAGAAAAATCAAGGCTATAAATGGGCGAGATACGCCGGTATCGAGATCGCCGCTTCGGTCATCTCCCGGTATGAGCTGGCGGAGGAACTGCCCGGCGAGGAGATCCGCTACGGGGTTCAGGATACCACCGTCCAGATCCGTCAGGGCACCCCGGAGCAAAGAGAACAGGCAGAGCAGGTTTGGAAAGCCTTTTTGGATAGCGAAAGAAACAAGGACGTCGCCAATGCCCTTATCAAGGAAAAGGGTTGGGATATGACGGTCCCCGAGGCAGGCAGATTGGCCCGGTTGGAACCGGAAAAAGAAAAGACGTTGCACCTTTCCGCCATTGCAGTGGGTGAGGCTGTATTTGCCGGCTTCCCCGGCGAGCCCTTTGTGGACGTGGGACGCAGAACGAAAGAACGCTCTCCCTTTACGCTGACGATGCCGATGTGCATCGCCAACGGGGCGGAAGGCTATTACCCCATGGCGGAAGACTACCATGAGGACGGCTATGAATATCGGGTCGCCAAATATGAAGAAGGGACTGCTGAGCAACTCATCGATACTTCGGTGGATCTGATCAATAAATTAAAATAAGAAAGGAAATAAAAAAATGAAACTTCAAGCAGGATTTGCAAGAATTGATATTACACCGCCTTTGGGCTCCTTGTTGCAAGGGTATTATGTCGAACGTCCGGCGGACGGGGTTCTGGATCCCCTTTTGGCGACTGCCATCGCTTTTGAGGACGGACTGAAAAAAGCAATCTTGATGAGCGTGGATCTTTGCGGAATGCCTCAGCTTCTGCAAGACCGCATCCGTGGAGAGATCGCCCGGCGGATCGGAACGGAACCGGAGGGCGTTTTTGTTCATTGTACCCATATCCACCAAGGGCCATACACCATGGATAACTATGGTAATATGAAGGATCCCTCTTATGTGGATTGGCTGGTGGTTCGGCTGACCGATCTGGCGGAATTATCGATGCAAGACGTGAAGCCGGTCACGTATATGGGTTATACCCGTGGGATCGTGGAGGGGGTCTCCTTTGTCCGCAGATATCGCATGAAGGACGGTTCCGTCCAGACCAATCCCGGGCGGCTCAATCCCAATATCATAGGTCCCGTTTCCGAGCCGGATACCACGTCACAGCTTTTGGTGATTGAGCGGGAGGACGCCAAGGAGATCGGCATCGTCAATTTCCAGGTGCATCCCGACGTGATCGGCGGATGCAAGATCTCCGCCGATTATCCCGGGTTCGTCCGCAGAACCTACGAGAAGTTAGTAGAGAATTCTCTCTGTATGTATATCAACGGTGCCCAAGGAGACAGCAATCATATTGATACCTCCTTGCCCAAGGAGATCAACAACGGTTATAAATGGTCCCGGTTCATGGGCGTGAAGATCGCCGCCTCTGTGGCGTCCAAACGGGAACTTTTGGAAGAGATGCCCATCGGTCCCATCCACTTTGGACAGAAGAATATCTCTGTAACGCTCAACAAAGGCAGACCTGAGCAGATGGCAGATGCCATCGCTCTCAAAAAGATCTTTGATGAGCAGGGGCGTATCGTGGCGAAGACCTACGACGGAAAATTCGAGACAGTCAGTTGTTATCAGGAGGCCATCCGGATCGTGAATATGTCTGTTCTGCCCGACGAAATGGAACTTCATCTGACTGCTTTTGCAGTGGGCGATTGGGTGGTGGCCGGCATTCCCGGCGAACCTTTTACCGAGATCGGCAAGGCCATTAAAAGAGGTTCGCAGTTTGCGCTGACGATGCCTTCTTGCTTGGCGAACGGCGGGGAGGGATATTTTCCCTCTGCCGATTGTTTCGAGGAGGGCGGTTATGAAGTGAAGATCTCCCGATTTCTTCAAGGAACTGCGGAGAGATTGATTGCAAATTCTTTGGAATTGGTAAATTCCTTAAAATAAGAAAGGAAATAAAATCATGAAACTTCAAGCCGGATTTGCAAGAATTGACATCACACCGCCTTTAGGCACGTTGTTGGCAGGATATTTCTTTGACCGCCCTGCAGATGGTGTCATCGATCCTCTTATGGCGACTGCCGTCGCCTTTGACGATGGGAAGAAGAAGGCGGTATTGATGAACTTGGATAATCTGGGCATCGCTCAGCCCTTGATGCTGCGGATGCGCCAGTCCATCGCAGAGCGGGTGGGCACCGTCGCCGAGGGTGTGTTTATCGAGTGTACCCATACGCATTTAGGCCCTTGTACCATGGATAACCTGGGCTTCAGCTTTAATGATGAGCACGTAGAATGGCTGGTAGTACGTTTGACCGATCTGGCAGAACTGGCAATGCAGGATCTGAAGCCGGTTACTTATATGGGTTATACCCGTGGCATCGTAGAGGGAGTCTCCTTTGTACGTCGTTACCGCATGAAGGACGGCTCCATCCAGACCAACCCCGGCCGTCAGAATCCCGATATCGTGGAGCCGGTCTCTCCTCCCGATACCCAGTCTCAGCTTCTGGTGATTGAGCGTGAGAATGCGAAGGAGATCGGCATTGTGAACTTCCAGGTGCATCCCGACGTCATCGGCGGATGCAAGATTTCGGCCGACTATCCGGGCTTTGTGCGCAAAACTTATGAGAAACTGGTGGATAATTCCCTTTGTGTCTATATCAACGGTGCTCAGGGCGACAGTAATCATATCGACACCTCTCTGCCCAAGTCTATCTGCGGCGGTTATAAATGGTCCCGATATATGGGTGTGAAGATCGCCGCATCGGTGGCCGCCAAACGGGATCTTTTGGAAGAACTGCCCATCGGACCCATCAACTTCGGGCAGAAGAATATCTTCGTTACCCTCAATAAGGGGCGTCCCGAGCAGATGGAAGATGCGGCAAAACTGTATAAAGTCTTCTTGGAGGAAGGTACCGCTGCCGCTAAGGAATATGCTAAAAATCTGACGGTGGTCACCGACTACGTGGAAGCCAAGCGGATCATGGGTCTCGAGCCCATGCCCCCCGAAAAAGAGTTGTATCTGACCGCCCTTTCTGTGGGCGATTGGGTGGTGGCCGGTCTGCCCGGGGAACCCTTTACCGAGATCGGCAAATCCATCAAAGCCGGCTCCAAGTTCACGCTGACCATGCCGTCCTGCTGTTCCAACGGCTATGAGGGTTATTTCCCCATGAGTGATTGCTTTGATCAGGGCGGTTATGAAGTCCGTACCGCCCGGTTCGTCAAGGGTACTGCCGAAAAGGTCATTGAGGGATCTCTTGAACTGGTTAATTCCTTGAAATAAACAAGTGAAATGCCGTCGTGCTTCCGCAC
>JAZQAE010000115.1:0-25940 GCA_045544995.1 Eubacteriales bacterium
GGCATAAACTGATGCTCCTTCGCCAGCTCCAATTCCTCCTCGCAAAGGGATGCAATCTTCTTCAACTGCTCTGCATGGGCAGGATTATAGTACTTACCTTTTTCCTCGTCAGCAGATCTCTCGCCGGCAAACCAAGCAAAATCAAAGGTCTCACTCATTCTCTCCAGCAGATCAGCGGCTTTTTTCCAATCCTCGCCGTAGGCGTGGCTGAAATAGTCCTCCTTGAGTTCTTCAAAGGAGAGACTGCGGTCAAAGAGCGTCCACGCATAGGTATACATGGCAAAGCCATTGGGGAAGAAGCTCCGCTGAGAGCCGTCCTCCACGTAGCCGTCCACGCCGATGGCCTTCAAGCCCTGGATATCCTCATAGATCCGGCGGGCAAGATACATCCCGGCAGGATCGTAGCACTCATTCTTCCAGAAATGGTACTCATAGCTGAAGCAAGGACCGCTCCACTTTTCTTTCCAGGTCTTAAGAAGCGCCAGGTTTTCCTCCATGGACTGGGGCTGTGTCCACCGATTTCTCTTATAGACCTGCACCGGCACTTCCTTGGTATGGGCTCCGGCGGAGGCGGTATAGGTACGGTGGATGGGGGCATAAAGGAGGGAGAACCGCTCGGGGTTCTTAATCTCTACCTTTTCGGGGCCCCACATGGTATCTACATAGCAGATAAAGACGATCCGGGTCTTGAGTCCCTTGGCAGTCAGGATCTCATCCAGTTCGTTCATGATCATCAGATAATAATCGGTGGGGATCATCTTCTGGCACTCAGGACATTCGCAATGGTTATTCGTGCCGTCTGCCAGCCAGACGTGGATATAATCTGCATTCCAATGCTTCTCTGCATAGTCGGCAATGGCGTTGGCCATGATGCTGCGCACCTTGGGATTGGACATACAAACGTTGGTATTGATGGGCACACCCTTATAAAATCCACGCTTGCCGTCGATCATGGCAAGATAACTGCGGGTCTCCTCGGAAAGCTCCTGGTCGCTGGTGGTCCAGCCTTTGACGGAGCTGATGCCATAGGGCTCAGCAGTCCAGCCGTGACCCATATCATGGAACTGCAGACCACGCTTGGAGATCTCCGCCTCGCAAAGCCGCTTCCATTGGGTCACCTGCTGACGGGTGATCATCTCTGCCGGACGGTTCTTTTGATTGTATATATGACTGTAATATTTTTCGTAGTAAGAATAGGGGCAGTCGAACTCCATCATATAGACGTTCATGCCCACCTTGGCATTAAAGTCGATGGTCTCCATCATCGCCTGCTGGCTTTCCGCGCCCTCGTTGCAGACGCCACGGAACCGATGATCCGCCATCTTATGATACTGTACCGGCTTGATATCCGCCACGGGGATATGCTCGCCATCAATACCAGGGTACAGCCAACGGCAGCCGTTTTCTCTGAGATAGCGATAGACCGCCATCAAAACGCTTCTGCCGTTACTGCCGGCAATAATACCGCCGTTCAGATCGGTATCAATATGCAGAATATCATCCAGAACCAGATCCTCCGCCTCGGAGGTATCCAGGCCAAAATCCTCCATCAAGCCCAGCCGAAAGCCCTCTTTGGCATCCGGTTCATAGGCAATATCGATTTCACCGCACTCCGGCATCATCATCCGAAGATACTTTTTGAGTTCCTCTGCCGCAAAATCCAACACGTGGTCTGCGCGCATCTTTTTGATATAATACATTGTTTCTGCCTCCTTTTATTCCTTGAACCCATTATAACATGATTTTATTTTTTATCCATGTATAATCAGATCCTATTTTCGTAAAATCGTTCACTATTTTAAACTTTATTAAAATTTCGATAATAAGCCAAAAGCAGATCGATCATCTCACCGTAACTTTTTAAGCCGGATTGCTGGTCATTGGACTGAAGATACCCCTCGTAGATCTCCCCCGTCACCTGACTGACCACCGTGTTGCGGTAGGGTTCCCAGTATTCATTAACGGCTTTGATGTCCCGAAGCATCCCCGGCGCACAAAGCAGAGCGATCTTGCGAGCCAACTCGGTATCTTCCTCGTATAACGCTTCAAAAGCATACTCAAACGCCATCAGACTTCCGCTGTATCTGAAATCCGCCCGTTCCGACTCCATGCAGGCAAGATAAGAGAGGAAATTCGCCTCATCCTCCCGCATAAATCCCCGAAAGTGGGTCAGTTCATGGGTCATGGTAGAGGGAATCGTATGGGCCGGAACGTCCACGTTGATTCCTGATTCAAAGGGGATATAGATTCCGGTGGTCAGCGCCATGGAAAAAAGCCGGGACGTCAAAAGAGGCTTATTGCGGACGTCCGCCGCCGCCAGAACCGGGATTTTTTCTTCTAAAACGGCGTAGGCCTCCCGGGCACTGTTGGCGGTTTCGTAAAAACCGCCGTCGCTCAGCAAGGCAACACCGTTCTCATCCTCCTGCATCTTCTGACGATAGAAATTACAATCGTGGGTCAGCAGTTCGCAAAGGGTATATAACTCTTCCTTGGTGCTTTTCTGCACCGAAAGATTTAGATAGTCCGTGATCGACGCCCGATAATAATTCAGCCCCATAAAAAGCACGAAGCCCAGATAGATCACACTGGCCGTCCCTAAAACGTTGAGCATCAAGCGATATAAACGGCCTTTCCACTCCCCCCGATTTCGGCAGATCCCCACGATCGCCCAAACCAGATAAAAGACCGCACCGGCTCCTAACAGTAAAATCAGAATTTCCAGTACCGAAAAAGGAACCAATGAGAGGAGCCAGCCCAGGGAATTTGCAAAAAACGGATAGACGTACCGGGCGTGGATCGTTTCCACCCAACCGTTATCCACCCGTGCCATCAAGGTCAGCAACAGTCCAAGGGGAGCCAAAAGTAACAGCCATATTCTTTTATAACGAAATAAACGATGCACCATCATTTCAAACTCCTTTTAGATCATTATAATAAATAACCGAAAAAAGAGCAAGGACATATCCTTAAATTAAGAGGTGAATTTTATGTTTTTTACGTTACAGACCACCGACGGACTCTACCGTTACCCGTCGGATTTTCAAAAAGATTGGTTTTTGCTCTTTTATTATTCCGGCGATTTCAAGCCCGTCTCCGCCACAGAGCTTTTAGGGTTGGCGGAACTGTCGGGAGAGTTTGCCCGGCATCAATGCAGAATTCTTTGCATCAGCTCCGATTCAGTAGCAGTACATCTGGCCTTTTTGGAAAACCTCAGCCGATACCGTGCCCCTGCCGTCACCTTCCCCTTAGCCGCCGATACCGACAGCAGTCTGCGTAAAGACCTGCAACTCCATCCCGGCCAAAAATATGTCTGGCTTCTCGCTCCCGGCGGTACGCCCCAAGCGCATTTTTCCTATCCCCATGAGACCGGTGCCAACTTCACCGAAGTTCTTCGGACGCTCTTGGCTCTCAAAACGCAAAAATCCACCCCTCACGCCTGGGTTCCCGGAGACTCTACGCTGGCACTTCCCCCTTCTACCCGGGCGGAAAGCCGTCATTTTCTCTCTGCCAAAGAGAAGGAAGGCGCCATCGGCATCGACTGGTATCTCTGCTTTGAGAATGAGGATTGATGGATGACGAGATTTATGCTAAAATCGGTTGTTTTGCGAGACGAGGAATAATAGATTTTTTAAAAAATCCGCCTTTTTTGTTTATTGCTGACGGAGCAGGATTTTCAGCCCGTAGAATTAAAATAAAAAACAGGGTCTTGCGCAACTTCTCATAGGGAAGTCACGCAAGACCCTGTTCTTTATTAAAGAATAGGAATTCCTGCTTCTTTGCAAAGTTCACGGGTCTTCTCGTCCCAGATGGAGGCTTGGACTTCGCCGATATGGGCGCTGCCCAAAAGCAGCATACAAAGCCGGCTCTGACCCACACCGCCGCCGATGGTCAGGGGCAATTCATTATTGAGAAGTGCCTTATGGAAGGGCAGTTCCCGGCGATCTTCGCAACCGGCCAGCTTCAACTGTCGATCCAGACTTTCCGGACTGACCCGAATGCCCATGGAGGAGATCTCAAAGGCTTGCTGTAAGGTCTCATTCCAGAAGAGGATGTCTCCGTTAAGTTCCCAATCGTCATAGTCCGGTGCCCGTCCGTCGTGGGGTTTTCCGGACTTCAATTTTCCGCCGATCTCCATGATAAAGACCGTCTTATATTCCTTCGTAATAGCATTTTCCCGCTCTTTTCCGGTTAGATTCGGATAACGGTCTTCCAATTCCTGGGTAGTGATATAGGTCACTTCCCGTTTGATGGGAGGACGAACCTCCAACTGCGGAAACATCACCCGAAGAGTCTGATCGGTATCGCAGATGGCGCCCACAATACGGTCTACCACACTCTTTAAGTACTCTTTGGTACGATCTTCCTCAGTGATAATCTTTTCCCAGTCCCATTGATCCACGTAGATGGAATGGAGATTATCCAGCTCCTCGTCCCGACGAATGGCGTTCATATCGGCATAAAGACCGGTATCAATACCAAAGCCGTAATCCCGCAGGGCCTGACGCTTCCACTTGGCCAAAGAGTGCACCACCTCTGCATAAGTGCCGGTATCTTTAAGATCAAAAAGAACCGGACGCTCCACCCCGTTGAGGTTGTCGTTGAGCCCGCTTTCAGCAGGGACAAACAAGGGGGAGGAAACCCGGCGCAGATTTAATGCACCGCACAGCATGTCCTCAAACAGCCGTTTGATGAGACCAATGGCCTTTTGGGTATCGTAAAGAGAGAGTGCCGGCTTATACCCGGCCGGAATAATGACTTTGCTCATAAATTAATTGCTCCTTTTTTCCCGACGCAGAATGGCATGCTCCGGCAATTCGATGCCGATCCGTACCCGCATTTCCGCATGGGGCGCACTTTCAATGGTTTGGCCGTCCTCATCCTCCATCGTTTCCACCCGGATAGGATACGGCTCTTGATGGGGAGATAAGACCCAAAGAGTCTCTCCCAGAATAAACTTATTTTTTTGAAGGACCCAACCGGGCTCTTCATCCGCTATTGCCACCACGTCCGTATGACGGATGTAACCGCCGTCGTGGGGATTTTGACCGCCGACACCGGGATCTCCCAGTAAAAAACCGGTGCAATAATCCCGATGGGAAACAGACCGTAACTCCTCCAACAGGGAAGGGTCAAAAGGCTTTCCGCCGGCCATGTCATCCAAGGCCCTGCGATAGGCTCTGGTCACAGAAGCCACGTAATAGAAACTTTTCATCCGCCCCTCGATCTTCAAGGAGACGATCCCTGCATCCTGCAATTCTTTCAGATGCTCGATGAGGCAAAGATCTTTGGAATTAAAAAGATAGGTTCCCCGCTCATCTTCTTCAATGGGATAGTACTCTCCGGGACGCTTTTCTTCCATTAAGGCATAATTCCACCGGCAAGGCTGCGCACAGGCGCCCAGATTTCCGCTTCGGCCGGTCATGGCGGCGGAAAGAAGGCACCGTCCGGAATATGCGATGCACATAGCACCATGGGCAAAGGCCTCCAATTCCAGATCCTCCGGCAGTTGCTTGCGGAGCGCAATGATGTCCTGAAGAGGCATTTCCCGTGCCAAAACGATCCGTCTGGCACCCAGTTGATACCAGACCATCGCCGTCTCCGCATTGGTCACGTTGGCTTGGGTGGAGACGTGGATAGGAATTTCCGGCGCATACCGCTTTGCCATGGCAAGAACACCCAGATCTGCAATAATCATGCCGTCCGGTTTGAGCTCCGCCATCATGGTAAAGAATCCCGGCAATTCCGTAAGGTCTTGCTGATGGGGATAGATATTGACCGTCACGTACAGTTTAACACCGTGGGCGTGGCAAAAGGCGATGGCCTCTTCCAAGCCGTCCCGGTCGAAATTTTCGCTGGCCGCTCTGAGTCCAAAGGACTGATAGGCCGCATAGACTGCATCGGCGCCGTACCATACGGCATACCGCAGTTTTTCCATATTTCCGGCGGGGGCTAATAATTCCATTCTCAAGATACCGTCCCCGTCCCCCGAGGATTTTCCCCGGCCTTTTTCAGATTTGCCTCCTGCCCGGCTTTATCGTCGGCAAAAAGCATACTCCCATCCGCAGAAGTCACAAAATAGAAAGACTCCGTCTTCTCCGGCTCCAGGACTGCCTTCATGGCATCTGCGCCGGGATTGCCAATGGGGCCGGTGGGCAGACCGGCATTACGATAGGTATTATAGGGGTCATCAGTGCGAATATCCGTGGCAGAGATGGTGCCGTGCCCGGCGGGCAGAATATACGCCACCGTCGCCTGAGACTCCAGATAAGAAAACTCCTTGCTCTTCAAGCGGTTAAAATACACCCCAGCCGCCCGGGGCAGTTCTCCCCCGGCCTCTTTTTGCAGGATCGAAGCCAAGGTAATCAATTCGTCCAACGAATAGCCGGAGGCTTTGATCTTGGCCTCGTTTTCTTTGGTCAGTACCTGTTCTTCAAAGCGATTGAGGATGCGCTTGACCACCGCCAACGCCGATTCCCCTTCCACCATCTCATAGGTACCGGGATAGAGATAGCCCTCCAAGCGGTAATTACGCTTAGGCAGTTTTTTCAAAAAAGAATAGTCGGAAAAGTCATAGGTCTGCAAGACCTCTTCCAGCTCCTCCCGTTCCAGATAGCCCAGCGAATCGGAAAGGGTGGTCACCAGATCTTCCTGGGTATCTCCCGGCTCGATCACAAAAGAAACCTTGGTCTTATTCTTACTGCTTCGGCGCAGGGTACGGATGATCTGATTATAGTCCCCCTTGCAGTTGATGGTAAACTCTCCGGACTGGAAATCTCCGCCGGCTTTTTTCAGTTTGCAATAAAGGGTAAAGACGTACGGATGATCCAGGATCTCCGCTTTTTTCAGTTCCTTGGCGATCCCCACCACCGAGCTCTTCTCCGGGATGGTTACGGTGATCTCTTTATCGGGACGGATCAGCCCCAAGACCTCGTTTCCGATATGGCAGATCCAGGAAGCCAAAAGAACGCTGACCACTAAAATGCAAGCGTAATAGACCAACGTTTTTCCGTATTTCTGCATCGTCTCTTTGGAGAAGAGGGTATTGAACTTAAATTTTTTCTTTTTCGCCTTGGGCATAGAATCCTCGGAGATCGGCTCTTCCCGAACCGGCTCCATCGGTTCCGGTTGAACCTTGGGGATCACACGGGTCCGATCCTCCGCTTCGGCGAACTCCGGCTCCGCTTTGGGCATAACACGGGTAGGCTCCGCCGTCCACTTTCTGCCGGGATAAGAGCCGGACGGATTTCGATTCTTTTTCGGCTTAGGGGCGCCCCCTTTTCCGGGATAAGAACCGGTTATATTGCGCTTTTTATCATCCATTCTAAGAAAGCTCCTTAAAAAAGATTATAATAATATAATTATACATCGTAATTATACACGATATCCTTCAGAATGTAAAGGTATTTAAAAATTAATTCCCGCTTTAAAGTTGACAATTATTTATAAAAGAGTTACCCTTAATAACAAGGAGATGATACTATGACCGATTTGCATTGCCATTCCACCTATTCCGACGGCACCTTAACGCCGGCGGAACTTTTGAAATTAGCAGAAGAGACCGGACTAACCCTTTTTTCCATCAGCGATCACGATCGCATCGGCGCTTATGAAGACCTGAAAGACCCGGCGATCCGTGGCCTTTTCTCCGGCAAACTGCTCACCGGCACAGAATTATCCTGTATTTTAAGAGGGCAGACCGTGGAGATTCTTGGCTACGGCTACGACCCCGAAAAATTACATGCTTTCATTGAAAAGAAAAAACGTCCCCCCGTCTTTCCTCCCCGGGAACTGACGCTGATCTATGAGACCTATCAAAAGAATGGGGTTCGTCTGGATCTCCCCATCGACTCTTATTCCAAAGAAAAGTTCGTCAGCCCCAAGCGGTTTATTTTCCATCAACTCCAGCATCCGGATAATCATAAATTCTTTAAATATCCCGAAAATCTGCATGATATGATCGGTTATTACCGAAAAGAACTCTATAATCCGGAAAGCCCCCTTTACGTAGACTACACCCCCCTTTTCGGATCCCCCATGGATGCCATCAACGCCATTCATGAAGCCGGAGGACTGGCTTTTCTGGCCCATTGTTTCATTTATACCGAAACGATCTACGACCACCTGGAAGAGATCGTTCGTGACTTTCCTCTCGATGGCATTGAATGTTGGTACCCCTCCTTCACCAAGGAGCAATCGGCCTATCTGGAAGACTTTTGCGAGACCCACGGCCTTTTGATGAGCGGCGGCAGCGATTTCCACGGCGGAAACCGCCCCAATACCGCCCTCGGCACCGGAGACGACGGCTCCCTGCAGGTCAAGACAGAGAAGATCCTCCCCTGGGCAGAAAAATACTTGATATAAAAAATGTGATGTCCTTTCGGACATCACATTTTTTATCGTTTGATCATATCTTTGTCTACTGTAATCACAGTAAAATAGGTGGGATGCTGGGCTCTCATGGCCTCATCCACCTGACGGCAGAGTTCCTCGTCACTCAGCCGATACCCAAAGGGGACCACCAAATCAAAAAGTACGTTGGTATGGGTGGTACCCCGTACCATTCTAAGATCGTGATACTGCACCTTCTCATAGTCTTTCAGAATGATGGAGAGTTCTTCCCGCACTTGATCCAGTTCCGGATCACTGGTCACAATGGGATCCATATGGATCGTCAGATGAATTCCCATCCTGTGCTGTAGATCCCGTTCGATATTATCAATAATATCGTGGCTTTCCAAGACGTCCTGCTCCGCCGGAACCTCCGCATGAACCGATGCAAACATCCGGCCGGGGCCATAGTTATGGACCTGCAGATCGTGAACGCCCACAACCCCGTCATAAGCCATCACCGCCGTCTTGATTTGCTCCGCCAGTTCTTCGTCGGCGCCTTCGCCTAAAAGAGGCTGGATCGTCTCCTTCATCAGTATGACGCCGGAGTACATAATAAAGATCGCTACGCCAAGACCCATAATGCCATCGGTATTGTAGCCCAGCAACGGCGTAATAAGGACTGAGATCAGCACCGCCGAGGTAGAGATGACGTCATTGATGCTATCCCGGAAATTAGCGCGCAGGGCATCACTGCCGATGGCCTTGCCCATGGAACGGTAAAAAAGCCCCTGCCAAAGTTTAATGCCAATAGAGAGGATCAGCGTCAGGTAGACCAGCCAAGAAGTAGACGCCTCTTCCGGATGAAAGATCTTGGGAAAAGACTCCTGCGCCAGCGTGAAGCCCACCAAGGCCATCAACATGGCGATAAGCATGGCGGCAATATACTCCATCCGTCCATGGCCGTAAGGATGCTCTTCATCTGCTTGAGCCGCAGAAAGACGAAAGCCCACCATCGTGATGACCGAGGAAAGACTGTCCGTCAGATTATTAATGCCGTCTGCCACAATGGCGATGGCGCCAAACAAAAAGCCGATCCCCATCTTCACCGCCGCCAAAAGAACGTTGGTGACGATGCCCACCGCGCCGGCTACGGTGCCATACCGTGCCCGCACGATGGGATCCTTCGTATTCTGATAATCCCGCACAAATAAACGCTTGATTATTTCTGTCATAAAACTCTCCTATAAGTTCAGCCGCACGACTGTGCGGCTGAAAAATATTACTCTGTTACCGGCAATTCCGGCATCCCGTAATAAACCGGGACCACAAAATGCGCCTTGGCATTAGGGTCGCTGAATGCTCGTTTCAAAATGCTCGCCTCTTTGCCGGGAGCCTCTAAGTCGCTCATGTACGCCTTATTCTGAAATCCGGCATACCGGAAGAAATACGGCGTGATGGCACCTTGGTCAAGGTATTGATCCTTCACCCAGTTTGCCCCCTCCACGATAGAGCGGAAGACGCTGTTCCAATTCCGGTTTTTCGCATAGGCCGCACCCACCGTAGGATCGCTGTCATAGCATTGAATACCAAAAAAGTTATAATACCCTTCATAGCCGGATACCGTTCCCTTGGCAAATTTGGAGGTTCCGTAACCGGACTCCAAAGCAGCCCGACAGGCGATGTAGTACGGATTCATCAGTAAGGATTTAGATGCCGCATTGAAATACTCTGTTGCCTGCACCTTGGTAATAGCGTTTTCATTGGCCCAAATGGCTGCGATCCCCGCATCATTCCAGGTCTCGCTGTCATACACGTCGATATTTAAGAACGAATAGATCCGTTCTTCATTCAAGTAATAGAGAGGATCCAGATTGGTTTCCACCGTCGGTTTATACAATGCAATATATTCCGCCAGTTTCTTCTGGTATTCCTCGCCTTTATAGCCTTCTGCATCCACCTTCGTTTTAGCCCGTTGCTGGGTTATGGTGTCAATATACGGGGTGTACTCCCGTTCCACGTCCACAAAGGTAAAGGTCCAATTGGGATGCGCCGCTTTCAACGCTTCAATGGCAGTTCTATATCGCTCCGGCATGGCCACTTCTTGCCAATTCCATTTCAGGAAGCCCTTTTTGATATATCCTTGCCGTCCGGTAGAAAGCTGCTCCACCAGACACCAATCTCCCTCGGTCTTGAGATAATAGACCCGTGCATTATTAACAAAGGTATATAATACAGAGGAACCGGCATCCGCCTTTGCATACATCTTGACGTTATTCTCGCCGGCCGCGATCCTGGCTCTGGCATAGGCATAGTCCGCCGCATTCGGGTCTGTAAGTGCGATGAGATACTCCCGTTTTTGGCCATTACCCAAAGTCACGTCCAAGGTGATTTTTGCCCGGCCGTTCCCCAGTTTCAAGGGATCGCCCAGTTTGTAGGCGGTATCTTTATAGGGATAGTACGAAGCGTACTGCTCCACGGTCACTTTAAAATCCGTAAATCCGGTATAACCGGTGATCTTGCAGTTTTGGAAATCCGCCGGTTGCGCCAGATAATACTCATTATTGACGTCAAAGGTCAGATCAAATCCGCTGACCGTCAAGGAATAATCCGCAGGATTAATGGGCGGATATTCCGGCTCCGCAGGGGGTTCCGGTTCCGCAGGAGGTTCCGGTTCCTCAGGAACCCATTTTTCCAGCAAGTCATGGCAACGGTAAAAGACGCAGGCCGCCTGATGACGGGGCGCTTGCTGGAACGGATTAAAGTTCCCCAGATCGTCCCCTTTAAAGATCCCTGCCGCATTGCATTTTTGAGCAAACTCCAAGCCCCAGGTGATCTTGTCCTGATCGGTAAAGACGGCAGACCCTTCCGTGGTCAGCTCTTTTTTAAAGACCAGTTCTATGGCGTTGGAGAGCATCTTGCACATCTCCAGCCGGTTCACCGGGCGGTTAGGTGCAAATTCTGTCTCGGAAATACCATTGACCAATCCCTCCTGATAAGCCCAGCTGACAGCGTGGTAATGCCAGTGCTCCGGCAGAACGTCGGTAAAGCGGTCGTTGGAATAGTCCTCGGCCTTTGCCCCGCACAACCGGGAAAGGGCGGTAACGAACTCTGCCCGTGTCATCTTCCCATCCACGCCGAACAGCGTATCACTCTGACCGTTAAACAATCCCAGCGTGATAGCCTTGGAAACTTCTTCGTAATACCACCGATCCGCTTTCAGATCGGTAAAATCCTCCGGTTTAGCGGCAGAGACGGGAATTCCCATCAACAGTACCGCCGCCAAAATGGAAGCCACAATCTGTTTTGCTTTATTCAGCCCAGTTATGCGCCACTTTTTGAACATCGTCGTCATCCTCTAAAGCATCCAATAAAAGCTGCATCTTAAAACGATCCTTTTCATCGGTCAATGCCACATCGTTATCGGCGATTCGGGTCACCTCTGCGGTCAGGAATTCGTACCCTGCCGACTCCAGTGCCTGCCGCACGGCAGAGAACTGCTCCGGAGCGGTGATGATCTCGAAAGCATCCCCTTCTCCGTCAAAGTCATCGGCGCCGTTATCCAGGGCACACATCATCAGTTCATCCTCATCCACGCCGTCTTTATCCACGATCAAAAGACCGCACTGCTTGAACTGCCACATCACGCTGTTGGTAGCGCCCAGATTTCCGCCGAATTTATCAAAATAATGACGGATATTGGCCGCCGTCCGGTTGCGGTTGTCCGATAAGCAGTCCACCACCACCGCCACACCGGCGGGACCGTACCCCTCGTAAATGAGGGCTTCATAATCACTGTTATCCTCTGCGCCGGCAGCCTTTTTGATGGCCCGCTCAATGTTATCGTTGGGGACGTTGGCCGCCTTCGCCTTGGCAATGACGTCTGCCAGACGAGAGTTGGAATCGGGGTTCGGGCCGCCCTCTTTCACGATAACGGCAATCTCTCTTGCCATCTTGGTAAAGATCTTCGCCCGCTGGGCGTCGGTCTTTCCTTTCTTATTCTGAATATTATGCCACTTGGAATGTCCGGACATTTGCTTTTCGCTCCTTTAATTAATATATAAATACAAAGTAAGTATAGCACACCCTTCGACTGATTTCAACCCTTCTTTTAACAGTTGAAATCTTTACCAATTGGTGATAAAATAAGATCAACCCATCCCAAAGGAGTCGTTTTTCATGAATCGTAATACCAAATCCGCCTTATTATGGGGCGCATTGATCTTTATGGCGGCACTGATCGGTCAGTCCACCGCCCACGGCTATCTTCATCCGGCCGATCCCTTAATTCTTTTAGCAAGTATGCTGTTACCCCTCCCCCACGCCATGACCGCCGTGGGGATCGCCAGTTTGCTGGCAGATCTGGGAAAAGGCTATTACCTATTAGCCCCGGTCACTCTGGGGATCAAACTGCTGATGGTCTGGGCCGTCAAGGGTCTTCTCAAGACCCGTCCGGCGGAAAAGCACCCGGAATTGATGGTCTCCATCGCCACGCTTATTCCCGTCCCGGGCTACTATCTGGCGGAGTTGATCTATCAATTCTGCATCGGCAAAAAGTGGGCTTCCTTTTCCATCGCCACCATGACCCTGCGCAAAGACCTTCTGCAGGCAGTGGCCGGAATTTTGCTTTTCATCCTTGTTTACGACCTCTATAAAGGGATCCAAAAAGGTCGGGAAGAAGTCCGCCGTCTGAAAGAGCAACAAAAAGATCAATAATAAACGTCCCCTTGCTAATTCTGCAAGGGGACGTTTTCTTCTATCTCTTCTGTTTCTTCGGATTCCTCTTCCGGGAAGTCCGACTGCTCCGGAGCATGGAGTTCGCCGTTGACCGCCTCTTCGTCAAACCATGGAGTCAGATCCACACCGTTTTCCTCCATGTATTCTTCAAAAGTAACGTCATCATAGATAAAGGCATTGAGCATTTTTGCCGCATACTCCAGATTGTAGTATTTGCAAGAACCCAACCCTTTTACGTTCATGCCGTAGGCGATCATCGCCTCATCCGTGGGGATCCGCCCCTCCTTCAAGGTCAATCCCTCGTTGGTCAAAAGCCCTGCCAGCTTGAGGATCTCTCCATAGGTCAGCGACGTTTCCATGCAGGGGAGAAGCGCTTGGATCATCGCCGGATACCGAGAGATCTCGGTCTTACGCACCTTTTCAAAAAGTTGTGCCATCACCAACCGTTGCCGTTCTGTCCGCCCTGCATCGTCCACCGTTCCGGTAATCGTAGCAGTTTTCCGGATCCGGGCAAAAGCCACCGCCTGAATGCCATTCAAGGTCTGCAGACCCGGCTCTTGCAGATAATCCAATTCCGTTCCGCGCTCTGCGTGCATCGACCGGATCTGAACGTTGCCGTTGCGAACTTCTCCTTGGGTCAGTTCCGCCTCAATTCCGCCCACAAAATCAATGATCTCCGCCATGCTCACAAAATCCACCGTGGCATAATCCTGAATATTAAGCTGAAAGGTCTGATTGAGGGTCTTGACCGCCAGTTCCGCACCGCCTAATTTATATGCGGCATTGATCTTCTGATGTCCGTGTCCCTCCACCTCCACCAAGCTATCCCGCAGGATGGAAGTCAACTTAATATCATTGTGCTCTGCGTCAATAGTAATAATCATGATGGAGTCGGAAAGACCCTTGAAATCGTCCTTTCTGGCATCAATGCCAAAAAGAGCGATGTTGGTGATCCCGTCCGGCACGTATAGTTCCGGCGCCGCAATTCCCAACTCTTCCGGGTCTTTGCTGAGCTCCACCCGATTGTATTCAAAGGCATGGCTGAGACGTGCACCTCCCCACACCAAGAAACACAATGCCACCGCCGTGACGGCCATCGGAAGGATGCAGGGGCGTAACCGACCGCCCCGCACAAATATTCTTTTTAAAAACGCACCCATGCGTTTCATCCAAGTATTCACTTCCCCGTATTATAAATCTTTCATCGTCAGACTGATCCGCCGTTTTTGCAGATCCACCGAAAGGACTTTGACTTTCACAATATCTCCAACCTTTAAAACCTCGCCGGGATGCTTAATATAACGGTTGCAGATCTGAGAAATATGGACCAAACCATCTTCATGGACACCGATATCGACGAAAGCACCAAAGTCGATCACGTTCCGCACCGTCCCCTGCAGCTGCATTCCCTCTTTCAAATCCTTGAGTTCCAGAACGTCGGTTTTCAAGATGGGCTTGGGCAGTTCATCACGGGGATCCCGTCCGGGCTTTTGCAGGAAGGAAGCGATATCCGTCAAAGTAGGCAGACCGATGCCTAATTCTTCCGCCAGCTTCTTGCCGTTTTCCCCTTCAATGAACTTGCCGATATTCTGAATAGCACCGTTTTTCAGATCTGCCGGATCGTACCCGCAATGCTTCAAGAACTGCTCTGCCGCCGGATAACTCTCCGGATGGACGGCCGTATTATCCAAGGGATTGTCTCCGCCGGAGACCCGCAAAAATCCGGCGCACTGTTCATAGGCCTTGGGGCCCAATTTCGGCACCTTCAAAAGTTGTTTTCTGGATCGGAATGCGCCCTGCTCTTCCCGGAACGCCACGATGTTTTTGGCGATGGAGCCGTTAATGCCGGCCACCTGTGCCAAAAGGGGTGCACTGGCGGTATTCAGCTCCACTCCCACCGAGTTTACACAGTCTTCCACTACACCGCCCAAGGCCTCTCCCAACCGGGTCTTGGGCATATCATGCTGATACTGACCCACACCGATGGAGCGAGGATCGATCTTCACCAATTCTGCCAAAGGATCCTGCAACCGCCGTGCAATAGAGACCGCCGAACGCAAAGAGACGTCAAACTGTGGGAATTCCTCTGCCGCCAGTTTGGAGGCGGAATAAACCGAAGCCCCCGCCTCGCTGACAATCACGTAGTGCACCGGCGTATCCAACTCCCGAATCAATTCCGCCACAAAAGCTTCCGACTCTCTGGAGGCCGTTCCGTTACCGATGCTGATTAAGGTGACCCCATGTTTTTTGATGAGTTGCTTTAATTTATATTTCGCCTCTTCAATTTTATTCTGAGGAGGCGTAGGATAGACCACCGCCGTATCTAATACCTTTCCGGTCTCGTCCACCACGGCGATCTTGCATCCGGTCCGATAAGCCGGGTCTAATCCCAAAGTCACCATGCCCTTGACCGGCGGCTGCATCAAAAGCTGACGCAGATTGACCGCAAAAACACCGATGGCTTTTTCCGCAGCCTGCTCCGTCAAGGCACTGCGCATCTCCCGTTCCAGTGAGGGAGCGATCAAACGGTCAAAAGCATCTTCCGCCGCCGCCTGCACTTCCTGCGCTGACGGACTCTCGTTCTTCACGTAAGCCCGATTTAAAATGCCGAGAGCCCGGCTTTTCTCCACCGTCATGTGGATCCGCAACACCTCTTCCGCCTCGCCACGATTGATGGCCAACACCCGATGACCGGGGATTTTTTTAAGAAGCTCCTCAAACTCATAATACATCGCAAAGACGCCCTTTTCATCCTTGGCATCTGCGATCTTTTCTGCCGAAACGGTTCCCACCGCCCAGTATAGGGAACGAAGGAGACGGCGCATCTCCGCATCATCGGAGATGGTCTCTGCAATAATATCCCGGGCGCCCTGTAAGGCATCCTCCGCCGTCGGCACCTCTTCGGTGATATAATTCACAGCCTCCGCCAACGGCTCCAATGCCGGATCCTGTTCCAGAATAGCCAATGCCAAAGGCTCCAACCCACGGGCTTTTGCCTTGCCTGCACGGGTCTGTTTTTTCTGTTTATAAGGACGATAAAGATCCTCCACCTCTGCCAGGGTCTCTGCCGCCGCCAAGGCTGCCCGAAGTTCCTCCGTCATCTTGTCCTGGGCTTCAATGGCAGCCGCCACCTCTTCTTTTCGCTTGGCAAGATTACGCAGATAGGTCAGCCGATCCGAAAGGGTGCGGAGCACCTGATCGTCCAGTCCTCCGGTCGCCTCTTTCCGGTAACGGGCAATGAACGGGATGGTATTTCCATCATCCATCAATGCCACCGCCGCAGACACTTGACTTTCTTTTATATTCAATTCTTTGGCTAAGATCTGATTGATTTCCATATGATTTAACTCCTTTAATGAATGAACCTAATTATTATACCAAACCATGTAAAAAAAGGCAAGACCGTCCGCAAAAGCGAACGGTCGTTAATTTCAGACCAAGCAACGATACAGGAAGGTCACGATCTGACCCCGGGTGCAGTCATCTTTCGGAGCAAAGGTCGTGGCAGAGATCCCGTTGGTAATTCCACGATCCACAGCCCAAAGCACCGCATCATAATAATATGTTCCGGACGCCACGTCTCCAAAGGGATTGGCAGACCCCGTGGTCGGTTTCCCTTGGGAACGCCAGAGAAAGGTCACGATCTGCTCCCGAATACACTCTGCATTGGGACTGAATTTTCCCTCTCCGGTGCCGTTGGTGATTCCTTTTTCTACCGCCCAAAGTACCGCCTTTGCATAATACGCATCCGTTGCCACGTCACTAAAAGGATTGGCGGTGCTTTGAGGCTCCGGAGACCCATTCGCCCGCCAAAGGAAGGTGACGATCTGACCCCGGGTACAGGTGTCATTGGGACAGAATATCCCCTCCCCCATACCGTTGGTGATCCCCTTGCTCACCGCCCAGAGTACCGCCTTTGCATAATAAGCACCCTCCGCCACGTCCTTGAACGGATTGACCGGCTCCGTGCCCGGTGTATAATTCTCTGCAGAAATAGGATAGGCTTTTTTGAAAGCTTCCGTCACGTACTCCGCCTCAAAAAGATGATCCGCAAAATCAGAAGATCCTTTCAGGAAATAGTTCCATTCACTGCGTCCCTCATCCCAGGTGGCATCCAGTAAATAATATTTCCCATCTAATTTTGCAATATTCCAGGCATGGCTCTCCCCTCTGGAACTTCCGTGGATGATCCGGCAGTCGATCCCCAAGGATAAGGCCATCCGATAAAAGAGATTAGCATATCCCTGGCAAACCGCCGTCCCGTTTATCAAAGCGGCATAAGCGGAATATTTCAAATTGTACGCTTCATTTTCCAGATTGGTAAAATCATAATCCACCGTAGAGGTGATGTGGGAATAAATTTTCGTCACCTTCTCCTGCTTCGTCGCAGAACCAAGGTTCCATTCGGCTAAGAGCTTCTCTATCTGCTCCGCCACTTTCTGTTCCTGCTCCGCCGTGGTATAATAGTCCACCGTATAGGTGACGCTTACGTCATAGCCCCCTTGGCTGGGTAAGATCTGCGCATTGGCCTCGTAGTTTTCGATGTGATTTTCCAGATAATCTCCTTCCGCCGGGTTTCCTGTATGCGCCACCGCCTGCTCCATCAAGTCAATCAGATGCTGTTGCGTCAGTTCCTCTTGCATTTGGAACTGTACCGTGATCGAAGACTGACGAGCCACCAGCCGCTCCCGTAGCTGTACAGCTACGCTCCTAAGCGCCGAAGATGCATCTTCTTGTGCGCCGGCGAACGGCGCCATACAAGCCAGTACCATAAGGATCAAGAACCAACTGATACTTCGCTTAAAAACTTTCATATTCTTCACCTCAACTCACATTTTACTTTTTAAAAAACACTCTGTCAAGTCAGCAAAAAGCATTAAAAACAAATTATTTCTTGACAGCATCATACGCCATCCCTTATAATATGTGGTGCAATTCCTCAAATTCTAATCAAATATTTCGAGGTGTGGCGCAGTTGATAGCGCGCTTGATTTGGGTTGCGACTGCGACCGCTGCCGGTGGCAGAGGAAGGGAGCAGGTTAGCAGCTGCCGCAACACGGCAGTTACCGAGCAAACCTCGTTTGCGACGGAAATGCCGATGTTGCAAAGGGCATCTTTGACGAAGATGCTGCAAGATCATTCCATAAGTACTAATTAAATATTTCGGGGTGTGGCGCAGTTGGTAGCGCGCGACATTTGGGATGTCGATGCCGCAGGTTCGAACCCTGTCACTCCGACCAAAAAACAGCCATCTTGCTTTGAATGCAAGATGGCTGTTTTAATGCCTGTTAATTATCAATCCTCATCGTCTTTGGAAACGTCAACCGTTTCTTCCCATTGGTAACGTCCGGGAATATGTCCTCCATCACTTGTACGCTGAGTTCTATCAGAGGTATCAATATCCCAACCGCCTTTCTTATCATAGCCATAAGTGCGACCGTCGGAACCAACATCATACTTACTTTTTTCGTTACACATATCAAGTACCTCCTTAATTTGATATTTATATTATAGAACCTTTATTTATTTTTTGCAAGACTATATTCTTTTTCTTTGTCTACTGCGGCTCAAATTTTGAGTTATCTTATTCTATTTCCAACGCAATGGCACAATGATCACTAAGTTTTGTATCAATAATTTCAAAACTAATTGCTTTGATTTTACTTGAAACAAAGGCATAATCTACTCTTGTTTCTCCAACAAATGTATTTATATTTTGTTTATTAAATTCAAAAGCTATATCCCTTGCTCTTTCACAAAGCCTGTAATAGTTGCTTTTTTGTCTCGTTCCATCGCTATCTACATTAAAATCACCGATCAAAATATGACGTTCATTCTGCTTAAAATGTTTTATTATATCTTCCCAAAAGTCGTTTGCGTTTTCATTTTCCGGAATCACTTTCCCGTTCGCAAATCCATCGATTCGTGGAATATGCACTCCTGTGATATATAGTTCGTTATTTTTTAATGGCAAAAATCTATTCAAAAATACGCCTGTTAGTTTTTGATTTTCGTATGGTTCTTTATCTAATTCCCACATTAAATTTTTAGTAATGGCAATTGTAATGAAATTTGCTTTAATTCGTTGCGGATAAATCACATTAAAACGTTCATTTGCTTCAATTAAAAACTCTTTTATCACAACTGTACTTAAACTTGATGGGACTTCGTGAAGAATAATTAAATCGTTTTCATTTTGATTCAAATAATCGTATAGCTTTTGCTTATTTAAGACAGATAACACTTCTTTGTTTTTTTCTAAATACATCGATTTAGATATTTCATTCCAATGTTCATATTGTAAAAATTGATTAACATTTATTGATATGATTCTCATTTAACTCTCCTTGTAGCTATCTTTGTTTTAATTATATCACATCTTCGCCATTTTCACAAGAAAACGGTACTGCTATGGGTTACCACTCATAGCAGTACCGTTTTTAAGGGATTATGTGGATTGCTCTGCCTTAAGCCGTTCCTTTTCGGCGGCAATTTCTGCATTCATCTGCTTGATCAGCTCGGCGAGCTTTTCCTCACATTCCTCTCTTGTCTTGGCATACACATTTTTCGGAGTTCGTTTTCCGTATGCGTTTGTCGGCGAGTATCGACCTTCGAATAGGTGGTCGTTGATCTCCGTGATGCATCCGGTGCCGGGGCGGCGGATTTTCGGCTGTTTCGGCTCGAAATTCGCCGTCTGTGGCGTTTTTACCGCTTGGTCGGGTGTTTGCTTGTCCTCGCTCAAACTGCCCTCATTTCGCCCGAAGCCCTGCTCAATTTTGTTGGCGGCACTCCGTTGCATATTGTCTGTTATATGGGTGTATATATTTAAGGTCGTTTCTGATGAAATGTGACCTATAATCGCTGATAGCGTTTTCACATCCATACCGTTGGCAAGGGCGGTTGTAGCGAAGGTGTGCCTAAGATCGTGGAAGCGGACGTGCTTACATTCTGCTCTCTCCAAGGTTCTGTCAAGCACCTTTCGTATCGCAGAAGGATGATACGGTGCATCCTCTTTTACGGGGGATGGGAACATCCAACGTGAGTTTATCCGCTTTTTGTATTCCGCAAGGATTTTTATAATATCCGGCGGAAGTATTACGGTGCGGATGGAAGATTTGGTTTTCGGCGCACATATATGAATGTTGCCGTGTACCGTTGTTGCCTGACGGCAGATGTGAAGTTCCCCTGTCTGCATATTAAGGTCATCCCACTGCAGAGCCACGATTTCACCTCGGCGCATTCCTGTGCAGAGTTCAAGGATAAACAGTTCAAAGTAACCGTCTGCTTTGGCTTGTGCCATAAACCTTTGCATTTCCTCTCTCGTCAGCACCTGCATCTCCTTGACTTTCTTCGGAGGCAGTTTGCAACCAATCGCAGGGTTTATTCTTATAATACCGTCTGTCACCGCTTTTTCCAAAGCCTTTCGACACATGGCGTGACATACGCGCACCATACGGTCTGACAATCCTTTGCCGTAAAGTTCGGTTCGTATCTTTCTTCCACCGTTTTTCAGTCGGGTATAGAATTGTTGCAGGTCGTTCTGCGTTAATTTATTCAGCGGTATTTTACCGATATCGGTGATTATATGATTGTATATCATATTTTCGTATCCCGACTGCGTGGTCGGACGGAGTGTTTGCTTGGCATACTGCTGATACCAGAAGTCCAGCCAATCGCCGAACGCCATTTCCGCTTTGACCTTGCCTGTAAGCTGCACACCACATTTTTCTTTTAACTGCTCTAACTTTTCAAGGCATTTGCCTTTTTCCATCGCAGTTACATTTTTTGTGATGGGATTTCCTTTTTCATCGTAGCCGATGACTACACGAGCTTCCCATCGACCGTCTGCTCGTTTTCGCAAGGTGCCTTCGCCTTGCTTTCTTCTTTTGCTCATATTTTCAACTCCTCTCCGAAGATATCGTTCATAAAGCCACCGACTATATTCGAGGCTCTCTGTTGCATATCCGTTGTGACGTGGGTGTAGGTGTCGAGCGTGAAACTTGCATTGGTATGCCCAAGGATTCCCGACAGCGTTTTGGCATCCACACCGCTTGTAAGCGCATGGGTGGCAAAGGTGTGTCGCAGGTCGTGGAAGCGTATATTAGGTAGCCCTGCTTTTTTGAGCAGTTGTTTCATCTTCCGATACGCCG
This sequence comes from Eubacteriales bacterium, assembly GCA_045544995.1. Taxonomy (GTDB): domain Bacteria; phylum Bacillota; class Clostridia; order Oscillospirales; family QAKW01; genus QAKW01. Next base: position 21,216 of record JAZQAE010000115.1, read on the forward strand.
CCGGTGGTGCGACGGGAAGTTCGGGGCGAAGCGGATCAGTGAAAATCCACTCAGATTTAGCGTTCTTCTTACGCCCTCTCAGCACATTGGCTGTGCTGACGGGCAGATAGAAGCTTCTCTTGCCTTTGCCTGTTTTAGTTTCGCCTTCGGTTATTACACCGTTTTTCACATCGATACTGCGGTTAATATTCAATTTACCTTCGACCTCGTCGAAGTCCGTCCACTTGAGACCGCATATCTCACCGCGCCGAAGTCCTGTGGTGAGTTCCGTATAGAAGAAGTCGCGCCAGTGTTCCTCGGCATCCACTAATTTCATAAAGGCTACAAGCTGTTCATCGGTGAGCACCTGCATTTCCTTTTTTACTATTTTCGGTACGGTCGTACCGTTTGTCGGGTTCTTGGATATGAGATGCTCTTTCACCGCCATGTCCATTGCTTCGTGGAGCATACAGTGTATTCTCACTACCATGGCATCCGACAACCCATTTCCGTAGATATGCTGATTTTTAATTCTGCCGTTCTTACGCAGATTATTATAAAATTTCTGCACGTCGGCGGTTGTGATGAACGCTATCGGCTTATCCCCAAGCGCAGGTTTTATATATTTTTCCGTGTAGGTTGTGTAGCCGTTCAGCGTACTCTCACGTATAGTGCCGGTCATATATTCGGCGATCCATTTATCAAGCCACTCACCGAGAGACATTTTGCTGTCCTCGGTCAGCTCGGTATCTCGGAACTCATCAATTTTATAATGGAGTTTGCTGATCAGTTCCTTTTGTGTTTTTGCGTAGACGTAGCGGAAGATAGGATCGCCGTTTTCCTTATGGCCTACGACGATGCGACCTTCCCACTGTCCTTTTTTCTTTTGGCGAATCATTCCTTCGCCTGATGGTCTTCGTTTCGCCACGTAAGTCACCTCCTTGCAGCACAACACAATACCACACTTGTTTTCAAATATCCAGCGATTTTTGCATAGAATGTTCGAGTATTTTTTGAGGGTTGAGGTTGCGCATAAAATGTATGCGCAACCTCCCTTTACATACTCTGCTCATAACTGTTTTCGTAATTACTTTGCTCGGGACGGATGCCGAGAGCCGCTTTCTTTTGAGCAATCTTGGAGCGGAGTTTTCTGTCCACCTGCCGACCGAGTCGTTTTGCGTACCTGTCATAATTATTTTGAAATAATTTGAGGAAGGCGCGGAACACATTCGTAAATAGAAAACTAACTTTTTGCTCAGTGGAATAGCCTGAGTTTACAAGATAGTTATCCATTTGCACTGCCGCTCTGATAATGTCATTCTTCAGACTGCGGAACTCTTTGTTTTCTTCCAGAGGTATATCCGGCTCTTTCTTTTCATAATACAGGGACAGTTTCTCCCGATTGATTTTATTCCACTCGGCATAGAGTTCAGCCACGTCCTCGTCCTTAGCAAACTCGGCAACGATTTTATTTACCGTTTCCTTAATCTCCTTCGGCAGATAACCGTACACCTTTTTACCCGAATGATTTTTGAGCTGCTGTCGGAGAATTTCAAACAGATTTTGTAATTCCCAACTTGCAGGATACACAACGAAGGTATCTTCTATCAAATCCTTAACCTTTTCTTTAACCAAATCACGCTGCTGTGTTTCCATTTGGAACAGCTTATACTGTTCGTTACGAAAAATATCGTTTGCGAACAGTCGGCGCATATCCTGAATGGTTTTCTTGGTGATCCAACCTTGCTTTCCGTCTTTTGAGTAAACCACCAAGTGTATATGCGGATGGTGATCCTTATTGTGAAAGCCGGCATACCACTTAAGGTTGGAGAGACTGATGTTGTGGGCTTCGGCAAGCTCAGCAACATTGCGCCGCACCAAATCTTTCCACGCCTGTGCATTATTGTAGCCGAGCCGTTCCGCATCCTCTCGCCGCAGACTTAGGATGTGAGTGAAGACAATTCCGTTATGAGCGTTGACTGCCTCGGCGACCTCATCCAAGTCTATCTTATCATCGGTCTGAGTGAACAGACCGTGAGTACCGATTTTCTCAACGCCGGGGCGTTCCGCAATATACGAAACTAATTTATCAAGGCGGCGGACATCATCACGCTCGATTACCGCATTTATAAAATTGGTTGCGTTGGATTTTGTGGAACTGTTATTATAATTTTCGTATTCCACATATTCTTTTGAGTGCGGAAACGATTTTATAATATCAGTAATCAATCTTTGTTGCCTGACGGTTGACGGTGAGTGATCAATGCCGGTCGGTAATTTTTCAACGCTCTCGCGCGTACCGATATACCGTAGCAACCGTCCGGTGTTGGCTCTCGCCGGATTTTTATAATAATTGCAAGTAAAAAATATCTTTGCCATCACTCATCACCGTCCTCGCCGTGCTGATACCGATAGGCATTTTCAAACTGCACTCTGCCGTTGTTGAGAGCAACGTCACGGCAGCACATATCATTGAGACGATACAAGGTATCTTCATCAAGCTCACCGCGGCTTACCGCAATATGATTTTGCTTGGCAACCTCAACCGCCAGCTTGAAAATAATTTCGGATAGGTTTCGCTCGATATCCGTCATCTGACTTTTAATCACAGATGACAAGATCGGCGCGATATAATCGATATTCTTTTCGTTGCGCAGATAACCGATATAGAACTCAATCGCTTTATTGATAAAATCGTTTTGCGATTTAGCGTATCCGTTATCTACAAACTCGTTCACTTCCGCATCCTGTTCCGCCGTCATATACAGCGGAAATCTGCGTTTTTTGGATTTGTTTTCTGCCATTTTTTATCTCCTTTCTGCAAGACCACTTAAATCTGCTCTTGAATATTTCGTAAAATCCCCTAACGGTCGGCTCTGCCGTCCGAAGTAGGTAGCGTGGGAAGACCCCACGCTTTAACCTGCTTCCTTTGATGACGTCCGTCATACCGCTACTTTGGGGTGTTTTCGGTCGTATTCGGCGAGTTTCGCCAGTGCATTTCGCCGCATTATTTCCTCGTTCAGCCGTATCATCTGCTGTTCGTAATGATACTCCACCGCTTCCTGAATCGGACGGATGGTATAGAGCAAATTACCGTTACGCTTTTCACCTTTTTTAGTAATGACAGAGGTCGGCTCGGTTGTGATCAACCGTTTCTCGACCAGTCCGTCCACGTATTTCTTGACGGTGTTATTGCTCATACCAACCGCTTCGCCAATGGTTTTATAACTTGGGTGGCACTGAAAGGTTTCCCGATCTTCACGATACATAAGGTAGGTGTAGACCAAGATTTCACCACCGCTTAGTCCCAGCGAGAAGATTTCATTCGGCAGAGGAAAATAATTTTTCAATGCATCTCTCTTTGGGTAGCGGTTGTATTTCAACGGTTACCTCCTGACTGTGCTTCGATCCACTGACGGAATTTTTCTTTCTCAACGAACTTACGATTGCCCACCTTGAAGGTCGGGAAATCTTTTTCCTGCATCAACTCATACGCAGAGGAGATGGCGATGCCGAGAGCCTTTGCTACCGTATCCGCATTTAGAAACAGCGGCAGCTCATCGTAGTTCTTATACATAGGTGTTTTCACAATAATTTATTTCCTTTCAATTTTTATTACCGTTCTTTTAGAACTTACGGCGAGTTCTTTTTTCTGCTGCCGCCTTTATCCAATCAAGGCGGCTTTGTTGATACAATCATAACCTCACTCCTTTTTCTGTTGTAATATCTTTCTTCACCCTATAGCCAACAAGCTGAAGAAAAATATTAGATACTCAACTGAATTTTAAGACCTCTTACTTTCCATGGGACTTCGAAGGGTTTCCTATAACTGAACTTCAAAAAGTTCTCTCACTTTTTTAGCCGAAAATATTTACCACCCACAACCAAAAAATTATCCCTCACTCGTACAAAGGAAAAAATCGCATGGTTGATAACCCAAAATTTTGATTGTTTACAAAAAATTTATTTATCCCTCTACTTTTACATAGGAAAAAGAGAGCACCGCTATGCGCAGGCAAAACAAAAAAGACCTACACATCCACGCACAACGAAACGAGGGGTGCAGTCAGCATCCCGATCAGTTCGTATTGTGCATGTATGTATAAGTCTTTGAATTTCCCCTTTATATTTCAATTTTCATCCCACGGCCTCGTGGGTGCTCTATCTTAACACAGAGTTTTTTATTTGTCCAGTCAGAATAAAAAATTTTTTAAGTTTTTTCTTTGTCTACTGTGATGCACATTTTGCGCCCATCAAAAGGTAAGGGTGCGGTACTTCTACCACACCCACAGCAGAGAGGACGGTCATATATCTTCCACGGTTTCTAACCCTTCCATTGCTTCGACCATTATTCGCACCGCAAGGATGAAGCCATCCCTGAATGCATCTCGCTCGGTCAGACCTGCAAGCTCACTTTGGCAGTCCTTGAATTTCTCAAAGGTTTCTTTCTGCTGTTCGGTCAGCGTTGCCGTTAGGCTTTCCTCGTTTTTGCAGATCAGCTTCACGAGTTGGTCGACTCTTGAACCGCGCTTTATGTACCTTTCGTGCGGACTGATGTTACCGTAATACAGATCTTCAAGTGTTGTCATTTTCATCCCACCTCACATAATCATAACTACCGGCTTAGCCGGTAGTTTGCTCTGCGGCTGTAAGCCGCTGTTACTGGCGGGACTGAAAGTCCACCGAATAATCTGCCAACCGCAAGCGGACTCTTAGCCACCGCTAAAGCGGTTGGTTATTTTTTGC
>JAZQAE010000116.1:0-6286 GCA_045544995.1 Eubacteriales bacterium
CTTTTTGCTAATCCCAAACCTCGCCGCTCGGTGTATCACATACACCTTCGGGTAACCCATAGGGCGAATTTTTCGCCCTATGGCTCGGTTTGAAATTTCCAAACATTTTTTCCTATCCCCTGAAAAAGGGGCTGTAAAAAAACATGCGTTTTTTACAGCCCCTTTTTTTGAATTAAATCATAACTATCGTGAATGAGGGGCGCCAATTCCTCCAAGGGAACCGAACCGTCCAAAAGAACAGAGATCCAATGGGTCTTATTCATGTGATAAGCCGGAAAGATGCGCTTTTTATCCACCACCACAAAGGAGAATAACGGATCGCATTTCAAATTCAGAATATCCACCCGTTCCTCTCCGTTAAGTCCCAAGCGATTCTTGGACAGATTGCAAATGATGATCCCGAACCATTTTTTGTTTCTCCGATTACGAAAAACCACCGTTTCAGAATCGTCGAAGGGAAAGTCCGGCTCAACATCAAAAACTCCCCGAATATATTCCACTACCTTCTGTTTCATACTACTCACCTCAATCCATAGTATAAACCGCCCCTTGCCGATTGGCAAGGGGCGGGTTTGATTATTTTTTCTTAGGGCGCTTAATTTTATTCAGCTTTGCGTTGATGTCCAGAAGCTGTTCTTTGGTGAACTTCATATCCATCATGCCACCCATCAGGGTAAAGAGTCTGAGAACGGTAAATCCGCCCATCATGCTCATCATTTCAGGCCCGATCTCGAAGCCCATGGCTTCCATCTTGCCGTCCTTCTTGCCCTTACCGCCCATCATTTTAGCGGCCATACCGGCAAAGAGCAGTTTACCCTGGACGGTGCTGATAACGTCGCTCATCTTATCGTTCAAAGAGAGATATCCTTCCGGAGCATCAATATCGAACCAGTTGAGGATCGCACCCTTTTCCACCAGCCGATAAGACTCATTGAAGGTCTCGACCTTACGGATCACACTCTCGTCCTTGTAATCGCCGGCAACTGCCACCAACTTGGTCTCACCCACGTTGGGAACGTCAAAATAGAAGAAATGCTCGGGGCTTTCTTTCTTACCGAGGGAAACGCCGTTGGCAAAGAGTTCCACCGTCGGCTGGTTAGAATAGACCGTCACCTTGGTCACGTCCTCCACCCGATCCACGTACCGCTTACCGCAGAGATGGACAAAGGGATCATCGGAGAGCCATGCTTTGTAAGCATAGAAGGAGTCCTTCTTGTACTTACGGTCGATGGTCACAAGACCCTTGTGGTTCTGACCGTTCTCGCCACCCTCATTCCGGGCATCGGCGCCGAAGTCGAACATATTCCAAACGTGGGTCGCCCACATATATTTCCGGCTGAAGAACTGCTTGATAAGTTCCTCATGGTAATAAGCCTGGTATTCCTCCGTGTAGTCACCCTGACGGGGATCGGAGGTATGCCAGTTCAGTGCCTCACATCCGTACTCGGAGCAACCGATGGGGATGGTGGGATGCATTGCATGGAACTGATCGAACCAAGGACCGTTCATATCGGTCTCACCGCCGTACCAACCAAAGTAATGGTTATAAGATACCACGTCGGGGATCTGCAGATACGGATCATCCATCTTGCACATGGAAACGGCCGCAATGGTGGTCAGACGGGTCTGATCCATCTCATGGCACATATCGTTGAGGATGCGATGATTTTCCAAAAGATCCTCATCGGAACCGCCGATACCGATCTCATTGGAGAGACCCCAGACCACGATAGAGGGGTGATTATAGTTCTGGGTGATCAGTTCCTTCATCTGAGAAATGGTGTTCTCCCGGCCGGTGGGCATATGCTTGGAGATATAAGGAATCTCCGCCCAGATGACCAAACCATATTCATCGCAAAGATCATAGAAATACTGATCGTGCTGATAGTGCGCCAGACGAATGGTGGTAGCACCCATCTCATAGATGAGTTCAATATCCTCTTTGTGATCCTCTTTGGAAAGAGCATTACCCTTCTGCCAACGGTCCTGATGGCGGGAAACACCCCGCAGGGGATATTCTTCGCCGTTCAGAATGAAGCCATTATCGGGATCGATCTTAAAGGTCCGGCAACCAAAACGGGTAGAAACACTGTCCAACACCTTGCCGTCCTCTACAAGCTCGATCTTAGCGGTATAAAGATAGGGATTCTTTCTGCCGTGCCAGAGCGTCACGTCGGCAATGGTCAACGCTGCCTTGGTATCGTCGATGGTGGTTTCGGCAACGGTCTTCCCCTCTTTATCTTCGATCACATAGCGGAGGGACTGACCCATCTTGCTATTGGTAACGTAGGCCTCGATCTCCACCTTGGCGTCTTTGCCCTCAATGGTGGGAGTGACCTTCAGGCCGGGGGTGCCGTAATAGTCCAGATCAAAATGGGACTCACTGACGCAGATCAGATTAACGTCCCGATACAAACCACCGTAGAAGGTGAAGTCTGCCATCTGAGGATAGACTGTCTCGTTGGCGGAGTTATCCACCGCAATCACAAGGGTATTGACCATTTCCAGAGCCTCGGTCAGATCCACACGCCAGGTGGAATAACCGCCGTCGTGATGCGCCAGTTTCTTGCCGTTGAGATAAACGTCGGCAGAGGAATTAGCGCCCCGGATCTCCAGATAATAGCAGTCTGCTTCCGGCAGTTCTGCCTTATTAATAGTCTTAGCATAATAACCGGTGCCACGGAAATAATCGTTGTCGCCGTCCTGACCGTCGATGGCGTTCCAGCAGTGGGGCAGATTAACAAAATCCCACTTACTGTCAAAGGATGCAGGAACCTCCTCCAGCATTTTGGTGAAGGCCCATTTACTGTTCAGATTTAAAATAGTTCTCATAATATACCTCCAAATAATTTCCCTTTAAAAAAGGATGCCCGAAAGCATCCTTTTTTAAAAGAGATTTATGCTTCTTCTCTACCTAAAGCTTCGTTCATTTCGGCCAGTTTCTTCTTGTCCAGGTTGTAGATGAGGCCAAGGCCCACGTACTGCATCACACCGGAGAAGAGGAAGGTACCGGCGACCAGATACCGCATCCGGACAGCCACTTCCCAAACCTGATTACCTTCGTTTTCACCCACGTAGCCGAGAGCCACCATGACCACCAGGATCAAAGCGGGGCCTACGCCCTGCGCCAACTTCCGGAAGAAGGAGTGGAGGGAGTAAACCGTACCCTCTTCCCGCTTGCCGGTCTTCCATTCGTTGTAGTCGATAGCATCGCCCATCATCGCCCAGGACACGGTAGAATAGATACCCATACCCAGGGAGAAGACCAACTGGCAAAGGATGTAGATAATGAGATCCAAGCCGGTGTTGTTGGGCATGATGATGAAGAGGCCGAGACCTGCCACGATGGAGCAGATCGAACCGAAGGTGGCCAACTCTTTCTTACCGAATTTCGCCACAGCATTTCGAGCCAACGGAGTGAAGACTACGATGGGGATCATGGCAAAGAGCTGGACGATACCGGAGATCTGTACGTTCTTAAAGTAAGACTGGAAGATCACGGTAACAGCGGTGGTAGCACCCTGCATACCGATGAACATACCCATAGCGGCAACGGTGGCACCGATGGCAGGGCGGTTCTTCATAAAGTTTCCGATAGCCTGGAAAACGTTGAACTTAGGAGTCTCTTCATTGAGAGTAATGTCCTGCTCCACCCGGATCTCGGTATTGCGGATCATAAACTGGAAGCAGATAAAGCCCAGAGCGCCCATGATCAGAGCAGCGATGAATACCCGCTCACCGATGAGGTTGTTGTCCTTATCATAAATGATGAAAGGCAGGATCACCATCGGCAGCATATTGCCGAAGATGGAACCGATGGAACGCCATGCAGACAAAGAAGCCCGGTCTTTGACGTCGTTGGAGATCAAAGACAGCAGGGAGCCGTACGGCACGTTCGCCACGGTATAGAAGGCATCCCATACCACGTAGCCGGCGATAAAGATGATGGCCTTTGCCCAAACAGGAGCGCCGGGGAAGGGCAGGAAGCAGCAAGCACCGCCCACGATCAGACCGATGGAACCGGCCCAGATGTAAGTCAAGAACTTATTTCTCTTATATTTGCGCTTATCCGCATCGATCAAAGAACCGATCAGGGGATCGTTGATGGCATCCCAGACCTGCACAACGATCAGCAGGAGCGCATACCAAAGATCCATCCCCATGAACTGAGTCCAGAAGATAGACATGGTGCCCTTCAGGGCAAAACTCATGTTGCAGCCAAGATCACCGGCGGCATAAGCCAGGCAATCCCGAATGCCAAACTTACGGGGTTTCTGATTTGTTTCCATGATAGAAAATCCTCTCTTTTTGTTTATTGGATCTCGCTTATTTTCATTATATAAGATACCTCCCCTATATTGTTAGCATTTTTTTCATCTATTATTGCATAATTTTTATATTCGTTTGTGGAAAAAATATTGAAAACCGTCAAATCGTGTAATATAATTATAAAAAACGATGAAAAGGAGGCCCCCATGGCAAACGAAAGTGAACTTTCCCGGATCCGGATGATGGAGCAACGGTACGAATATGAGAATCGGATGATGGACGCCGTCACCCATGGCGACCTCAAGATGGCCGAAAATATGACCTTTGCATTTTCCGCCTCCGTCTTTGAGGAGCGCTCCTCCAATCCCCTAAGGAATTTGCAAAACTATTGTATTATTATGAATACCCTCTGCCGGAAGGCGGCGGAGGCCGGAGGGGTCCACCCCCTCCACCTGGACCGCATTTCCTCAGAGTTTGCCCTGCAGATCGAAGGGTTGCGTAACGTCGCCGGTATTCCTGCCTTTATGCAGGAGATGATGCAAAGCTACTGCCGACTGGTTCGGAGCCACGCAATCAAAAACTACTCTCCCCCGGTGCAAAAAGCGCTTCTTTATATCGAAAGCCGGCTCTCGGACGATCTGCACCTGCAAACAGTAGCGGAAGCGGTCAACCTCAGCTCCGGCTACCTCTCCGCCCTTTTCCGCCGGGAGACCGGCCAGACCTTGACCGAGTATATCCATAGCAAACGGATGGAGCAGGCCTGCCATCTCTTGCGCTCCACCGATCTGCAGATCCAGACGGTGGCGCAAAACTGCGGTTTTCTGGATCTCCACTATTTCTGCCGTCAATTCAAAAAAGCCACCGGCCTGACCCCTACCGCTTACCGAAAAGAGAATTAAATCTATCTTTTATACAAGTTTTTCTCGGAATTATCATAGTACTTTTTAAAAATCCGTGCTATAATCAATAAAGAATAAAAATTGAAGATTTCCGCAAAAGCGGAAATCCTTCAAATTTATTCGTTATTCTTTATTATTTATTATTTTTGAAAGGAACGTACCATCATGTGTATCATCGCAGGCTATAACGGTACCAAGCGTGCCGCACCCTTAATTATTGAAATGCTCCGCAAGACGGAAGGCATCGACGCCGGCTGCTATACCGGCATCGCCACCCTCCATGAGGGCAAAATTCATTACCGCAAATTAGCAGGAAACTTAGACCGCCTTTTGGCGGAGACCGATTGCCTCGATCTGCCCGGCAATATCGGCATCATCCACAGCCGTACCCCCGGCGGACACAATGGCGATAACTGGGCGCATCCCTTTACCTACGAAAAGGACGACGAAATCAAGCTGGCGCTGATCTTCAACGGCATCGGCGGTTGCTGTAAAAAAACGCCCCAAAATCTGCCGGGCAAGATCCGCGAGTTTCTTTCTTCGGGCTACGAGCTCAAGAGCCGCGGCATCTACGACGGAAAAGAAAAACATCTCGTTCAATGCGACGACGACGGCAATATGTATCACGTAGGCGACGTCATTGCCCAAAATATCGCCAAAAAAGTCTTTGAAGAAAAAATGACCGTCACCGATGCGGCGGCCAAAAGCTATGAAGAACTGGATGGGGAGCATATCAGTCTGCTTCTTTCGGTCACCGATCCGGAGGTCATCAATTATTGCCGGATGAACTTCCCCATGTTCGTCGGCTTTGCCGACCACGGCGCCTGCCTTGCCACCGTTCCTCTGGCTTTTGCAGAACATACCGAAAAATATCATCTCCTGCCTGCCCTCTCCACCGGCACGGTCACCAAAGACGGCTTCACCGTCAAAAAGATGCCCAATCCCTCCTTCACCGTGGCGCCCATCACCCCCAAAGTACTGCATACTGCTTGGGAAAAGGTGCCCGATTACATGGAAAGAGGAGAAAGGCCGCCCTTCTTCCCTGCTTTTATCGATGCATTTGAGGACGCCGACTGCACTGAAAGAAATGCCGTCAGCTGGATGCTTTTGACCGAATA
>JAZQAE010000117.1:0-6072 GCA_045544995.1 Eubacteriales bacterium
AAGCGGAATGGATTCCTATGTGAACTGTCTCGGCGAGATGGAAGTCATCGAACATAAAGATGCCACCTGCACGGAGGACGGCAAGACCGTCAAGAAGTGTAAACTGGAGATCTGCGGATTTGTTTCCACCGAGATCCATACGGCTCCGGGTCACACCGAGGGCGAAGTTGTTGTAGAGAACAAAAAAGACGCAGATTGCGAGAACGCAGGCTCTTATGACAATGTAGTTTACTGTACTGTATGTAAAGCTGAAGTTTCCCGCACGACGGTCACCGTTGTAGCTAAGGGTCATACCGAGGAAATTATCCCTGAAGTTGCTGCTACTTGTACCGAGACCGGCTTGACCGAAGGTAAGAAGTGCTCCGTCTGCGATAAGATCCTGGTTGCTCAGGAAGAAGTCCCTGCACTGGGCCATACTGATGGCGAAGTTTTAGTAGAGAACGAGGTTGCAGCAGATTGCACCAACGCTGGCTCTTACGACAACGTAGTTTACTGTACTGTATGTAATGTTGAACTGTCCCGTAAGACCGAGACCATCACTGCCCTGGGTCATAAGATGGAAGAGACCGCCGCAAAGGTAGAAGCCAACTGCAGTACGGCCGGCTCTGAAGCAGTTTATATCTGCGCAAACGGCTGTGGTAAAACCGAAGGCGGCGAAGAGATCCCCGCCACCGGTAAACACTACAGAATCGAGAAAGATGGTGCATACATCTGCTCCGGTTGTAATAAGGCAATGCCTATCGCTGATGGCTTGTTCCCGGTTGACGGAACTACCTATTTGTTCAAAGATGGCGAAAAGGTTCACGGTGTTGTTGCAAACTGGACCGAGAAGTATACCGATCGGTTTATCTGGAAAGGTAGAATTGCAGATCCCGGCGTATACGTGAACGCTGAAGGCGAGATGGTGTACGTCGTTGCTAATGGTAAGTTGGCAGCTTACGGCGCATCTGAGATTTACAAGCTAACTGCAGAAGTTGCAGCAGAACTTGGCGGAACCGCAGGCGCAAACTATTATTTGCTGGAAGACGGAAAGTTGGTAGATGGCGAGTTTGCTAATTGGAACGCAAGATTGAATATCTATATTGTAGACGGTAGACCCGCGGCTGCCGGTGCATATGTTGTTGGGGAAAAAAGAGTATACATCAACGGTAATGCTGAGGTTGCAGAAGGTATCTGGACGGTTAAGAAGGCAGAAGATGCTGCAATCCTGGGTGTTGAACCCGGTATGGCATATCTGTTTGAGGCCGGCGAACTGGTTGATGGCAAGAAGGCATATTGGGGTTCTGCTGAGCTGTACATCGTGAAGGGCAGACCCGCAGCCGCTGGCATATATGTGATTGATGGTGTTCCCACCTATATTACTGCATACTCCAAGGGTGCAAACGGACTCTATGTGATTAAAGACGAGACTCTCGCTAATGGATTGGGTGTTGCAAACAGAATGACTTATCTGTTTGATGATGGTGTGCTGGTTACCGGTTATGCCACCTGGGGTAACAGTGAGGGACTCTACATTGTAAATGGTAGACCTGCAACTGCCGGTGTATATGTGATCGATGGTGTTCCCACCTACATCACTGCATACTCTAGAGGTGCAAACGGACGTTATTGGATCAAAGATCAAGCAATCGCTGATGGCCTTGGTGTTGAGATTGGTAAGGCGTATACTTTCAATAACGGTGTACTAGTTAAATGATCTTTAAGGGTTTTTGATTTGATCTAAACTAAATAAATTAGGCGGTTGGGGCGAAAGCCTTGACCGCTTAATTTTTGTTATTTTAGATAAAAAGAGAGAAAAATTGGCAAAAAGTTAAAAGGTCACAAAATGTTTTATAAAAATCACATAAAGTTATACAAAATGATCATGCAACATGCTAAAATGAGAACGTAATATGGGTTGGTTTATCGTAGAGCAACCTACAAGTCCCCCAAAATATATTTAGGAGGAAATGACTTATGGTCACAAAGAAAACACGGTTGCTTTCTGCAATCGCAGCAGTTCTGATGCTGGTATCTATGTTTGCCGGCTTCGTGATCCCTGCAAGTGCGGAAGTGCCGGAATCCTATGATGCTATTGAAGGCACATTCCCGATGGATTGGCCTAAGGTAGAATTGGTACCGTATGCTCTGCGGGCAGATGAAGCCTATGCAGATGCAAAGGTGACGGATAGCGAGGGCGTTACTCACTATGCGATTACCTCTGCGGCAGACTGGATTGCTGCGGTAGAAGCAAGTAGAGCGGTAACGCCGGAGCATTTTGAGAATAAAATCCTATGGTTTACCAGTGACATTGATTTCAATTATGAACCAATCCAGCCGATGTGGCAGGTTACAAGCAATGGCTTTTACGGCAAAATCTATGGTCAAGGATTTGCGATGAAACGTATCAATTTGCAAGGAACGGCCACGGATTCTACCGATAACTATATCGCATTGATTGGTTATGTGGGAGCCGAAGGCAAAGTCATTATTCGTGACTTGGGTATTGCAAGCGGTAAGATTGAAGGATACTTTACTGCGGATGAGGGGCGCATGGGCGCATTTGCAGCTAGTGGCTCGAACGTTGCTTTCGTTAATTGCTGGAATAATGCTTCTGTGACAGCCAAGAATAAAGAAGGTGTAGAAGGAAACGCCAATGTCGCTGTTTTTGGTCGAACTTCGGGTGTAACCAAAGCGAATGGTGAAGATTTAGCGATCATCAACTGTTTTAACACCGGAGCTGTGACCCAAGAGACTACCAAGGGTATTCGTGCTTTGGCGATGACGCACTGGGCCTATGGCGCTGTCAATATTTATAACTCCTTTAATCTGGGCACAATTGGAGAAGAGAGTTATTACGGCTTCACACAGAGTCATGAGAATTTCTATAATCAAGGGCTTTTGAAAACCGGAAACTGCTATACAAATACAGTAAACACGGTTTATTCCGGCACCACTTTGGAGAATACACATGAAGGTGTAACCAAAATAGCCAGCGATATTGATAGAGGAGAACTGGCTTGGACAATGAACAAAGGCTGGGTTACTTCTGCGACTCATAAAGTTTTCGCTTCCTATTCTAAAAGTAGCGTCTGGACTCTTGCCGAAGAAGAAGTCAGTGTTACTGAGCTGCCCGAAGAGGCTAACGTTCGTTACACCTTAGTCAACGGTGAGATCCGTCATGGTACGGTGGATAATCAGGTTGTAAAGATTGTTGCAGTCAATAGCTTTTCTGAAGAAGAGCTTGGCGTACAGTATGTAAACTTCGGTTCCGAAGTGGCACTGAACGATCTGCTGAAGGACGTTGGTTACGAATATACTTATAGCGTTGCAGATGGCGAAGAAACCGGGGGCGTCATTAAAGTTAATCCTGCCAATGCAAGCTTGACCACCACTGTGACGGTTGTTCCGGAAGTGGTTGACGAGAAATTGGTCACCACTGTGACGAATGTAAAAGCAACGACCGAAGCATTCCTTGAAGAATACGCTGCTTTCTTGGATCAGTTCACGGAAATTGAGATCATCCGGGCAATTCCTGCGCAAGCAGAGGCTGCTTTGAAATTAGCAGAGGATAATAGCCAGATCACGGCTGCCAATGAAGCACTGGCGGCGGTTTTGGAAACACATACAAATCTAAAGTATACGGTAGAGGGTCGTATTCCTTATCGATATTATGAAATGGATAAGTTCTCCGGCGTCAAGAATTGGGAAATTACCAACGATGAAGACTGGAAAGCTGCTGTAGGCAGAGGAAATTACACCTTTGCCGATGAGACTTTGACCTTAACTGCAAACATCGACATGGGTGAAGACTCCGAGGCGATTGGCCCTCTGGGTGGAACGAAGGCATTCGCCGGAACCTTGGATGGCAACGGTAAGGTGTTTAGTAATCTGAAGGTTAACGGTGGAGGCTTGATTTATCAAGTTAACGGAACTGTTGAGAATCTGGGCTTGGACGAGACCTGTGTGATTTCCAATAACACTCATGTGGGTGGCTTCACTTACAGAGTGGATGGAACTCTAAGAAAATGTTGGAGTGCAGCTACTGTTACTCACACCGGAACGGCGGCCAGTTATGTCGGCGGCCTTACCGGTCAGGTGGGCAATGAGGCGATTATTGATGGTTGTTATTTCGTTGGTGTAGTCGATGCCGGAAAGAGTACAAACGGCTCGGCGTTGTCCGACTGGCGGAATTGCCATGTTTACAACAGTTTTGCTTACGCAACGGTTCTTTCTGCAAATAACCTGAATTTAAATGGTGCTTGCAGAATCAGATATAACGAGAATCATTCCTCCGGTGGCTTGGGCGATCATCCGGAAGATTATACCAATACCTACGCAATTGGCTGTGACGTAGTCTGGCAGCAAGATTATACTCCGAACCAGTATGGTTATAATGGCCTGGTAGAACTGAATAAAAATAACGGTAACCTTTCTGCTGATGAATACAGCAACGGTGCACTGGCTTGGAAGCTGACCAACAATTATGATGCAGACTATGGCACTAAGACCTATTACACCGTAAAAGATGGCAAAACCGTTTATGGTGATGAAAAGAACCAGATGCGGCGGATTGCTGTTACGGACGGAAAATACACTTATTATGCTTACGTGGTAAACAACACGGTTTCTTATGATAATGAGATGATTACCACCGACAAGGAAATTGTGCTTCCCGAAGGAACACTCCATGCAGAGCATGATTTGGTCTATGCCGAAGCAGGCAGAGATGGCCACGTGAGTTATTGCAAAGGCACCTATACGGTTGCCGAGGGCATCGTCGCTCATTGCGAGCACAAGAGCGGTGTGGTTGCACACGAGTATACTGTTACCACCGTGGATCCCACTTGTGAGGAAACCGGTACCAAGACCTCCGATTGTAATCTCTGTGATTACGTCAGAGTCGATGAGATCAAGGCTGCCGGCCATGCCGAGGAGATCATTCCGGCGGTTGCTCCCACCGTTGAAACGGTTGGTTGGACCGAGGGCGTAAAGTGCTCTGTCTGCGATGAAATCTTAACTGCACAGGAAGAGATTCCGTGTGCAGCAGGCTTCATTGCAGAGGCGGCGGTTGATGCCGAAAAGAAGACCGTTGCAATTGCCATCAACTTGGCAAACAACCCGGGTCTTGCCGGTATTCAGTTTAAGATTACTTATAAGACCGGCGATTTGAAATATGTTTCCATGACCGAGGGCGAGATCGGACTCTTTAACTCCGGCGAAGTGGGCGTTATCGAAGAGGACGGCGTCACAACGCTGTTGCTCTCGACGATCTTTGGTGAGACCGGAGCATATAATTCGACGGCAAATGGCTTGGCTTTGACGCTGAATTTTGAGGAACTTTCCGATATAAACACTGTTAAAGTGAAGGTTGAAGCCGAAGCGGCCTTCAATCAAGATAACGAGGAAATCGAACTCATGGGTGATGAGGTTGAGATGTACATTCATACCCATGTATACAATGAGTTGATTAAGAAGACTGATTCTACTTGTACAGTGGCGGGCTCTGCAGTTTACCAGTGTGCCTGCGGCGCAACCATCGTTGAGACCCTTGAATTGGCGGATCACACCGAGGGCGACATTGCCGTAGAGAATGAAGTAAAAGCTGATTGCACCAACGCAGGTTCTTATGACAACGTAGTTTACTGTACTGTGTGTAAGGTTGAACTGTCCCGTAATACTGTAACTGTTGACGCTCTGGGACATATCGAAGAAACTGTTGCAGGCAAGGATGCAACTTGCACCGAGTCCGGCTTGACCGAAGGTAAGAAGTGCTCCGTCTGCGATAAGATCCTGGTTGCTCAGGAAGTCGTTGAAGCTCTGGGCCATAATTATGAATTGACCGATTCCAAGGAAGCTACTTGTACCGAGGATGGTTATAAGACTTATACCTGCGTTTGTAACGATACCTATACCGATACCTTCCCTGCACTGGGTCATACTGATGGCGAAGCTGTTGAAGAGAACAGAGTCGACGCTAAGTGCGAAGAGGCTGGTTCTTATGACGTAGTTGTTTACTGTGCAGACTGTAACGCAGAACTGTCCCGTAAGACCGAGACCATCGCGGCTCTGGGTCATAAGATGGAAGAGACT
>JAZQAE010000118.1:0-6505 GCA_045544995.1 Eubacteriales bacterium
CCCGAGGTTGAATTGGTTTACTGGGATTATTACACCAAGGGTGAAGCGTTATTCCGGCATATGATCCATTGCCACAAGCAATTCAAGAACACCACCATTTTTGCAGGCGGAGCGTGGAAATGGGGTGCTATGAGTCCCAGAAACTACTACTCTCTTTTAGTGGACGATCTTCATTTGAAAGTCGCAAAAGAAGAAAATATCCCCATGGTGATCGCTACCGCTTGGGGCGACAACGGAAACGAAGCCTCCAACTTCTCCATCCTCCCCACCCTTCAGCAATATGCCGAGTATTGCTATGCTAACGGCGAGGACAGAGAGTGGGTCAAGACACGTTTTGAAGAAACCTTCGGCGTGAAATTTGACGATTTCCTGCTCCTGGACAACCCCAACCTACTCTCCGACGTAGACAGAACGGAACGAAAGGACGTATGCGGTAAATTTCTCTTGTATAACGATCCCTTGGGCGGTTGGTATGACTTCCGTGTCAAACCGAGTTATGGCGATGAATTTGCTGTAATGGCAGACCAGCTCTCCCATGTACCTGAAAATCCGTACAGTTATATCTTTACTTCCGCCGAAGCCCTTTGCCGGGTATTGGCACTAAAAGCCACCCTTTCCTGCGACATTCGTACTGCTTACCTCGACAAGAAAAATGACGTTTTAAAGGCTATTGCCGAGGAGAGGATCCCTGCGACGATCGAAGCACTGAACGACTACATTGCAGCAGCCCGTGACGAGTGGTACATCGATAATAAGACCTTTGGTTTTGACGTTATCGAATTGCGTTTGGGAGGACTGAAAGAACGGCTGAATACGACTAAACTCACTATTGAACGTTATTTAGATGGTACCATTGACAAGATTGAACAGATGGAAGAAACCATTCTTGATCCCGGATATGATCCGGCAAGAAACTGGGCTCTACTTTCCACTGCAGTCAGAAACTATTAAGCAAAAAAGCCGACGCATCAAGCGTCGGCTTTTTATTTAATTATAAACCCATTTCTTCCTTTACTTCTTTGAAGCATTTCACAATATACAGAATGTCTTCTTCGCTAAGAGCCGCAGAAAGCTGAGTTCTAATCCGCGCTTTACCCTTGGGTACAACGGGATAGGAGAACGCAACCACATAAACCCCTTTTTCCATCATTCGTTTTGCCATTTCCACCGCTTTATGTTCATCATACAGCATAACCGGGATGATGGGGGTTCCGCCGTCCATGACGTCCAACCCAATTTCTTTGATCTTTTCAGCAAAGAGTTTTGTGTTCGCAAAAAGTTTTTCCCTCATGGAAAGATCATTCTCGATAATCTCCAAAACCTTTAAGGAGCCGGCAGCAACTGCAGGTGCCAACGTATTGGAGAAGAGATACGGTCTGGAACGCTGACGCAACAGATCGATCACTTCTTTCCGTCCGGACGTAAATCCGCCCGACGCTCCGCCCAAAGCTTTACCAAAGGTGCCGGTTATGATGTCAACACGGCCCGCAACGCCGCAATGTTCCGGAGTGCCACGACCGGTAGCGCCCATAAAGCCCGCCGCATGGCTATCATCCACCATCACCAATGCATCGTATTCCTCTGCCAGGTCACAGATGCTTTTCAGGTCTGCCACAATGCCGTCCATGGAAAAGACACCATCGGTTGCGATCAATTTAATACGGCAATCTTTTGCTTCTTCCAGTTTTGCTTTCAGATCCGCCATATCGTTGTTCTTATAACGAAAACGCTTCGCCTTACACAAACGGACACCGTCAATAATGCTGGCATGATTCAGTTCATCGCTGATCACTGCATCCGCATCAGTCAAAAGGGTCTCAAACAGTCCGCCATTGGCATCAAAGCAAGAGGAATAAAGAATCGTGTCCTCTGTACCCAAAAAGGCGCTCAGCTTTTCTTCCAGCTTTTTATGGATCGACTGCGTACCGCAAATAAAGCGAACCGAAGAAAGGCCGTAACCATAATTATCATAACTGGCCTTTACAGCCTCGATCACTTGACTGTTATTGGCAAGGCCAAGATAGTTATTGGCACACATATTAATCACTTCTCGCCCATCAGAAAGGGCAACTTTTGCCCCTTGAGGGGTTGTGATGATCTTTTCGTTTTTGGTCAGTCCATCTTTTTCAATGGTTTCACAGGTTTCTTTGAAATACTTTAATGCTGATTTCATCATCACGCCTCCTTGGTCCAATCCAAAATTACTTTTCCGCATTTACCGCTGTTCATTGCCTCAAAGCCTTTTTCATAATCCAAAATACCCATCCGATGGGTAATAATGTTGGAGATATCCAAGCCGCCCTGCAGCATTGCAGACATTTTATACCAGGTCTCATGCATTTCACGGCCATAGATTCCTTTGATGATCAATCCGTTGAAAATCACTTTGGACCAATCAATCTTCGTATCGCTCTTCAGAAGTCCCAGCAGGGCGATTTTTCCGCCATGAATCATATGATCGATCATTGTATTGAACGCAATTTCACTTCCAGACATCTCAAGGCCTACGTCAAAGCCCTCCTTGATCAGTATCTGATCCATTACCTCACGAAGATCTTGCTTTGCAGTATTGACGGTATATTGAATTCCAAGCTTCTTCGCCAATTCCAGACGCTCATCGTTAATATCGGTTATCACAACGTGACGGGCACCGCTAAATTTGCAGACTGCCGCCGCCATAATGCCGATCGGACCGGCACCGGTGATCAAAACGTCTTCACCGGTCAAGTCAAAAGAAAGTGCCGTATGTACCGCATTACCAAAAGGATCAAAAATGGCGTACATTTCCTCGGGGACGCCTTCCTCGCAACGACGCACATTCTCTTGGGGAATTACTAAGTATTCAGCAAAAGCACCGTCTCGGTTTACACCGACGCCAACTGTTTCTTTGCAAAGGTGACCATGACCTGCCAGACAATTTCTGCACTTCCCACACACAATATGTCCTTCGCCGGAGACCAGTTCCCCGATTTTCCAGTTCTTGACGTTCTCTCCCACCTCAACGATTTTGCCCACATATTCATGGCCGATAATCCGGGGCGTTTGGATGGTCTTCTGTGACCATTCGTCCCAATTATAGATATGCAGATCCGTACCGCAAATAGCAGTCTTATGAATCTTGATCTTAACGTCATTAATACCGGTCACGGGTTCCGGAACTTCCTCCAGCCACAGACCTTTCTCGGGATATTTTTTGACAAGCGCTTTCATTTTAACACCTCTTATTGAATATTTTTAATCGTATTTTCCAAAACACGAATGAACTTTTGGGTCATTTCGGAAATTTTACGATTTTCGTTCAGAAGATAACCGATGATATAAAAGTCTTCGCTATCCAAGGGGACGCTGACAATGTCTCCTTTGTTCAAAGCAGAGGGCATGATGCCGGTTCCAACCGTATAAGCATCTGTAATTAATAAGAGATTCATTAGAGTGGCTCGATCACTGATCTCAATGTGTTTATCGACATAAGAAGCATCCATAATTTCTTCGGTAAAAAATGAACTGTTGTGTTCACCTTGTTCGTAGGAAACGTACGGATATTCCTTTAAATCGGCATTGGTCAGATACTTGCGTTGAGAAAGCGGATGTTCACTCCTAAAAAACACATGAGGTGACACATTCAAAACCGGATTGAAGATCAACCCTTTCTTATTCAAATACCGCTTCATCACTTCATAATCGCCGTCTTTGATAGCAATGATACCAATATCACTATACGCCGTCTCCACATCACGAATCACGCTATGTGTCTCGATCTCACGGATCGAAAACCTATAACTGTCGTCCTGAATCTCGCTGAAAAAGCCGGCAAAAATATCCGCCACAAAGTCATAATGCTGAGTGGCAATATATAATTTCTTTTGCACGTTACGATGTTTATACCGTTGATTAATAAAATCATCATTTTCGGCGATCTGCGCCGCATAACGCACAAACTCCATTCCTTCTTCAGTCAGGCAGACGCCGGTTCCGGAGCGTTCAAAGATTTTAATATTTAATTCCTGCTCCAGAGATTTAACACTGATCGAAAGCGAAGATTGAGCAATAAATAACTGCTTAGCCGCCTGGGTAAAAGATCCTGTTTTTGCGATTTCTAAAACATATTTACACTGTTGTATCGTCATCCGTCTTTCCCCTTTATTTATTCCTTACATATTATAATTTATTTTTATTTGCTATACAAATATAAAAATCCTATCGTTTACATTCGCAATTATTAATAATACCCCAAAGGAATTCTCCTTTGGGGTATCGAAAACCGACTTCAACCGGTCACTTCAATCTTCTTGATTTTTTGATACTGAGAAAGAATCCAATAAGCAGCTTCCTTCATATCAATTTGGTGTCCGCCATCAAATATGTCCAAAAAGACCCGAGACTGCGGATACTGCTCCATCATCCGGTTAAAGAATTTGATACTGTGGCTGACGGGTACGACAGAGTCATATTTACCATGAAAGATCTTGAGATTTGCCTTTGCAATGGTATCAATATAGTTCACCGGAGAACGCTTTAAAAGCTCCGCCTCTTCTTCACCGCAGCAGGCAAAGACACGATCACGATAGCTTTTGCTCTCCTTGACCCATTCTCTCAGATCGGTAATCGGCACAAATGCACCGATTGCCTTAAAGTATTCCGGACACTTTCCGGCCATCAGTAGCGCCATATGGCCGCCACCGCTGAGTCCCAACAGAAAGATATTCTCCGGATCTACATTTTCGTTCGCCACCACATAATCAATAGCGTCTTGAATATCCTGCTTTGCCAATTCAGAACCGCATGCCTCATGACAATGGGGATTCTCGGCAAGATTTTTACCTCGAAATTCCGGAAGAAGTAAATTAAAATCCTGTTCTTCCGCAAGCGGAAGCATATTCTTGATCTGGTTAAAACGATCATAGCTCCAGGTATGAAGCCCCACCAGCAAAGGGCTTTTTCTTTTAGATTGAGATTTATAAAAAAGCGACGGTTGCATTGACCCATCTAACGTGGATCGAATTAAAAGTTCCTGTTGTTCCATTTTACACCTCAAGCAAAAACAACCTCTTCCCCTTCGCGGGTATAACAATGATGGCTCCTCACACACGCCTCTTCCAACGTCACAACAGGCGGATTGGTGAAAATACAGTTTGAGAACATAACAATCTGTCCTCTCTTTACTGCAATTTGAGCATTCTTTCCAAAATTAAAATCATTGAATTGAATTCCGGAAGAGCCTTCTACAATAATTTTTGAGTAAAAGACCTGACATCCGGTAAAAACATATCCATGCTGTGCATTGATGATCTCAATACCTGTTCCCTTATTATTCCCACTATGATTGAAGGTACAGCCAACTACAGAACCATGGGAATTGTTTTTTGCATTCCCGTCTGCATTATCAATGATATATCCGGTGGTATTAGAGTCGAACACACAGTTAACAAAAACGTTGTTTCCGCCGTTATTGATACATCCATAATGATTATGGCAACAGTACATATTGGTAAAACGGTGGAATTCGCTAAAATGACTGATATTGATTCCGGCGCCGCAATAATTGATATGACAATTGGTGGCAGTAATAGAGCAACCAACGGAATAACCGGTATCAACACAGGTGATACCGCCGCCGGTAAAGGACCGGATCTGACAAGCGTCAACGATACAATTTCGAGACTGTCCGGACCAATCCGTGGCCGTTGCCGTCCCGGCAAAGGAGATGCCGTGGCGATCTCCCAGTTCAGTGGGCCGTTCAATATCATCCTTAGCTCCCTTTATTGCCATATTTTTTATACAGCATCGAGAGCCCAAATATATCGCAGAACCTGATTGCACCTCATCCAAGAGGATCACTTCCGTACATTCGCCCATCCCCATCAATGTGGAATGGTCCGGCATTTTAATACCGCTGACATAATAGACGCCACTTCCCAAGACACAAACGCCTTTCTCCTTCAGCATCAATTCAATGTCAGAGGTGCGGTCACGCTGATCCGCAGTACTCTCCAACACATATAATTCCTGGATTGTTTTCATTGATATTTCCTCGTTATTTTGATTCTAAGTCCTTTTTAATCTGCGTTGTACTAATTTCGGGAGTACGAGGCAAATAGACCACTTCTACGCCCTCCTCTTTCAGGAAATCGAATTTTCCTTCCCAATCATCCCCCATGACAAAGGTATCAATATGGTATTCATGCATATCGCTTCTCTTTTGGTCCCAGTTCTCTTCCGGAATCACAAGATCAACATAGCGAATCGCTTCAACTAACGCCTTTCTTTTTTCATAGGAAAAATAACATTTCTTTCTTTTTTCATTCCAATTAAACTCGTCAGTAGAAACAACAACCACCAGATAATCACCCAAAGCTTTTGCTCTACGCAACAGATTAATATGTCCATAATGCAAAAGGTCAAACGTACCATAAGTAATAACTCTTTTCATAAGGGACCTCCAATAATGAATTATAATAATATTATAACATAATTATTATATAAGTCAAATAAAAAGCCACTTTAC
>JAZQAE010000119.1:0-65912 GCA_045544995.1 Eubacteriales bacterium
CGCTGACCTCCAGCTTTAATGCGTAAAAACAAGGCAGTAAAAAGAGGATGCAGATTCCAATGACGGATACCGCCTGCCAGATTCCTTCCGGTACAAAGAAATACACGACGGCGCAGCCTCCGAGCAACCCCAGCATACTTACCGCCATGATGACCCACATGGTCGTCCAGATGGTTTTGTTCTTTTGGGCGATCTCCTTCGCCAGATCGAGCATCAGCTCTTCATTTTTTTGATTTTTGTTTTCCATAGTGATTTTCTCCCCACTTAATAATTCATTGACGTTGATCTGCAGGAACTCACACAATTCCAGCATAATGGACGTATCGGGCATGGCGATGCCCCGTTCCCATTTAGATACTGCCTTATCGGTGATTCCTAACTTGTCTGCCAGCTGCAGTTGGGTGAGCTTTCGCTCTTTTCTGCAAGCGGCAATAAATTTACCGATTTTGATTTGATCCATACAGGTTCTCCTTTCGTTTACAGTATAGCGCATAGGGAACAAGAATCACACCTACCGTTGGTTTAGTGGGGAAAATAAACCGGGGGTGGAGGGGAAAGTTTTGAATTGATTATGTCATAAATGCAGCGCATTTTGATATAATCGTCCATCATTTTCGGCTGCCTGCCATGCAGGTGATAAAATTGGACATCGGATAATATCCGTAAAATTGTTATTTTCTAATCTTGCAGAAACTTTATGCGGATATTATATCATACTATTAGTTAGTTTTCAATGGATAGAAAAAGCCGAGCAGAGGGGATCGTTGTGGAGGTGAGCGGGATCGAACCGCTGACCTCTTGAATGCCATTCAAGCGCTCTCCCAACACACGCAAAATCATACCCCCGATATAATTAAAGAAAATCGAGCGGTATTTCTATCTATTGCAAAATGATAAGAAGTGTGATAATATAAAATTGTTGTTAGTATGGCTAAGGGTTCTGGGAACGTCGTGCTTATACCACGAAGAGGGTTGGTTCGAATCCAACATGCCACCATACTAACATATCCAGAGCATAGTCTGCATTTTTAAAGCATCGCTTCTGAAAAGTTTCAGGAAGCGGTGCTTTCTTTTTATTGCAAAAAGATTATTTTAGAATTATAATATAAGCGAGGTGAGAGTATGTCTCTTGTAGAAAAAGCATATGAAGAATTTAAAAATGGTACCGATCAAACCAAGATCATAGATGGGAAAATATATTATCGAATCATATGGTCAGACTATTTGGATATAAGCGGCAGAGAACGCGGTATCCTTTCTATCGTTCCATCTCCTGATATGCCAAAGCGCATCGGCGCTGTTTATATAGACGAAAACGGGAATCATTTTACGTTTGGAGGATTCCATTTCGTGCGGTTTATAGGCGATATTCCGGAATGGTATTTCAAATGCGGCGAATGCAACTTGGACTGGCAGGAAACAAAAAACATCGGAAAGTATTTATGTGTTGTGGCTTAAATATAAAAATGCTATAATATATAAAAAATAAGTAGGGGTATGATATGAATAAATCTCAAAAGCCATTAATGTTGGCATATATACTATTTTTGATAGTTTCATTGATATATCATGCAATAAGTTCTATATTCGGATTTGAATTCTTGGCATGGGATAGAATATTAGTAGCAACAACAATTGCTTCATATGCTTTTTCCTGTAGCTCCGCATCTAAATTCTTTATAAAGATTGATACTAATACACTTGATTTTGCGAAGAAACATTTAGAATTATCAAAACAATTAAAATGCAAAGAACAAGAATCAATTGTTGAAAAAGAAAAAAAGAAAGCCATATTAGAATCAGGTCAGCAAGTAATTGATTGTACGATTGATATAATATTAAAAACAGAAAAAGATATTAAGAAACGTGTGAAGCAAGCTTTTTGGTGTGATGTGATTGGCTATCTTATGTTTTTCTGTATTATTACAATATCGCCAATATATGTTTTCCTCGCTTCTGGAGAAGAGATTTTTACACTTATTGCATTTGTTTTGATACTACTTATTGAATATGCAGAATCTACCTACGTGATTAAAATCGAAAATTCTCATGAAGCCTTATTAAATAGTGTAAAATCTTCAATAAAACATATAGATGAATACAACGAACAACATAACCCTGATTAAACAAGAGGTATGATATGAATTTGCTAAAAAAAATAAAAAAGTGGTTAAAGAAAAACAAGAAAAAATTCATAATATGTGGAACCGCAGCCTTAGCCATCGTTGGCTCGGGTATAGGATTGGTGCTTTATAAAAACAATAAAATCTCCTTTTTGGATTGGCTAAAAATAGCTTCTAGAGAGGAATTAGAAGAGGCCTATGAAAAACTTCGTTTGAGTTTTTGTGAAACCGGAACTAGACCATATGGGATGGAACAAATAGGACAGGAATTAGGAGAAAGGGGCGCAAAAGAATGGTTTAAAAAACATCCTCCTATTCCTGATACAAGATGGACTGATGCTAATAGATGGGAAAAGGATTAAAAATTGAAATGCACCGCAGACCGATCCACATTGGTCTGCGGTGTTTTTATATGCGAAAGTCAATTCCACACATTCACAAAGGAAATCTCCCTTGCTACAACATAGGCAAATATGATATAATAACCTCAAATCAAAAGCGCACGGGAGGTCTAACAATGAAAAAGACATTGATTGTAGTCGATATGCAAAACGATTTTATTACTATGGCGCTCGGCACCAAAGAGGCGGTCGCCATCGTTCCTAAGGTCAAGGCAAAGATTCAGGAATACGCCCAAAACGGCGATGAGATCATTTTCACAAGAGATACCCATTTTGAGAATTATCTCGATACCACAGAGGGCAAACATCTTCCCGTCCCTCATTGCATTAAGGGCACGAAGGGCTGGGAAATTGCCGATGGCCTTTACGTCGAGGGCGCGAAGATTATTGATAAGCCTAACTTTGGTTGGCCCCATTGGGATAAGGAAACGCTTGAAAGCGTGGAGCTGATCGGTCTTTGCACCGATATTTGTGTGGTTTCCAATGCGCTCATCATCAAAGCAACCTTCCCCGATGCGCAGGTGAAAGTCGATTCTGCTTGTTGCGCCGGTGTTACCCCCGAGAGCCACGAAGCTGCTTTGAAAACCATGCAAATGTGTCAGGTGGAAGTGGTATAAGGTGGAAAATGGAGAAATAAGATGCAAAAAGTTATGGTTATAGGTTGTCCCGGTGCCGGTAAAAGCACTTTTTCAAGAGCACTGTGCGACAAGATCGGTTTGCCGCTTTTCCATTTGGATATGTTGTTTTGGAATGCCGATAAAACCAATGTTTCCCGCAAGGAATTTGACCAAAAGCTTTCCGACATTCTAAAACAAGATAAATGGATAATCGACGGCAATTACGGCAGAACGCTTGAAATGCGCCTAAAGGAATGTGATACCGTTTTCTTGCTTGATTTTCCTGTTTCGGTTTGCCTTTCGGGCGTAGAATCACGTATTGGAAAACCGAGAGAGGATATGCCTTGGATAGAGCAGGAATTTGATGCGGAATTTAAAGAGTGGATCATCGATTTTCCTAAAAAAGAGCTGCCGCACGTATATGAGCTGCTTGAAAAATATAAAGATAAGAACGTTATTATTTTCAAATCTCATAATGAAATAGATAGTTATTTGGAGTCGATACTATGAGAAAACTAAAAGGATTGATCATTATGCTTTCAATTTTAGCTTCTTTATTTGGTATGACCGCTTGTTCCAATGACGGCGCCAACTCTTATGAGCAAATCACGCCCGAACAGGCAAAGACGATTATGGACACCGAAAGCGATTATATCATCATCGATGCTCGCACCGACGAAGAATTTGCCGAAGGGCATATTGCGGACGCGATTCTCATCCCCGAATACGAGATCGCCGACCGCGCCGAAAAGGAATTGCCCGATAAGGATGCGCTAATTCTCGTGTATTGCCGCAGCGGCAGACGAAGCAAGATCGCCTCCGAAGAACTGGTCAAGCTCGGTTATACCAACGTCAAAGAATTTGGCGGCATCATCGACTGGCCGTATGAAGTTGTGAAGTGAGGATACTGCGATGAACAATTATGATGCAGAAGTAAAACAACGCTGGGGCGAAACGGACGCCTATAAAGAACATGCAGAAAAGACTGCAAACTACAGCAAAGAGAAATGGAAAGCCGTCACCGACGGACTGATGACCGTCCTCGCCAAATTCGCCGCGTGTATGAAAGCCGGACACACAGCCGACTCAAACGAGGCGCAGGAGCTGGTAAAGGAACTGCAAAATTACATTACTGAGAACTATTACACCTGCACCGACGAAATCCTCGCCGGCCTTGGCCAAATGTACGTTGCCGACGAGCGTTTCAAAAACAACATCGACAAACACGCCACTGGCACCGCCGCCTTTATTAACGAATCCATCGCCACCTATTATAGGAAATAACACCAAAACACAGCCGCCACTCGGTTCAAGCTCGAGTGGCGGCTTCAGCATTTTTATAGGTACTGATATATCTGCTCATATGGAAATGGTTACTCAAATTGACAAAAGAAAACAAGAAAACTACTGCGATCGCAAGATTTTTGCTGAAAACTGTTGAGATGTGCGATCAGATGTGGTATATTAGAAATAATGATACTATTTGAAAATAAAAACTATTTTGAGGTGTATTATGGCTGCAAGTTACAAGAAGTTATTCAAACTCTTAATCGACTGCGATATGAAAAAGAAAGATTTGGCGGAGAAAGCTGGTGTCAGCATCGCCACCATTACCAAAATGGGCAAAGACGGCGCCGTTGTCTCAAGCGACGTTCTCGTTAAAATCTGTTCTGCTCTTTGCTGTACAATGGATGATATTGTTGAAATTGTGCCCGAGAAATAACTGTCCGTTTTATGGGACGATAAAGCTATTATAATTTTTCTGTAAAATGGATGAGGTGTATTATGGGAACCTATAACTTTAGATTTATTGATTTGTTTTGTGGTATCGGCGGCTTTCATCAAGCCATGACCCCTCTTGGAGGCAAATGCGTATTTGCCAGCGATATTAACGAACAATGCCGTGAGGTATACAAAAAGAATTTTGCTCCAAACGACGAATTTGTCGTATATGGAGACATCAACAAGGCCATCAAAGAAAAAGTGATTCCAGAGTTTGAAGTGTTGTGTGGCGGCTTCCCCTGCCAGACATTTTCAAAAGCAGGAAATCAGAATGGTTTTGAAATTGTTGAAAAAGTAAACGGACAAAAAGATGAACGCGGCCAACTTTTTTATCGTATTATTGATATTTTAAAAGAACACCCGGAATGCAAATATGTCGTTCTTGAGAATGTAAGAAATCTCGCAGATAAAAAAGATAACTGGGATATCATTTGCAAAGAACTTAAAGAACAAGGGTTCATAATAACCGAAGAACCAATCATTGAATCCCCGCATCATTTTGGTGTTCCGCAAGTTCGTGAACGAGTGTTTATTCTTGGTGTCAGAGAAGAAGCTTTTGACGGCAGAAAAACACTTCCCAAAGGCTATTTGACAAGAGATATTCTCGGCATTGATGAACAAGTTAATAGATGCCCGGAAAAAGGTAATTGCTTGCCTGATATTATGGAAAAGAATGTCGATTCCAAATACTATGTTGCAGAAGAAATAGAAAAACTTTTGGAAGCGTGGGAAGAATTCCGCGCAAATGTAAAAGGTTTGTGCAGTCCCTTCTGGTTACACAAGGCGGGCATTGGCATCTATGATCGCGAACAATATTATCGTGATGAAAAGATTGGCTATCAAGATATGCCAGAGTGGAAGAAAGTAATGGTAATGCGCAGTCGTGTTATGTACGAAAACAATTCCGAGTTTATCGATGCTTGGATTAAAAAACACGATATGCAAGCCAAGATTTTAATACATCAAAAATTCGAGTGGAACTGCGGAAAGGATTGTAAATCTATAAAAGACGGTATTATCCAGATCCGTCAATCCGGAGTACGTGTAAAACGCCCCAACTATTTCCCGTCACTTGTCGCAATGAATAATACTCCAATTATTTGGGATGAAGAAGTATGCAAATTTAGATACTTCACGCCAAAAGAGTCTGCAAAGTTGCAGAGTTTTAAGGAAGACTACTTGTTTAGTGAATTGGATGTTGTTACATACAGACAGCTGGGTAACTCTGTAAACGTTAAACTAGTACGGATGTTTGCTGAATCGCTATTCAAATTCGGCAAAAAGAGCACTCTTACAGGAGGTAAGAAAAATGGCTAAATTTAATTTCTCTGAGTTTTTTTCGAAGCAAAAAAACGTAACCGCCACTGATGATGGAGATTTCGAATTAAATATTCAACCTCAAGCAAGCGTATTGGGCGTTTTTTCCCGACTTAATTACAAGGCATGGTATGCTATCGCTGAGTTTGTTGATAATTCCACAGAATCGTTCTATTCTAACGAATCCGAATTAAAAGCAAATGGAATCTCTACCGTAACTGTCAACGTCAATTATGATTTTGAAAAGAATATTTTGACAATAACAGACGATGCATTTGGCATGGAACTGGAGGACTTTTCTCGTGCAGTTTTGCTTGATTCAAAGCCCGAAAGACAGGGTGGTAGAAACGAATTTGGCATGGGATTAAAAACGGCAGCCAGCTGGTTTGGTAATGTTTGGTCTGTGACAAGCACGCAGTTTGGTTCTACAAACAAGTATTTAACTGAAGTTAATATTCAAGAACTTAAAGAGAAAAAAGCGAACACTGTAAAAATCAAAAAAGAAACCTGTTCAGAAACGGAACATGGCACAACCATAGTTATTCGCGATGTGACAAAGAAAATAGATGCTGCTCGTACTAAGGGTAAGATCATTCAACTTTTGGAAAGTATGTATCGTCGTGATTTGAATTCTGGAAAAGTTAATATTTGGTTTAATGATTTATCTCTTCATTTCGATGAATATGGATGTTTGCAGTTTAGAGAAAAAACTTGGAAAAAGGAATTGGATTTCGATTTTGAGTTTGACGGAGAAAAACATCGTGTTACCGGATTTGTGGGTATTCTCGCAAACGGTGGATTTGGTAAGGCTGGATTTGCTTTGTTCAGACGTGGACGTGTAGTTGTAGGTGGCGAAGATCAAAACTATAAACCCGAATACATATTCCATCAAGCTCAAAGCCCCATTTCCCACAAATTATTTGGCGAACTTGATTTAGATGATTTTCCTGTAAACCAAGCTAAAGATGGTTTCGTGTGGGATGACGGTTTGGAAATCGTTTTTCTAGAGACGCTAAAAAGCAATATTCAAGAATATATCGACATCGCAAAAATGACCAACAAGGAAAGAGCCAAAGAGGAGGAGTTTTCTCAGGCGTCTTCGAAAACGGTCGAGGAAAGTGTACAATCCTTTGCTAATGCGTTATCAAATGCAAATCAATCTACAGAGTCTAAAAACGATGACACAAAAAGCGAAGAACCGGCAAATAGCAATAGCGAAATAGCGCAATTTGAAGAGTATTTGCACAACACAAATAGTACTGAAGAGAAGATTGTTGGCGATAAAAGAAAATATCCTATCCAGATAAACGAAGCCATCAAAAAGAATTTTGTTGTTGAATGGTCTATTGGAAACAAAGCTTACTGGATCAACGTTGAAGAGTCCGAAGACGGGCAAGAAGTATACATTATAATTAACATAAATCATCCGTTCTTCAAGCCTTATACCAACAACGAAGATTTCAAGATTGTCCTTGAAAAGTTTGTGATTTCCTTCGTTGTGGCGGAACAACAAGCAAAACTCACTTCCGACAAAGATGGATATATTCGTGCGTCCACTATTCGTCATAAGATGAATGAATTTTTGTCTAAAGTATCGGAGGATTAATTCATGGAAAAATATACGTTTGCAACGACAGACGAAAATGACGTTTCTGTAAAATTAGGAGATTATTATAACCAAGTTCATGCTAAGCATATCGATGCTTATGGCCAACTTGGAGCAGATAACATTGTTGAAAACATCGTAGAAACATACAGACAAATTCAGATGCAAATGAGCGCAGATAACAAGAATAATAATGTTTTGCTTGTTGGTAAGGTTCAATCTGGTAAAACCTCTAATCTAGAGATGCTCACAGCATTGGCTTTTGATAATGGCTATAATATTTTGGTTATTTATGGCGGCTACGACACTAGTTTGTTAAAACAAACCACAGACAGATTTAAAGAAACCTTTGATGTTACTGGCGAAGTGACTTATGACGATGAAGGCCCCGCTATATTTACAACAGATGATAGCACTCAGATTTTAAGCATAGATGATGAAATAATGACCGATCTTTTGGAGAATAACAAACCTGTTATTTTTGTATCTATGAAACGTCCAGTGGCTATGCGAAAAATCAACGCTTTGTTCAAGCGTCTTGACAAATCAGAATTTAAAGCTTTTATCATTGATGATGAGGGCGATCAGGCTAGTTTAAATACAGCCAAAGACAAAAAAGAGAATGCTTCCGCAACCTACAAAGAAATTGTTGAGATGAAGAATTTGCTTGAAGATCCGATGTATCTTTCGGTTACTGCCACACCACAAGCCAATATTTTCTTGGATGAATGGAGTGCTTTACGCCCGGATTCTATTCGTCTAATTCAGCCAGGAAAAGGATATGACGGCGCAGAGGTGTACCACTTATATGAGAATGATATTGTAACTTTGGTGTCAGAAGAGGATCATGCGGAATTAGCAGATGGAAAAATACCTGAATCTCTTTGGGAGGCTGTACGTTACTTCATCGTAGCAAGTGCTATTAAATGTAAGCGTGCCACAAAAACAAAAGAGCGCTTCAGCGATATGATCGTGCATGCGTTTCGTGAGGTGTTGCAACATAGTAGCATCTATACCTCTATAGAAAGTTATATCGATTGCCTGAAGAACTCCTTTGAGTATGAGGATGACGATATGGAGGGCTATTTGCTAGAATTTGAAAATTGTTTCAACAAGTATGTCTCTGATGAAATTAAGTCATCCTTTACTTTTGAGGAGATTAAATCCGAAGTCATCACCGTTGTCAGAAAAACCAAAGTCATATTAAAAAACGGAATTGGTAAAACAACCCAAGGCAACGAAAAACTCAAGTGGCATAAAATTTATATTGGCGGAGATTTGTTACAAAGAGGATTGACGTTTTCTAATTTGATAACTACTTATTTCACTCGCTGGGCTACTGGCGGTGGAAATATGGACACGAATTTGCAACGAGCTCGTTGGTTTGGATATCGTAGTAAATACATCGATATTTGTAAAATTTTCACCACTTCCGAAATAGCTCAAGAATTCACTAATCTTGCAGAAATCGAGGATGACTTGTGGGATCAATTTGCAGATGTTGAGAATGGTGTGTTAGCAATTGACGATATTCTTATTCAGTCCGAAAAAACCAAGCAAAGTCCCACTAGCAAACAGCGCGTAAACTATGAGAAAGTATCTTTTAAGAATCGTTGGTTAAAACAAAGATTCTTGGTAACTGACGAAAACAAAATTGCTGAAAACGACAATAGAATTAAGGCTTTAATAGATTCAGTACAGTGGGAACCTACAACTGCCGGAAGTAAAATAGGTGCGAAAACAGCTCAATACGCCTATTTTGATTCCAAGACATTGAAGGATCTTATCAACGTAATTTATGGCGTGTTTGATTATGAACCTTTCCAAAAGAAGGCTCTAACAGATCTTTTAGGCCAAGATAACATTCCCGTTATTTTAATGGGCGCTGATAAAGAGCCGCGTAAGCGTAGTATTTATAAGGCGGACTTTAGAATTAAAGCATTACTTCAAGGTGCCGATTCTACAATCTCCGAAAAAGTAACATACGTTGGTGATAGTGGTGTAGTAATCGATAAAGATTGTATAAACATTCAAATACACAGGGTTTTACCTCGTGAAGACAAAACAACTGTGATGAAAGAAAAAGAACAATATATGTTTGCAATCTATATACCAAAAGAAAAAACATATTTTGTAAAGGGGAACTAGAATGCTTGAAACGATAAAATGTGCGATAGTTACAACCCCAAAAGATGGCGCAATTTATTTAGTTAAAAAGTTATCTGAGAACACCGGCTTTTTTGTGACGAATGGTCATTTGTTATATCTTGTATATAACTTTGAAGACATTACGCATAAAAGTATGCAAACAGATTACTTGTCACTGAATACCGATGTGGAAATTCACTCTTTCAAGAACAACCAAAAGTTTCCGTCTGGTAAATATAATGTTTTAGATTTTTTGCCTACTGAAAAAGGCTATGATGAAAACAATTTGGAGTCCTTTGTTAATTTATGCGTTTCTCACACGGAATTGATGGAAGGAAAATCGTTCGTGAAGTTTTTCTTCTCATTGAGTGAGTTGTTCCAGGATCCGAAAAGTCAGGAATATAAAAATCTTGTGGGCTTTTTTGGGGAATTATCCTTTTTGAAGTTTCTTTGCGAAAACACCTCGTTAGACTTATCTGATCGCTGGCATAAGGGCGGTAGCAAAGACAAGTATGAGATTACATTAGAAACAAAGAATCTGGAAATTAAAACAACCGCAGCTTTTGATGAAGAAGTAACTATAAAGCATAGTCAGTTGTTTAATGCAGACCAGAATTATTTGGTTGTGGTTTGTATTGAGGAGAATAGCGCTGGACAAACTTTGAATCAACTCATTAGTGATATGCAGAAAGACCCAAGTCATTATAATAATTATAATTTTGCGCTAAATGTCCAACGGGAAAAAATGCGAGTGTCTCCTGTTGAAGCCGAAAGTAGGATCTTTTCTGTTAAAGGTATCGTTATTTACAAAGCAGAAGATATTGACCCGTTTGGAGAAATTCCGGATAGCGTTTCTCACCTTACTTATAAGCTGGATTTGCTTGACAAGAAATATTTACCACTAAATTGTTGGGAAAAGGAGTTTAATGATGTTTAAGACTTATGATTTGTTTGACCATAGAAATATAAATGATCTGGTACCTGAAATAGTTTACTATTATCTATTCAAGGGATTAAGTTTAACAGCCATTGAAGTGAAATTATTTAAAACTGAAGATTATCACGGCTGGCTTAGCAAAACCTTTCTAAATTACTATGGCATTGATACAGAAAAAGAAAACAAAGGCATTTATGCAGATAAAACGGTTCCAGAAGTGGTAGAAGAACTTTATAAAAGTTCTAATATTGCTCACGTGCGTGTTGCTAAACTCTTGAAAGAAAAGTATCTGTGATTATGATAAAAGAAGTAATTCACGATCCGATTTTTCTTGGAGTTAAATCGGAGGCGGCGACAAAAGAAGATTTGCAGGTGGCACAGGATTTATTGGACACGTTGATTGCCAATAAGGACGGCTGCGTTGGAATAGCGGCGAATATGATCGGTGCGCGCAAGCGGATCATTGTTTTTGATAATGAGGGTACATATATGACGATGTTTAACCCTGAAATTATCAAAAAGTCCGGGCCGTACGACACTGAGGAAGGTTGTCTTTCTCTTCTAGGTGGTCCCCGCCCGTGTAAGCGATATAAATCCATCAAAGTCCAGTGGCAAACCGCCGATTTTCAAACTCGTATTAAAACCTTCACCGGTTGGTCAGCACAGATCATTCAGCATGAGATTGATCATTGTAACGGGATTTTAATTTAGAGGTGTACCCACATGAACAAAAAAGCCATAGAGAAGTTTCATAAAACTTGTATAGAATCGAACACTGTTGAATTGGAAAGATTATGGAATAATGCATCTCCAAAAACATTGGTGAAGTTCTATCCAGCTCGGTATTTACCTGATGGTCATAATTATTCTGTGGACAGCATCATTAATAAAAAATTATGGATTTCTTCTCCTCGACAGTTTAATGATCCTTTTGACAGTGTGATGAATATAGATTATCGACCTGAATTATCGGTGCTAGCATCGCAAGTTATGGTAGACTTATTTGGAGAACAGAGGGCTCATGAATTGATGGACACTTCCATCTTTAAAGCTGCGATTCAGTCGGCACATATACAAATTCAAACCGGATTGGCTCAACGGAATTCAGAAATAGAACAAGGCGTTTTAGTTTCATGCTTTACAGAAAAAGAGAATATTAGTTCCACATGTATGTGGGCGCATTATGCCGATAACCACTCTGGATTTTGTGCGGAATTTGAATTTAACGATATCAAGAATGTTGGTGATTACGGTTGTCTTCCAATTAAATACTCAGATGAGTATATTTTACATGACAACCCTTCCTCATTGCAGGAGGGTATAGAGTTTTTGTTAAATTTAGTTTTCACGAAATCTAAATCGTGGAAAAACGAAAAAGAATGGAGAATCATACGGCTTCAAGAAGAAGTCAATAGCAATGGGGAATTGATTGATTTTGTCTTGCCAAAGAGTATTTATTTGGGCTGTAAAGTTAAAGATAGATTAAAGAAAGATCTTTGCTCATTCTGTCGTGAGAATAAAATACCAATATATCAAATGAGTTTAAAACCGGGAAGTTTTAATATAAAAAAAGAAAAACTCGATGTTTAATTTCAAATTGCGTACCATATAAACGACAATATACGACAAAATTAGCAACAAAGTGGAGGATGATTTCGAAACAAAAATGCGAGATTGTCCTTTTCGCTTTTATATTTTTATTTGCAGATCTTCACTGTTTTCTATTTGAATGGTGGTAATGTTCAAAACTTTAACAATGAAAATATATGAATGATATATGAAAAACATATGTAATCAAAATATTTAAAAGAATAGCTTGAATCTTAACATTTATTGGGTTATATTGAGCAATTTCATAAATCAAACAATTGATTTTCTCCATCAACGAAATATTTAAACGCTCAAGAAAAAATGCGTATGTTTTTTATATGTTTTGAATATATCTCGCTTTTCTATTGACAATAGCGCTTCTTTGTACTATAATATAGGTGTAAAATTATATTGAGGTGGTATTATGGAATTTAATTTCGACTTTACCTATCTTAAAAATGGCGCTCCGATAGTGACTTTGAGCTCATTGGGTATTGCATTCAATAAAGGTGCTGTTGATTTACTTGGCGCTCCGGAACAAATCAATGTTGGCTTTGATGAAGAAAAATGCGCCATAGGTGTCCGCAAGCATGATCCAACCAGTAATGCACCCGTTTATGATTTCGCTTCACGTGTAAAAAATGATTGGGTTCGCATTGGAGCCAAGGATTTTATGCGCTATTTATCAAAGGTAAGCAGAATTGATTTTCTAACAAAAGCTAAGCAATTCCTTCCTGAATTTGATGAGAACACAAAAACCTTAATCATTCAGGTTGATGAATTGCATGCTAAATAGGTACAAAACAGAAAAAGAAAAAAGCAATATTTTACGACTGGTACTCGTAAAATATTGCTTTCTGTGCCAATGCAAAGAACAACGGAACGATACTTAGCATTATTTCAACACATGATAATAATATCACGTTTTGATTTTTTTTGCAAGAGGGTTTATTTTGTGTTAATGATTCTTTTTGGCACAATATCTTGATTCTGTTTGTAAATAAATTTGAAAGGTGATTTTTATGAAAATCAGAAAAACAATAATTCGAAACCCAGAACCATATCTTGCAGAAGTTGGAGTTGGCGAAGACTTCTATGTAGTTGCCGTAAATGTTTCTACAAAGAAGAACATTTTCGAACGATATGGGCTATCCACTGACGGTAAACTGAGGGTACCGATTGGCAGAGGTAATGCAACTCGTTTTAATGCAGATGGTAAGTTTGTAGTCAACCGCAAACTACCCAAAGTAGAAAAAGTCTTTGAACGTGCGTATCATATCATAGATTGGCACGGTGACGATCACTACGGAACGTGCTTTCAACGACGTATGTGTTATCAAAAGGATTATATTTTTCCTCCTAATGTTGGCTTTTTCTATGAAGAGAACTGCTTATTTTCGGAGAAAATGAATAACACAGCCAACAATTATAAAAACATCAAATCAGCAATTAATGTTGCCTTAGAGATGTTTGGAGAGTGTGAAATATGGTCGAAGGATAAGTCACCTATTATCCCTAACATACCTGAAATAACCGTCCCGTGGGAAATACTTCGCAAGGGGACCAAAGATTCAGCTGCTTGGGATAAATATTTAAATAACACCCTAAAAGGGAAAACCAAATCGCAGCAAACAATAATTCGTAATCGCCACGAATTCATTCATGATTTAAATCCTAGCTATAGGGTGTTAGGTTCACAGAATTTTTATGGCTATGTTGTTTACGCGTTTGAAGATGAAAACCTTTTCGTTTTTGAGTGTAATAGCATAAATAATGCCACTTACTTTTTCAAGGGCGATTGGAAAGAAGTTTCGCAATTAAGTAAGACACAAATCTTAACTGGGAATCTTCAGTACGCTCGAGTTTTTCACACTGAAAATTGGCGTGAGAAAGTTGAAAAACTCATTCTCTCCAAAAAGGAGGTGTAATAATGGGTAAGAATCAACATGTTACTCATCGTCCCGATGGAAACTGGCAGGTGAAAGGCGCAGGAAATTCCAAGGCTACATTTATAACCTCAACGCAAAAAGAAGCTATTAAAATAGCCACCGGAATTGCTAAGAGCCAAAAATCCGAACTATTAATTCACGGAAAAAACGGAAGAATTCGAGAAAAGAATTCGTATGGCAACGATAACTTTCCGCCGAAAGGATAAGTTAAAGCAAAAACTGTTGTGTACCAGGCAACACTTCCTGCTTTTTAACGGCACCCAATAAGGACTGAACATCTCCGCATAACATATTCAAATGTTATGCGGAGATGTTTTCTTTCACCCTTTTTCACATTCTTTCGACAAAAAAGTACGTTTTATCGTACACTACTTATTTTATAATAGAATCATAAAATAAAGGAGTGTGATAAAAATGTCAAAAGATTTACTTGCCATGGACCGATTGACGACGATGGAGGAACTGAAAAAGTTCTTTAAGGAGAACGACTGGACGAGCATGAAGATGGATGACCCGGCTCAGAGAACGGCGGAGGAACGGGCCGAGGTTGCGTATGTAGTCGGTGTAATGGACAAGGAGTTTGAAAAGCAAGCTCGTAAGAAGGGACGGAAATCTGCCAAGAAGTATTACGGCAAAGATAATCCGTTGATTGCTTTGCAGACAAATACCGAGGATTTGGTTGCGAGCGCGGTCGTTAAGATTGCCAACGATGATGCGTTGTTAGACGGTGTTCTCTCGCAGTTTGATTTCACCGATCCGGATCTTGACAAGAAAGCGGACGCGTTTTTGCACAACGCGGTGGATACGATGCTCAACGTAATGGATTACGAGCAGATGGCAGCGATCATTCACGAGGATTCCAGCGAAGAAGATTTCAACACCAGCATCGAAAACAACTTCCGATACAAAGATCACATTCGCCGTGTGGAACATACCGATGCGAAAACCGAAAACATTCTCTGCCCTGACCCAGAAGCCAAACTTAGAGAAGCAGAAACTTCAGTAGAGGATGAAGCGTTGCAAAACGTTTTGGCAGAACAGTTTATGGCAACGCTTGACGAAACCGATAAGAAAATATTCGCGATGAAACGCCTTGGCTACACGCAAAAAGATATCGCCGAAGCGGTTGGGTTTAGCGGTAATGCAGCCGTTTCAAAACGGCTCGCCATCATGAAAGAAAACTTCCATAAAATGCTCCAATAAAAAAATTTTAGAAATTTTTAAATTTTATGAATATTTTGTATATACTTCCCGCGTTACATAGTAAAGGGGTAAAAGACCCGCACTCATCAATTTGAAGAGTGCGGGATTTTTTATGCCCAAAATCACGAAAAGGAAGTAACAAAATGTTCTTAACGGACAGGCTCAAAGAGCCTTAGCGGGGATGGCATCACTTCGTGATGGCATCGGTCTCGCAAGCATCGTGTTTGGATATCCCCAAACACACCCTTTAGGGGTTTCACCCCTAACACCCTGAATAAAAAATAAATGAAGAAAGAAGGAAAAACATTATGGCACATAAAATGAAAGGTTTTATTTTGAGACTCTCGGATGAGGAATTTGCAAAGCTGAACAAGCGGGCGAAAAACACCGGTTTGACGCGACAGGATTATCTCCGCTATTTATGCAGAGGTATTCGTTTCAAACCTTGCCCCGACGAAGAACTGAAGGAAGTGGGCGCAGAGATTTGCGCTGTCAGCAACGAAATCAATCGCATCGCAATGGTGGCAAATTCCACCGGTGTAGTCGATGAACTCGCTTACGTGAAAGCCTTGGAGCGGTTGCGCATCGCCCTGGATAAAATCGTTGAGTATGACCCGTAAGGAGCGCGTATGAATCATAAGCAAAAAGGATTTATCTTTCGGTTGTCCGACGAGGATTTTGCCGATCTGAACCACAAGGTCAAAATGACGCAGATGGATCGACAGAAATATATGCGCATGATTATCGGAGGCGGCAAACCCAGCGCGGCTCCATCGGAGGGACTACGCGTGATCCTTCACCTGTTTAATAAAATCCTCAACAACCTATGGCAGTTGGAACAGGTATATAGGAAACGTGGCGATCTGAGATGGACGCGATTCAAGCACGACTACGATAATCTACAACGATTGGAATGTGACTTTATTGGTCGTCGCGTAAAATGGAAAATTTAGAAAAGGAGAAAAGTATTTTGAAAGACAGTATTGTGATTTTTCGGGCAAGTGAGCTCGAAAAACAACGCATTCAGCAACAAGCAAATCGATACGGTATGACCGTATCCAAGTATTTACGGCAATTGGCAGTGTCCGATGAGAAGGCAGGACTCTTGGAGGGTCCTGCCTTCCGTTTTGCCCAAAAGAAGAAGGAGTGATTAAATGAGTAGTAAATTTAAGTCTGTAGAAGGGATGCTGACTAGCGTGGATAGTTTGTTTACCACGCAGGCGGAGCGGGATGACATGGCAAAGCCGAAAGTTGAGGAGATTAGCTTAGATCTCATTGACGGGTTTGAGGGGCATCCCTTTTCGGTGAAGGACGACGAGGATATGCAAAAGCTTTTGCAGAGCATTGCCGAGCGTGGCGTGTTGGTACCGTGTTTGGCGCGGCAAAACGGAGAGCGGTATGAACTGATTTCCGGACATCGGCGCAAGGCGGCGTGCCGGACGCTTGGGATATCCACCTTGCCTGTCATTGTCAAGGATATGTCCCGCGAGGAAGCCATTATCACGATGGTGGACAGCAATGTGCAACGAGAGCATATTCTGCCCAGTGAAAAAGCAATGGCTTATAAGATGAAGATGGATGCACTTACACACCAAGGTAAAACTTCTCGCCAAGTTGGCGAGAAGTGGAGCGTAACACAAGTGAGCGAAGCCACAAACGATAGCGAACGGCAAGTCCAACGCTATATCCGTTTAACCCATCTCAACAAACCGCTGTTGGATATGGTAGATGAGGGGCGGATTGCGTTCACACCGGCGGTGGAGCTGTCGTATCTCAACGAGATCGAGCAACAGGATTTGGTGGAGGCTATTGCCGTTTGCGAGTGCACCCCGAATCTGTCGCAGGCGTGCCGATTAAAAGCTATCAGTCAAACCGACAAGGGCTTAAGCCCCGAAGACATCACCGCCATTATGAGCGAGCAAAAAGCCAACCAAAAACCGATGTTTAAGATTCGGCTTGAAAAGCTACGTGAGGTGGCACCCAAGATCAAGGACAACGAGTTTGAGTCATTCGTCATCAAGGCGTGCGACCACTATTACAAGTACCAACAAAAAGAGAAAAAGAGAGAAGCGAGGTAATAAAAATGAACGTTTTAAGTGTATTGAAATTCTTTATGATCTACGTCATCACTGACAAGCGCGGTGAGTACAAATTCATCGTCAAGGGGCGCGAGGTGGAGGCAAGCTTTACCGAACAGCCCAACCCTGACATCGTCCCGCAACTGAAAACCATTCTGTTAGGCGATGCCAATCCCCCTGCTTACAAGAGAGCCAAGCGTGAGAAAAAAGAGGAGCGCACCTGGAACATTGATATGGATCGCGTGCGGTCCGCCATCCCCGCCGAGATTCCCGACGAGGAGATGGAGGCTTATACCGAAAAGGCGCTGGAGTATTACCAGCAATTGTTGCAAAAAAAGAAAGCGAGGGATGCTCGATGAATCGGCACATTCATTCGCTTAGGTCGCACAATCGACAAAACGGGTACCCCCTCGTTACAATTAGCACAAAGGAGGTGATGTAATGGCAAAACGAGTATGCTGTTTGTACCGCGTGTCCACCGGCAAACAGGTGGACTACAACGGCAACAACGAAGCCGATATCCCGATGCAACGCAAAGCGTGCCACAAATTCGCGCTGGAAAAGGGCTGGAACATCGTGCACGAGGAACAGGAGGACGGTGTTTCAGGTCATAAGATTCGCGCCGAAAACCTCGATAAAATCCAAATCATCAAGGAACTGGCACGCAAGAAACAATTCGATATTCTGCTGGTGTTTATGTTCGACCGTATCGGCAGAATCGCGGACGAAACACCCTTTGTGGTGGAATGGTTTGTCAAAAACGGCGTGGAGGTATGGAGTACCCAAGAGGGCGAGCAACGGTTCGACAACCACACCGACAAGCTCTTAAACTATATCCGCTTTTGGCAAGCGGACGGCGAGAGCGAGAAAACCTCGGTGCGTACCAAAACGAGCTTGGGTCAGATTGTGGAGTCGGGTCACTACAAGGGCGGCGGTGCCGCCTATGGCTACGACCTTGTGAAAAACGGGCGCACCAATAAGAAAAAGCACGAACTCTTTGACCTGCAAGTGAATGCCGATTACAGCAAGGCGAGTGATAACCTCGCCTTGCTCAAAGCCGAGGTGGTGAAATCCATTCGGGGTGAGGGTTCCTTTTCTACCGAGATGCTGTCGGATCTCATTCGCGAAGCGGAGAGCGAATGTGCGCATTTGGAGGAACAATGCGACGATGCAAGGCGGGACGTGAAAGACACCGAAAATCTGCTCCGTCAGCTCAGCGACCATTTCGACGAATTGATCTCTTGGGCGGAACTGTACGACAGCGCCAGCTTGGAGAAAAAGAAGATGGTGGTCAACGCCCTCATTAACCGCATTGAGGTGTTCCGCGATTATAAAGTTAAGATTGATTTTAATTTTGACTTTGAGCAATTTACGCAAGGCTTAGACATCGCAGCATAACATGAGAAAAGCCGAGCAGAGCGTGATTTGCGCTCTGCTCGTCGAATTGTCTTTATTTCATTCTCTTTACAAAGTGGAACATTTCGTCGGGGCCTTCGTTCGGGTCGTGTTCTTCGTCGTCCGGCATTGAGTGCGAAGATTGAAAATGCTCGCACCAAAACTCGTCGATTTGGAAGCCGCATTTATTGACGTAGAAATGGATATTTCGTTTTTCAAAATACGGGGTGCAGGTTTCCCACACTTCCGTTTCGGGGTGGAGGGCTTCCACTGCCTGCCACGCACCGTAGCCGATGCCTTTGGTGTGCTCTTCGGGAGAAACGAACAGGATTTCCAGTTCGTTGTGGTGGGTCTCGTTATTGATTTTGAGAATCACACCGCCGACCTTTCTTCCGTCCAACATAATGCGGTAGGTCTCGTTGTGGGGATCGTCGATACAATGCTTGATGGTTCTGCGGGAAATGATCTCGCCGTCATCGTCGATATGGTCGTCCCGTTCGCCGAATTCTTCCAGCGCACCATACTTAAACGACCATTGATTATCGAGGATAAACTGCTCCCGATCGTCGGCAGTCAAGGGAACAAGGGTAACCTTTGTATTTTTCATAAGTACCTCCTAAAAAAGAAAAAGGCTCCGGCTATTGTGTGCACAATAACCCGAGCTCACTCGGACACCTAATCCGGCAATATGAGCACTACGGTGCTCTGCCTCCGGTGACGTATTTTTTAATATTATAAAGGGAAATGCGTAAAAAGTCAATCGGTATTATTGGTTTTCGCTCTGGCGCACTTTCATTTTTTGCCAGCTGAGATAGCCGTAGATATCGTTGACCAAAAAGGCAACAAAGCACACGACAACCGAGATATAGCGAGTGTCAGACACGCTCGCCAACACCCACAAAACAATCAACACCACGTCGTTGGAAGCGTA
The DNA here is from genome assembly GCA_045544995.1 of Eubacteriales bacterium. GTDB lineage: Bacteria > Bacillota > Clostridia > Oscillospirales > QAKW01 > QAKW01. The sequence goes on from JAZQAE010000119.1 coordinate 20,078, forward strand.
GGCAAGGGCAAAGAGAGGACTTCTGCGGAAAGTGAGATAGACAGCGACAAAGCTTGTGGTAACGGAAAGGGTGCTGGGGAGGATATTGGCGGTATGGAAATGCGCCAAGATGAAATAAAACACAGCGGTAACAAGGGTGGTGCCGACCCACATCCATACCGTTTCCGCTTTGCTGATGGTGTTAACCTTAACCTCCGCTTTGTTGCCCTTATAGGGATTGCGGAGCCACGAGATGAGGGCAAAGACCGCCATCGGCATAGTCATGCCGAGATAGGTGATCATTTCTCCGTAATAAGCAAAGCTATAGGAAATGATGCCATACAGCAAGCTGAACACCACCATCAGCACTTGCCCGAAAGGGTTTCCTTTGGCATTAAAGATCAGCGAGGTAACGCCGATGAGAGAGGCGATCAAGGTCAGAATGTTTTCACGGTCAAAAAGGCAAAAGGAGCCCACGATCAACAAGACAGACGAAGACCATAACGTAATTTCTAATTTTGAAAAATAGTGTTTCAAGGCAAGTCCTCCAAAAAAATAAGCATCCGTACACACGTCTTCAAAGACCTAACGACGTGCAAACGAATGCATTAGCATTTCACTACCCGGTGGCAGTTTTAACGATATTTAGTATGTCTAACCGCTATTATAACGGCAAATATCTAAAATGTCAATGAAAAAAGCCGAGCAGGGACTGCTCGGCGGATTGGAATTTATTTATCTTTTAAAAAACATCCAATTACAGCAATAACTACACCTACAAAAGCGCAGCCTACAGCAATTGGATGAGCATTGGGTTGCATCGTAATGCCCAACAGTCCCATACAAATTCCTACGAATGCTATTTTAATACCTCTCACAATAAATCGCTCCTTTCAAATATTATAAGGGTACAGAATTATCTGCACCCAATTTTCAGTTGTAAAAAAACATGAGGCACCCCATAGGGAATGCCTCATGTACAAAATCCTTGTATATGACTTCCTACGACGGCATTATCCGCATCAGGTTAAAGGGTCAAAGTTTGATTACTTTCTCTCAGCCTGCAAATACAAACTCCCCCGTGTTTATTTTATTAATTATAATACACTTTTTTTCAATAATTGCATGTGCTTCTGATAACGGTTAGATATACTCTTATTTATTGAATTAATAATGCAACAAAAATAATCATATCGGTTGATAGTTTATGCATGCATTTAGATATCTGTACGCTTGAATAGTACTTTTTATAAACTGTATTGTCTTATTGCATTTACAATACTGTTAGTATCCCAATTAACCATCTTATCAGCCACACGCATGACTTCAACAGGCATAATTTGAGCACCGCGTGGTTTTATTGCAATGATGGGCTTCCCCATTTGTTTTGCTAGATTAATTTCACACTGCATCCATTTTCGATAATTGGTATACATTCCGGAAATAACCAAAACGCAACTACAAGGTTGGATTTTTCGTTCTATTGCAGCTTTAATTTGATATGCAGAATTAACATCGGTTGCATCAAGATTATGTAATGGCTTATCTTTTGGTGCTGAATAGTTACAGTAACTAAAGTTATTGGCTAAATCTAAAAGATTAATCAGGCGACTATATTCATCGCCATACTTCCATGCATGGCTTATAAAAATATTGTATTGTCTTAAATATGGCATATAATTACTCCTTTTTTATATATTCTTTTTGGTTAAGGCTTTTCCACGAATTGCGTTCGGATTCCATAATACTTTCACAGTTAATTATAAATGCATCCATAGAAGCATCTTTATATCTATCCGCAGAACTTAAAAACAAAACCTTTTCCTTTTTCAGTTTTTCATACGTGTCCCGATAATTGATCCAAGTTTCCTTGGTTTTCCTTAATAATTGTAAGCTTGATAATATGGAGGCAGCTGCACTCATTGTAGCAATAATGTATTTTAGAAACCCAGAAGTATCAAGTCCGATTGATAAAACGGGAATAATTGCATTAAAAACAATCATTATACTTGACAAAATATAATATTCTCGACGAAGCCTGACTGATTTGTTGTGATAATAATCCATTTGTTTTTCGAGTCGCTCTTTGATGTAATCAAATTCCATTAAATCACCCTTTATAATTGTACAACATACAGTGGCGATTGTCAACGAGAAACACAACATATCGTGATTTTTATTATCTCGACAAAGATGGGCTCAATTCTTTTAGTGTTAACGTTTCTACGGTAAAATGAAAATAGTTTTTATGTGCAGTAGCATTGATTAGTTAAGGCGGTAACTCTGCGTTCTCGGTTTTCGTCGACCGCTCCGAGCGGTGACGACGAAACCGTCGTACTCGAGACACGGCAGTCCCCAAAGCCTATCGCGGCTTTAGGGCTGCCTCAACGAACTTTTTTGACAGAGTCAAAAAAGTTCAATCCCGCGGGATCTGCGCCAAAACAAAAAGCACACCTTTCGGTGTGCCTTTTCGTTTTGGTGGAGATAAGCGGGATCGAACCGCTGACCTCTTGAATGCCATTCAAGCGCTCTCCCAGCTGAGCTATACCCCCATATTTGGTTTCTTTGCGGAATGCTTGATTATTATAACAAAGGGAAATTCATTTGTCAATGGTTTTTTACTGATTTTTTTAGGGTTCTTTATGGTTGCGAGGTGTCGACATTTATTGTATAATAGAAGGAGCAAAGACAAAGAGGTGCCTGGATGAAAAAGATTCTTTCGCTTATACTATTGATTTTTATGGTTTTATTGCTGGGATGTTGTGCGCCGGCGACGGAACCGGCAGGGGTTCCGGAAGTTGAAGGAACACAAACACCGGAACCGGAATTTTCTCCATTACTGAAACCGGAACCGTCGAAAGCACAAACCCTGACGGTGTTGATGTATCATCACTTTGAAGAGCAGGGAAACGGGTTTTCGGTGGTATCTCGGGAGCGGTTTCGGGAGCAATTGACGGCTTTGAAACAGGATGGTTATCAATCGATAACCTTAGAGCAGTTATTGGCTTTTGAAGAGTATGGAGAGCCATTGCCGAAAAAGCCGTTACTGATTACCATGGACGACGGTTACACCAGTAATTTAACGATCGCCGGACCGGTTTTGGAAGAACTTTCCATGCACGGCGTGGTCTTTGTGATCGGCATTAACGAAGGGGAAGAGCGGTATGCTCATTCCGGAGAAATATTGGGACCACCTCGGTTTTCCTATCAAGAGATTGAGCCTTGGATTCAAAAAGGGGTTTTAGATGCCCAAAGCCATACTTATGACTTTCATCAATTGAAAAGTTATGGATTTAGCGGACGGGACGGTGTCTTGCCTTTGGAGGGGGAGACGGCGGAAAAGCATCGTGAAATTCTTCTGCAGGATTGCAAGGCTTTCAGACAGCGCAGAGAAGGGAAAGTCTCTACGGAATTGACCGCCATTGCATATCCTTTTGGATATCACACTCCGGAGATCGATACTGTTTTGAAGGATGAATTTAAAATATCGTTTACCACGAAAGAGCATTTGAATCGGGTAATTCCGGGGGACAAGTCCACCTTGCGGATGTTGGGACGGTTTAACGTGAGCGGGGAGATGACCGGAGCAGAACTGGTCGCTAAACTGCAAAACCAAAAAGATTAGTTGACTTTTTAAGGTGTAAGGGACATAATAAAATATAAGGAATACCGATTTTAAAAAAGGAGAAAAAATATGGAATTTATCATTATCCCTCTTGTATTGATTTTAGTGATTCTGATCGCAAACATTAAGATCGTGCCGCAGGCGCATGAGTTTGTGATTGAACTCTTGGGCAAGTACCGGACGACCTGGTCAGCCGGGATCCATATCAAGATCCCTCTTTTGGAGAGGGTGGCGAAACGGGTGACCCTCAAGGAGCAGGTTTTGGACTCTCCTCCGCAGCCGGTCATCACCAAAGATAACGTCACCATGCAGATCGACACGGTAATTTATTTTGCCATTTACGATGCTAAGCTCTATGCTTACGGTGCTGTTAATCCTATTTCTGCCTTGGAAAACCTGGCAGCTACAACGCTCAGAAACTTGGTGGGTGAATTGGAGCTGGACGGAACTTTGACCTCGCGCGACACCATCAATGCTAAGATGACGGAGATCCTGGACGAAGCCACCGATAAGTGGGGCATCAAGGTCAATCGGGTGGAACTGAAAAACATCATTCCCCCTGCCGAAATTCAAAACGCCATGGAAAAGCAGATGAAGGCGGAGCGTGATCGCCGAGAGACCATGCTGCAAGCAGAGGGACATAAAGCCGCCGCTATCACCCGTGCCGAGGGTGATAAGCAAGCCATGATCCTGGCCGCCGAGGGTGAACGGGATGCGCGCATTGCCCGTGCCGAGGGTGAAGCCAAGGCAATCTTCCTCTCCAAAAAGGCGGAGGCCGACGGCTTGAAGGCTTTGAAGGAGGCCGGTGTTGATCCTGCCGTTCTGGAACTGAAAAAGTATGAGGCGTTGGTGGCAATGTCCGACGGCAAGGCGGCGAAGATCATCGTTCCCACCGATGCGGTGGAGATGACCAAGCAAAACGTCCTCTTTGCCGAGACCTCCGGATTGGGCGACACCACCGCTCCTGCTCCGGAAGTCTCTACTCCGAAAAAGAAATCTGACCCTTGTTGTGAATAAAGAGAACGCCACGGCAGAAATCCCGTGGCGTTCTCTTTTATAAAAAAATATTGCAAATATCTATGTTTTATAATATAATAAATTCATCTATATCCATTTTTAGCGAGGTTAAAAGAAATGCGTGTTGTTGTCAAGGTGGGGACGTCCACCCTCACCCATAAAACAGGAAACATGAACATCCGCCACGTGGAGATCCTTTGCCGGGTGCTGAGCGATCTAAAAAATGCGGGGCATGAGGTCATTTTGGTGTCCTCCGGTGCCATTGGCATGGGCGTGGGAAAACTCTCTTTGGGGAGCCGTCCTACGGATATGCCCACCAAGCAGGCGGCGGCGGCCGTGGGCCAGTGCGAACTGATGTATACCTATGACCGTCTGTTTTCCAAATATAATCATACGGTGGCGCAGATCCTCATCACCGGAGAAGATATGAACCATGCGGATCGGTATGAAAATTTCCGTAATACCTTGCATCGGCTTTTGGAGCTGGGAGCATTGCCCATCATCAACGAGAACGATACCGTTTCCACTGCCGAGATCGCCGTGGGCGATAACGATACGCTGGGTGCCATTGTGGCACGGACGGCGGAGGCAGAACTTTTGGTATTGCTGACGGATATTGACGGACTTTATACAGCAGATCCCCGGAACGACCCCGACGCCAAGCTGATCCCGGTGGTGGAGGAGATCACGCCGGAACTGCTGGCGATGGCCGGCGGAAAGGGCTCCGCCTTAGGTACCGGCGGGATGGCAACCAAACTAAACGCTGCAGAACTTTGCATGGTGGAAGGAATTTCTACCGTTATTGCCAATAGCGACGATCCGGAAATTCTTTACGATATTTTTGAAGGGAAGCCGGTAGGCACCCTCTTTAAAGGAGCAAAAGCATGACGACCCATGAGATTTTAGAACGGGCTGTCTGCGCCCGTCAGCAATTGGCGGTGTTGCAGTCGGCAGATAAAGACCGGGCGCTTCTTGCCATGGCGGATCGCCTGGTAGAAGCGACGGAAAATATCCTTTCTGCGAACCAAGAGGATTTAGAGAAATACGGCGGCACCATGACCGTTGTGATGCAGGACCGTCTGCGTCTTACGGTGGAGCGGATCGCTGATATGGCAAAAGGCATTCGGGAAGTAGTGGAACTGCCGGACCCGGTGGGTGCGGTGCTGGAGCGTGTGGAGCGTCCCAACGGCATGGTCATCGAAAAGACCGCCGTCCCCATGGGTGTGGTGGCGATCATCTACGAAAGCCGTCCCAACGTGACCAGTGATGCGGCAGCGCTTGCCTTTAAGAGCGGAAACGTCTGTATCCTCCGGAGCGGAAAGGAAGCCTGGAATTCTGCTAAGGCCATTACCGATGCCCTGCGCAAGGGGCTTCAGGATGCCGGACTGCCGGAAGACGGCGTTCAGTTGATCGAAGATACCACCCGGCAGAGTGCCCGGGAACTGATGGAAGCGGTGGGATATGTAGATCTCTTGATCCCCCGGGGCGGACCCGGACTTATCAACGCTTGCCTGGAAGGAGCAAAAGTGCCTGTCATCCAGACCGGTACCGGCATCTGCCATATTTACGTGGATGAAACCGCAGATTTTGAAAAGGCATTGAATATTATAGAAAATGCCAAGACCAGCCGGCCGTCTGTTTGTAATGCGGCGGAGGTTTGTATCGTACATGAAAAGATTGCCGAGGAATTTTTGCCCCGGCTTAAGGCTAAATTAAGTCAAGTGGAATTTCGGTGCGATCCGGCGGCGCAGGGAATCATGCAGGCAACGCCGGCCGGAGCGCAGGACTTCGACACCGAATTTTTGGACTACGTTATGGCGGTGAAAACGGTGGCGGACGTCAAAGAAGCGATCGCTCATATTGCCGCTCATTCCACCGGCCATAGCGAGGCTATTATCACGGAGAATGAAGAAAATGCCCGTCTGTTTACGGCGATGGTAGACAGTGCGGCGGTATACGTCAACGTGTCCACTCGGTTTACCGACGGCGGTCAGTTCGGACTGGGATGCGAGATGGGCATCTCCACCCAGAAGCTTCATGCCAGAGGCCCTATGGGTCTTCGGGAACTGACGACCTATAAGTACGTTATCCGAGGGAACGGACAGATCAGGGGGTAAAAACGATGTTATACGGATTTATCGGTTGCGGAAATATGGGCGGAGCCCTTGCAACTGCTGCCGCTAAGGCGGTGGGCGGAAGTGCTCTTCTTTTGGCGGATGCCGATCCGCAAAAAGCGGCGGACTTGGCGGAAAAACTGGGTGCCTATGCTTCCACCAATCGGGAGATCGCTAAAAAATGCGATTATATTATTTTGGGCGTTAAGCCTCAGGTGATGGCAGGCGTCCTGCAGGAATTTAAAGAACTGATCCCGGCGAACCATAAACCGGTAATGGTCAGCATGGCGGCCGGTCTCAGTCTGGATACCTTAAAAGAGCAGTTTGGACGGGAGTGCCCTTGGATCCGGATGATGCCCAATACTCCGGTGCAGGTGGGTGAGGGACGAATTCTCTATACCGCCGAAGCCGATGAGACACAGATCGAAGAGTTTTGCAATCTTTTCGCAGAGGCGGGAAAGCTTTTTGCCTTGGATGAAAAACTCATTGATGCAGGAAGTGCGCTCTCCGGTTGCGGTCCGGCCTTTGTCTATCTCTTTGTGGAGGCGTTGGCAGACGGCGGCGTTGCCTGCGGACTGCCCCGTCAGATCGCCATGGATTTGGCGGCAGGAACGGTATTGGGCAGTGCCAAGACGGTGCTGGAGACCGGGATCCATCCCGGCGCATTGAAAGATGCGGTCTGCAGTCCCGGCGGAAGTACCATCGAAGGGGTGAAGGCTTTGGAGGAAGGCGGATTCCGTGCCGCAGCCATCGACGCCGTTGTGAAAGCCTTTGAAAGAACAAAAGAATTAGGAAAAAAGTAAAGGAGAACGAACAATGCTTTTAGAAAAGAACATGGATTTTATTAAAGAGATGGACGCTGAGGTGGGTGCCGCCATTCAGGCGGAGTATCAGCGCCAGCAAGACGGCATCGAGCTGATCGCCTCGGAGAACTTTGCTTCTCCTGCGGTGATGGCGGCGATGGGTACCGTCCTCACCAATAAATATGCCGAAGGCTATCCGGCAAAGCGTTACTACGGCGGGTGCCATTGCGTGGACGTAGTGGAGGAATTGGCACGCAAGCGTGCTTGTGAGCTCTTCGGTGCAGAGCACGCCAACGTCCAGCCCCATAGCGGTGCCCAGGCAAATATGGCAGTCTACTTTGCTTTCCTGAAGCCCGGCGATACCGTTCTGGGTATGAGCCTGGCTCATGGCGGACATCTGACCCACGGCAGTCCGGTGAATATGTCCGGTGCGTTCTTTAATTTCGTTCCCTACGGCGTTTCTGCCGAAACCGGTCGGATCGACTATGAAGAACTGGAAAAGCTGGCAAAAGAGCATCAGCCCAAACTGATCGTGGCCGGTGCATCTGCTTATCCCCGTACCATTGATTTTGAAAAGATCAGCAAGATCGCCAAGAGCGTAGGCGCACTCTTTATGGTGGATATGGCTCATATCGCAGGTCTGGTGGCGGCAGGGCTGCATCCCTCTCCTGTTCCTTATGCAGATGTCGTGACCACCACCACCCATAAGACCCTGCGCGGTCCCCGTGGCGGTATGATCCTTTGTAAAGAAGAGTATGCCAAGGCCATCGATAAGGCGATCTTCCCCGGTACGCAGGGCGGTCCCCTGGAGCATATCATCGCCGCTAAGGCAGTCTGCTTGGGTGAGGCACTGAAGCCGGAATTCAAGGAGTATCAGAAGCAGGTCATCGCCAACGCTAAGGCGCTGGAGAAGAAACTTTTGGCAGAGGGCGTGAACCTGGTATCCGGCGGTACGGATAACCATCTGCTCCTTTTGGATCTCAGAACCAACGGCATTACCGGTAAGGAACTGGAGCGTCGGTTGGATGAGGTGCATATCACCGCCAATAAAAATGCTATCCCCGATGATCCCGAGAAGCCCTTTGTGACCAGCGGAATCCGTGTGGGTGCTCCTGCGGTCACCACCCGTGGCTTCAAGGAAGCGGAGATGGAAAAGATCGGCGGATGGATCAAAGACGTCATTACAGATTTTGAGGGGAATAAAGAACGTGTTCTGGCCGAGGTGTTGGAGCTTTGCAAGAAATTCCCTCTCTATTAAGGAGTTTTTCAGGTGAATAAGAAACTTTTGAAATTATTGAATAAAAATGCCCGTTATTCTTTGGAGGAACTGGCGGTTATGGCCGGAATCTCTGTGGAAGAGGCGGCAGAAGGCCTGGACGAACTGGAAAAAAGCGGAATCGTCCGTGGCTATAAGCCGGTCATCGACTGGGAACGGGTGGACGAAGCCAACGTTTCGGCTTTGATCGAATTGAAGGTCACCCCCAAGGCCGGCCGCGGCTTCGAAGAGGTGGCTGAAAAGGTGATGAAGTATCCGGAGGTAGAGAGCGTTTATCTCATGTCCGGCGGCTATGACCTTTGCGTGATCGTTAAGGGTAAGACCTTCCAGGGTGTTGCCATGTTCGTTGCCAAGGAGCTTTCTACCTTGGAGAATGTTAATTCTACCGCTACGCACTTTGTACTCCGGCGTTACAAAGAGTTGGACGTGGAACTCTGCGATGCAGAGCCGGATGATCGGGGTCTCTTCTCCCTCTGATGGACTATAATAAATTGCTTAATCCGGAGGTGCTGAAGATTCAGCCTTCCAGCATCCGTAAGTTTTTTGATCTTGCGGAAACGATGCAGGACGTCATCTCTCTGGGTGTGGGTGAGCCGGATTTTCCCACCCCCTGGCAGATTCGCAAGGCCGGCATTCTCTCCTTGGAAGAGGGGAAGACCCGTTATTCTTCCAATTCCGGGTTGCAGGCTCTGCGTGAGACCATTGCCTCGTATCTGAAACGTAAATATGAATTAAGCTATGATCCCCTTGCGGAGATCTTGGTGACGGTAGGCGGAAGCGAAGCCATCGACGGATGTATCCGTGCGGTGGTCTCTCCCGGGGAGGAAGTCATTATCCCTCAGCCCAGCTACGTCTGCTATGAGCCGATTACCCGTCTGGCCGGGGGTGTTCCGGTCATTATCGAGACCAAAGCGGAGGATCAATTTAAACTGACCTCGGAAGCCTTGAAGGCGGCTATCACCCCGAAAACAAAATTATTGATCCTGCCTTATCCCTGTAACCCCACCGGGGCTATCATGGAACGGGAAGATCTGGAAAGAATCGCAGAAGTCCTTCGGGGAACGGATATTTTAGTCCTCTCGGATGAGATCTATGCCGAATTGACCTTTGGCGGAAAACGCCACGTTTCCATCGCTTCCTTGCCCGGAATGCGGGAGAGAACGTTGGTGGTCAACGGATTTTCCAAGGCGTTTTCTATGACCGGTTGGCGGCTTGGCTATGCTTGCGGTCCGCAGGAGATCCTCTCTCAGGTGACCAAGATCCATCAGTTTGCCATTATGTGTGCGCCTACCACGTCTCAGTATGCGGCGGTGGCGGCGATGACCGTTTGCGACGATGCGGTGGCGGAGATGGCGGAGGAATACGATGCCAGACGCCGCTTGATCGTGGATGGATTTAATAAATTAGGGTTGACCTGTCGGGATCCCAAGGGTGCTTTTTATGCTTTTCCGTCCATTCAAAAGACCGGACTCACCAGTGAGGAATTCTGCCAGCAGCTTTTGGAGAAAAAGCACGTGGCGGTGGTTCCCGGCCCGGCCTTTGGTCAAGGCGGAGAAGGGTTTATCCGTGCGTCCTACTGTTATTCTACGGCGCATATCAAAGAAGCCCTCAAGCGCATCGGCGAATTTTTAGAAGAATTATAATTTAAAAAGACGGTTGCATCGCAACCGTCTTTCTTTATAATTCTTCGGTCATGCCGTCGTGGCAGATGAGGATGGAGAGGGTGTCGGACGCATATTCTTTCGTCAAGGCTTCTGCAGCGCCACGGTCCCCTAAAATCTCCCGACCGTGGTGGTTGAAACGCAACCGATCCACATTCTTTCCTGCGATATATTGGCAGACGTCTTCTACCTTATGATGTCCGGTCTCCATGATCAAAAGATCGCAATGCTCTCCGAGTAAGGATTCCAGTTCCGTCGGTTTTTTGACGTCGCCGGAAAAGACGACCCGTTTTCCCTCCGCCTCGATCAGGAAGGAGTAGGAATGCCAACCCTTGGAGCCATCTTCCCTAAGATGGGTATTATGCAGGGCAGTGATCCGTACGTTTTCATCCTCATAGAGCAGTCCGTCCGCCATTTCGTGTTCCTTTAATTCAAAGCGGAAGGGGGCGGTGAAGCCACAGCTTGTTACAGCTTTTACCGCCTCTAAGAGTTTGAGGCCGGGGAAGAAGACTTCCAAGGTGTTCTCGTGGATCAGTTTTTTATCATATTGACGGTTTAGTTTATTCATGACGGAGAACAGGTTGGCCAGACCTCCAATATGGTCAATGTGGGGATGGGAAACGAAGAGAACGCGGGTCTTCATAATATCCAAGCCCATATTATAGGCGGTGTGACTGCAACATTCACCGGCATCAAACCAGTAGAAGCAATCGTGGACTTCAATAATTAAAGAACAATGGTGGGTACCGGGCATCGGTTCCGTACCGGAACAGGTACCGAGAAAATGAATTTTCATGGTGATCAACTCCTTTATAACATTTTATCATACCAAAAGAAAAATACAATAGAATTTTTTGCCGAAAAAAGTTGCAAAGCCTCGATAAATGTGGTATTATCTGCATACAAAAGAGAAAGGATGTAACGATGAGTAGCATAGAAGCGTTATTGATCACCACAGCAATTGCAGGGGTTGTGGGAACCGGGCTCGGCGGTTTGATCGGTGCTCTGCTCCAAAAAGAGTCCAACCGTACCGTCAGCCTGTTGCTGAGTTTTGCGGCCGGGGTGATGCTGAGTGTGGTCTGTTTTGACCTTGTGGTGGAAGCAATCGAAACCAATACCGGTATCTTTACCGTAATTTTATCCATTGCATTGGGCGTTGCGGTTACCTTTTTACTGAATTATATCATTGACCGCAAGACGGCTCCTGAAATCGAGCATCTCGATGAAAACCATCCCAAGACCGCTGACCATCTAAATGAATTGATCCATAGCGACCATTGGGAGCATCACGCAGGAAAAAATGATACGAAGCTTTCCCTCTTTGTGGCCGGTATCGTAATGGCTTGCGCTATCGCCCTTCATAACGTGCCGGAGGGAATGACCATCGGTGCCTCTTATGCGGTGGAAGACGTGGTGTTTGGAGGAGCATCTCTTGTGTTGGCAATTCTCATTGGTTTACATAATATCCCGGAAGGAATGGCAGTCTCTGTGCCCCTTATCACCGGAGGAATGAAGAAGACCAAAGCCGTCTTGATTACAGCCTCCACCGGCATCCCCACCATCTTGGGTGCCTTGTTTGGCTTTTGGCTCGGTGAGATCGGACCTTTGGGTCTGACGCTTAGTTTGGGATTCGCCAGCGGTGCTATGCTCTACGTGGTGTTCGGTGAGATCTTACCGCAGTCGATCTTGATGTATCATAGCAAAGCCCCTGCTTTTTCGGCCATCGTGGGAATGTTGGTTGGCTTGCTGATCATCTTTGTGTGATTTCGAGGGTTTGAATATGTTCAGAGAAGTTGCCAGAAAAAAGCAAAGCTTGGATCGGCCTCGGATCATTGAGATTCTGAAGCAGGAAAAACGAGGTGTTTTGTCGGTCCACGGGGAAGACGGTTATCCTTACGGGTTGCCGATCAATTATTGGTATAACGAAGAAAATGGCTATCTTTATTTCCACAGTGGAAAAACCGGTCATAAGGTCGATGCGATCCATGCAGATCATAAAGTTTCCTTCTGTGTCTATGATGAAGGCTTCAGAAGAGACGGAGAATGGGCGTTAAATATCAGCAGTGTGGTAGTTTTCGGAAAGATGTACCCGGTAGAAGATACGGAAAAGGCAACGGAGATCTTCCGTCGCCTGAGTCTGAAGTTTACCTCGGATCTGGACTATATTGAGGGGGAAATAAAGCAATTTGCTAAAGCTACGCTTTGCTATGAGCTTCGTCCCGATCATATCACGGGAAAGATCGTGAATGAATCATAAAAAATAATGAACTGCCACCGGGTAGTGTAATGCAAAAAGCATTCGTTTACACATCGTTAGGTCTTTGAAGATGTGTATGCGGATGCTTCTTTTTTAGGAGGAATGAAGGTGAAATACTATTTTTCAAAATTGGAGATCATGTTATGGAGCTCGTCCGTAGGGGTGATCCTTTTGTCTTTTTGCATTTTTGACAGAGAAAACTATCTCACGTTAACCGCATCGCTCATTGGGGTGACGTCGCTGATTTTTAATGCAAAAGGCAATCCTTTTGGTCAATTATTAATGGTCGTGTTCAGTGTGCTGTATGGCGTGATCTCCTATACCTTTTCCTATTACGGGGAAATGATTACCTATCTGGGCATGACCATGCCGATGGCGATCTTGGCATTGATCTCTTGGCTGAGAAATCCCTATGATGGGAATAAAGCGGAAGTCAAGGTTAATACCATCGGTAAGAGGGAGACGGGATGGATGTGGATCCTTACCGTGGGAGTGACGCTCCTCTTTTACTTTATTTTAGCCCATTTCAATACCGCCAACCTTATTCCAAGCACCCTCTCGGTTACGACCAGTTTTCTTGCAGTGTATCTGACTTTTCGCAGAAGCCCCTATTTTGCATTGGCTTATGCGGCGAACGACGTTGTTTTGATCGTCTTATGGGTCCTCGCCAGTGCGACGAATATGCGATATCTTTCCGTTGTGGTCTGTTTTGTGGCATTCCTTTTTAATGATATTTACGGATATGTCAGTTGGCAGAAGATGAAAAATCGGCAGAATAAAAAATAGCACCCCGAAGGGTGCTATTTTTTTGGTGCGGGCGACAGGCCCCGCCTTGCTTCGCAATGCTGACTGCTTGCCGACCGCTCCGCACTGCTCGCAGTACCCGGCTACGCACCTCGTTGCTAAAAAACAGTCGCACCGGACTGTTTTTCTTAACGCAACGAGCCTTCTTAAGGTTCAAGTCCTTCCCGATTCAACACAAAACAAAACACCCCCAAAGGGGTGTTTTTATTTTGGTGCGGGCGACAGGACTTGAACCTGCACGCTTTGGGCAATAGATCCTAAATCTATCGTGTCTGCCATTCCACCACGCCCGCGCATATAAAATTGTAGATTAAAAGAGATTGTACAACAAGACGTTTGCAACATCGAAAAATTCGTCGCAAGCCGTTGTTTGCTCGATATTTTCCGTGTTGCGGCACCTGCTAATTTGCATAGCCTGTTTATTGTATCGCTTTCTAAGTGGTTTGTCAAGTTTATTGTTATTACGAAAAAGTTTCGTAACCGTTTTTATTGAAAAGAAAAAAGGGGCGTGATAAGATTTTAGTATAATCATTATAAAATGAAGGAGCATGGCGATGAGCAAGTTTTTAGTCGGCTGGGCGGAAGAGAGCCTAGTACCCGAGAAAAAGGTTTCCATTCCCGGCCAGTTTTATGAGCGTATTTCTGAATATGTGGAAGATCCCATCTCCGCTACAGCGATGGCAGTAGAGTCCGGGGATCAGCAGGCAATTTTTGTTTCCTGTGACTTGACCGGCTTGGGTTCGACTATGGTTCCGGCGGTGCGCAAGGAGTTTGCGAAGTTGACCGATGAGGTGGATCCGCAAAAACTGATTATCAACTGTACCCATACCCATACTTCTGTTGGATTTACTTTGCACGCTGTTCCTTTGGGACAGAATATTCTGGAGGAGTTCCTGCCGGAAGGCGCCCATTATGAAGAACTGGTCAAGGTCAACGAGGAAGTCATCAGCAGAGCGGAAGCATTGACATTCCTTTCCAAGCGGATCGCTTTGGCGGCCTATAAAGCTTGGCAGAACCGTGAAGAGGCAATGTATGCCAACGGGTTTGGCCGTGCGGTGGTCGGCTTCTGCCGTCGTGTTGTTTATGACGATGGTACTGCTCAGATGTGGGGCGATACCAATACCGCCAACTTTGAGGCGATGGAAGGCGGAAACGACTCCGGGGTAGAGCTTCTTTATATGTTCAATAAAGAGAAGAAATTGACCGGCGTTGTGGCCAATATTGCTTGCCCTTCCCAGATTTTGGAACATCGCAGTTTTCTTTCTGCCGACTATTGGGGCAAGGTAAAGGAAAACCTGCGGAAAGAGTGGGGCAACCATATTTATCTTTTGGCCCTCGGTGGAGCCGGCGGCGACCAGTGCCCCAGAGACCTGGTGCGTTGGGTAGAGCCGGAGACCCCCATCAACGACCCTAATATCAAGCGTCCCGACGTGATTGATCGGGTGGCAGACCCCTCTATGTTCGACCTTTCCGGCTGCCGTCGGGTGGGTAAGAGAGTGGCGCATGAGATCATCGACGTTTTTGAGGAACTGGGCGAGCCGAAAGCCGAGCCCATCTTCAAGCATGAGGTTTATACCTTGGATCTCCCGCTCCGCAAGGCTACCATCACCCAGTATAATGAGGCGGTTCGTGAGATCGAGCTTTACATAGCAAAGAATAGTAAGAAAAAAGCCTTTAATTATGTGGATAAAGCGGCGCTTCACGTGCAGACCGGTCTGATCGCCCGTTACCGTCAGCAACATAATCAGGAGACCGTCCCCACCGAGGTACACATTCTGCGGCTGGGCGACGTAGCCTTTGCCACTAACCCCTTTGAATTGTTCCTGGATTACGGCAACCGTATCAAAGCACGCAGCCGTGCCAAGCAGACCTTTATTACCCAGCTTTGCTGCGGCGGTCTTGGCTATCTGCCTACTGAAAAAGCAGAAAAAGGCGGTCACTACAGCGCCTATATTTCCAGCGGTAACGTGGGTCATATCGGCGGCGACCAGCTGGTGCGGAAATCTGTCCAAGAGATCAATAAACTTTTTGAGGAGGAAGAATAATGAGAGCAGCATTCGTTGGCTTCGGTGAGGTCAATACCCCCATCGACATTATTATTAATAAATGCAAAGGCGCAGAAGAAGCCTTGAAAAAGGAAGGCTTAGACCTTTTGAGCGTCTATCCTGTAACCGATGATTACGAAGAAAAGGATATTAAGAAAGCTGTCGCTGCTTTGGAGAATCAAAGCTTTGACGTGCTGATCTGTTGTATCGCCGGCTGGATCCCCACCCACGCCGTCGTGAAGGTGACGGAGCATTTTCGTCATAAGCCGATGGTGCTTTGGGGTCTTTGCGGCTGGACAGAGGGCGATCGTCTGGTAACTACCGCCGATCAGGCCGGTACCACCGCTCTCAGAAAGACCTTCTACGATCTGGGCTATGATTTCAAGTATATCTATGATATTATCGGTCTTCCCACCAACTCCAAAAAGGTCTATCGCTATGCCGTAGCGGCTGCCGCCAAAGCAAAATTGCGTCATGCCCGTGCCGGCCAGGCCGGTTACCGGGATATGAACCTGTACGGCACCCTTTATGACGGCGGTTCTCTCAAGAGAGAGATCGGCCCCGAGATCGAGACCTTTGAAATGCTGGAGATCGAGCAACGGTATCAAAAGCTGACCGAGGCCGAGATTCAAAAAGTCATCGACGAATGTATGTCCAAGTGGAATTTCCTGAAACCTGCCAATCCCGAAAGTATGAAAAAAGCGGCTGGCTATTACTTGGCTATCAAGTCCATCTGTGATGAGCGGGGCTATGATGCCATCTCTCTTAAAGACGTAGACGGCATGAAGAAACTTTTGGGCTTTCCTCCGGCACCCATCTTTATGCTTTTGGCCGATGAGGCCGGTCTTTGCACCGTACCGGAGAATGACTCTCTCGGCAATATTACCCAGTTGATGGTTAAATATCTGACCGGCCAGTGTGCCTTCTATCTGGAGTTCTATGAGTTCTTCCAGGATCGGGTTCTGGCAGGCGTACCGGACTACGTTCCGGCCGAAGTGGTAGACGGTCAGGTGACCGTCATGCCGGCAGCCTTCGGCGAACTTTCCGAGGGTATTCTGAACGTCAGCAAGGTCAAGACCGGAACGGTTACCATGTGCCGTCTGACCTGTATTGACGGTGTTTATTATATGCATATGGTCAAGGGTGAGGGCATCACTCCCCGGAAGTGGGAAGAAGCCGGATGGACTCAACCTGCTCCCCAGCTCCCCGGTCTGGAGATCCTTCTGGACGACGTGGAGGACTTTGCAGAGAAGGTGATGTGCCAGCATTATATCATCTCTTATGGTGATAATACCGAGATCATCACGGATCTTTGCAATATGCTGGGCATCGAGATCATCTAAAATTTCAAAAAATGCAGAAAATCCATTGGATTTTCTGCATTTTTTCTTTATAATAGAGATATAGGAGGAATGAACCATGGAAATCAAAGATATTCTAAGAAAAGTAG
This sequence comes from Eubacteriales bacterium, assembly GCA_045544995.1. Taxonomy (GTDB): domain Bacteria; phylum Bacillota; class Clostridia; order Oscillospirales; family QAKW01; genus QAKW01. The sequence continues at coordinate 37,109 of JAZQAE010000119.1, forward strand.
ATCATACGTTATTGAAGCCGGAGTCCACCTGGCAAGGGATCAAAGAGATTATCGACGACGGCATCCGCTATGAGACCGCCTCGGTCTGTATTCCGGCGTCCTTTGTGAAGGATGCGGCGGAGTATGCCAAGGGAAAAGTGGCGATCTGCACGGTAATTGGATTTCCTTGCGGTTATTCCACCACCGCCGCCAAGTGCTTCGAGGCAGAGGATGCCGTCCGTAACGGTGCCGACGAAGTGGATATGGTCATCAACATTGGCTGGGCAAAGGAACAGAAATGGGATGCCCTTTTGGCGGAGATCAAGGCGGTGAAGCAAGCCTGCCACGGCAAACTTTTGAAGGTCATCATTGAAACCTGCCTTTTGAGTGAGGAAGAAAAGATCAAAATGTGTGAGATCGTCAGCGCCTCCGGGGCAGACTTCATTAAAACGTCCACCGGTTTTTCCACCGGCGGTGCCACCCGGGAGGATATTGCCCTCTTTGCGAAAAACGTGAAAGGCATTAAGATCAAAGCCGCCGGCGGGATCCGTTCTCTGCAGGATGCGGAGGATATGATCGATCTGGGCGCAGAACGGTTGGGAACCAGCGCCATTGTAAAACTCATTAAGGAGGATAAAAGCAATGTCAACACCGCATATTGATGCTAAAGTAGGCGATTTTGCCAAAACGGTCCTTATGCCCGGCGATCCTTTACGGGCAAAGTTTATTGCAGAGCATTATCTGAAAAATGCTGAACTGGTCAATAACGTCCGGGGAATTCAAGGCTATACCGGCACCTATAAAGGAGAAAAGGTCTCGGTGATGGCCAGCGGCATGGGAATGCCCTCCATGGGGATCTATAGCTATGAATTGTTCAATTTCTTTGAGGTGGATCGGATCCTGCGGATCGGTTCTGCCGGCTCCATTCGGGAGGACGTGAAGCTGCGGGAGCTGGTGCTTGGTGCCGGTGCTTGTACCAATTCGGATTATGCCAAGCAGTATCATCTGCGGGGAACCTATGCCCCCATCGCTGATTTCGCGCTTTTGCGTACCGCTGCAGAGGAAGCGGAAAAACTGGGGTTGACTTATCACGTGGGTAATCTTCTTTCCTCCGATACCTTCTATGATGCGGGGGAGGATACCCTTTCCTGGAACAAACTGGGTGTCATGGCGGTGGAAATGGAGGCGGCGGCCCTCTATATGAATGCGGCCTATGCAAAGAAACAAGCGTTGGCCATCTGTACGATTTCCGATTCCATTGTTACCGGCGAGGCGACCTCTGCTGCGGAACGGCAGAACACCTTCACCGATATGATGGAACTGGCTTTGAATGTGGCGATAAAATGAGAGTATTTTTAATTGTTTTAGACAGTGTGGGTGCCGGAGCGTTGCCGGATGCAAAGGAGTTTGGAGATGCGAGCGCCCATACCATAAAGAGTATTTCCAAAAGTCCTCGGTTTGCCATCCCCAATCTTTTGAAATTGGGGCTTGGCAATATTGAGGGGTTGGAGTTTTTAGGGACGGCATCGGCGCCCCTGGCTTCTTATGGCCGTGCCAAGGAGGCCTCCCGGGGAAAGGACACCACCGTGGGGCATTGGGAACTGGCCGGTGTGGTATCGGCAAAGCCGTTGCCTACTTTTCCGGATGGCTTCCCTGAAGACCTTTTGAAAAAGTTTACAGAAGTGACCGGTCGGGGCGTCCTTTGTAATCTGCCTTATTCCGGGACAGAAGTCATCAAGGATTATGGCGAGGAGTCGGTCAAGACCGGAAAGGTCATCGTCTATACCTCGGCGGACAGCGTTTTTCAGATTGCCGCCCATGAGGAAGTGGTTCCCTTGGAAGAACTTTATGAGATCTGCCGGAAAGCCCGGAAGCTTCTGGTGGGAGACTGGGGTGTTGGTCGGGTTATTGCACGTCCCTTCATCGGGGAGCCGGGGCAGTATACCCGGACGGCGAACCGTCGGGATTTTTCCTTGGAACCTACCGGCAAGACGGTGCTGGATGCGTTGACCGAAGCCGGAATTACCACCATTTCGGTGGGAAAGATCGCAGATATTTTTGCCGGACGGGGGATCGCCCGTTCCATTCCTACCCATGGAAATGAAGAGGGAATGGCGGTGACCTTGAAGCTGGCAGAGGAAGAGTTTGAGGGATTGGCTTTTGTCAACCTGGTGGACTTTGATATGCTTTACGGTCATCGGCAGGATCGGGACGGGTATGCGGCGGCACTTTCCGCCTTTGATGCCTGGCTGCCCGGATTTATGGCAAAACTTAAAGCCGAGGATCGGCTGATCATTACCGCCGACCATGGATGTGATCCGGCGGATGAGAGCACCGACCATACCCGGGAATATATCCCCATTTTGATCTACGGAGAGGAACCGCAAAACCTTGGAACAAGGGAGAGCTTCTGCGACGTAGGCAAGACGGTGGCAGGATGGTTCGGCGTAGATTTAGACCAAGGAGAGGCGATGCTATGAGAAGTTTATTAGATCGGGCTTTAGAGGCCAGAGCCCATGCCTATGCGCCCTATTCCGGCTATCGGGTCGGTGCGGCGCTTTTGGCAGAGGATGGACAGATCTTTACCGGCAGTAACGTAGAGAACGCCTCCTACGGGGCGACCCTTTGCGCTGAGCGCAACGCTTTTTCCGCCGCCGTTCATGCCGGGGCACGCAACTTTAAGGCAATCGCCATCGCCGGCGGAAAAGGCGAGACGGCGGATGCCGTAGTGTCGCCCTGCGGGATTTGCCGGCAGGTGATGGCGGAGTTTTGTACCGCTGATTTTAAGATCATTTTGGGAAATGAAGAGACACTGACGGAATATACCTTGGAGCAGTTGCTTCCTTTGAGTTTCCGTCTGGAGGATTGAGGATGCGAGCAGTCGATCTGATTGAAAAAAAGAAGCGGGGCGAAGCGCTGAGCGAACGCGAACTTCGTTTTCTGATAGAAGGCTATACCAAGGGGGAACTTCCCGATTATCAACTGTCTGCTTTTGCTATGGCGGTGTGTTTTCAGGGGATGACCCATGAGGAGACAGCCTCTTTGACCCTGGCGATGGCGGAGAGCGGAGATCAGGTGGATCTTTCTTCTCTTGGCAGTAAGACGGTGGATAAGCACAGTACCGGCGGAGTGGGGGATAAGACCACCCTCATCGTCACGCCCATTGTGGCCAGTCTTGGCGGTGTGGTCGCCAAAATGAGCGGACGGGGCTTAGGGCATACCGGGGGAACGGTGGATAAATTGGAGTCCATCCCCGGCTATCGGACGGAATTGACGCCGGAAGAATTTATGCATTGCGCCCAAAACTGCGGTCTGGTGGTGGCCGGGCAGAGCGGAAATCTGGCACCGGCAGATAAAAAACTGTACGCCCTGCGGGACGTGACCGCCACGGTGGATTCCATCCCGTTGATCGCCTCCAGTATTATGAGTAAGAAACTGGCCGCCGGTTCCCGTTCCATCGTACTCGATGTGAAATGCGGAAGCGGTGCCTTTATGAAGACTCCGGAGGAAGCCTCCCGTCTGGCGGAGGAGATGGTGGCCATCGGTACCGCCTGCGGACGAAAGGTTTCGGCGCTGATCACCAATATGGATCTGCCTTTGGGACTGGCCGTGGGGAACGCTTTGGAAGTGGAAGAGGCGTTGGCAGTATTATCGGGAGAAGGCCCGGAGGATCTCAAAGAGGTTTGCCTTGCCTTGGCATCGGAGATGCTGACCCTCTGCAACGGCTGGACACCGGAAGAGGCGGAGCAACAAGCAAGAGAGGCATTGCAAAGCGGAAAAGCCATGGCAAAGATGCAGGAATGGATCACCGCCCAAGGGGGCGATCTTTCTGCCTTTTTGGAAGGACGAAAAAAAGCAGTCGCTTCCTATGAAGTTCTTTCACCGGAAGAGGGATATCTCGTTCAGATGGATGCGGAGAAGATCGGACTTTCCGCCATGCTTCTCGGCGCCGGTCGGGCAACCAAAGAAGACCAAATCGACTTTGATGCCGGCTTGAAAATTTTGAAAAAGACCGGTGACCGGATCGAAAAAGGGGAGCCTGTGGCGATCCTGTATACCGCAACCGATCGGGATTTTGAGACGGCGGCTAAGTGCTATCTTTCTGCATTAAAGATCGGGCAGGAAAAGCCCATGGCGCAACCGTTGGTTTACCGTCGGATCGGAGGCAATCGATGACTCTTTGTTGCCCTGTCTGCGGAGAACCGTTGCAAAAAGAGGAACGGCGGTACCTTTGCCCGAAGGGTCATTCCTTTGACCGGGCAAAGCAGGGGTACGTCAATCTCCTGCAAAGTCAACGGTCTTCGGATCGAAACCACGGCGATGACCGAGAGATGGTCACCGCCCGCCGGGAGTTTTTGGAGAAGGGATATTATGCCCCTTTGCGGGATCTTCTGACGGAGAAAGTTTGCGCTTATACCTCAAAAAACGGCGTCGTTGCCGATGCCGGATGCGGAGAAGGCTGGTATACCGAGGGGGTCGCCCTCAGCCTGCCGGAAGCCACCGTCATTGGCTTTGATATTTCTAAAGAAGCCCTCAAATGGGCGGCAAAACGGCAGGGAATGGATCATCTGGCGGTGGCCAGTTGCTATCGGATGCCCTTGGAAGAGGAAAGTGTGGATGCGCTCCTCAACTTCTTTTCTCCCCTGGCGGCAGAGGAGTATGCAAGGGTCTTAAAATCCGGCGGACACCTTTTTCGGGCGGTACCGGGAACCCATCATTTATGGGAGCTGAAATCGGCGGTGTACGAGACGCCGAAGCCCAATCTTCCGGAGCCGGAAACCCTGCCGGGGCTGACCCTTTTGGAGCGTTGCCCCATCCAAAATGAAATTCACTTGGAGTCCAATGAGGAATTGCAAGCCCTCTTTAAAATGACCCCCTATTACTATCGTACCTCACCCGGGGATAAGGCAAAATTAGCGCACTACCCCACCTTTACCACCCGGACAGAATTTACATTATTGATCTATAAAAAAGACGAACGGTGATCAACCGTTCGTCTTTTCTTATAAAATATCCAATAATTCCAGAGGTTTTCGGATGACAAAGTCGGCGGTTTTGACCTGCTCTTCGCCGCCGAGGCCCCAGGTGCAACCCACGGAGCGGACACCGGCATTTTTTGCCACGTCCACGTCGAAGTGCATATCCCCCACGTAGAGACATTCCTCTTTTTCCACCCCGTTTTCCTCGAGGATCTGGTGGAGGGCGGTGGGGTCCGGCTTCATGGGGATGCCCTCTCGCTGACCGTAGACTTCATCCAAAAGTCCCGGGAGCTTTTTACCACAGATCAAAAGGGTCTGAGCATGGGGGCGGTTGGAGAGCACCACCCGGCGAATGCCTTTTTCACCTAAGGTACGGAGCATCTCTTCGATGCCCTCATAGAGATCCACCAAGGGGGAGGGGTCTTCATCGTAGAGACTGCTGTAGTAGGCATTGATCTCTTCAATATCGACCGAGAGACCGCATTCGCCCATGACCCCTTTCAAAAGATTTTTGGCTCCATGCCCCACGTGGCAGAGGATCCGCTCCGCCGGAAGAGGGTCTTTGCCGTAATGGGCGATGGTTTTATTCACAATGGCCGGAATCATCCGGGTGGTATCGGTGAGGGTACCGTCCATATCAAAAGCGATCAGTTTAATCATATTGCGACTTCCTTTTTGATTTTTCCTCATTCTATCATAAAGAGGGGTGGAATTCAAGGGGAATGTGTGGTATACTGAATTTATAAAGACAAGAGAAAGGAGGCGTTGCCCATGGAGTTCCCCAAAAAAGTAACCGATAAGCTGGCGGTACTGACCGCCCGTCCCGGCGTCTATTTGATGAAAGACCGGGAGGGGACGATCATTTACGTGGGCAAGGCCAAAAATCTCAAAAATCGGGTGTCCACCTATTTCACCGGCATCAAAAGCCATACCGCCAAGGTGATGGCCATGGTGGAAAAGGTGGCGGATTTTGATTATATCTGCGTCAATTCCGAGATGGAAGCCTTGATTTTGGAAAACGTCCTCATCAAGGAGCACAGCCCGAAATATAATATCCTTTTAAAGGATGATAAAACCTATCCTTACGTGGCAATTGATCTGCGGGAGGCATACCCTCGGTTAAAGGTCCTGCGTCAGGAAAGCCAGGAGGGAAAGCGTCTTTTCGGCCCCTTTCCTCAAAACGGAGCGGCGGCGGAGATCGTCCGTACTGCCAACGATCTGTTTGGTCTTGCCACCTGTAACCGGCAGTTTCCCCGGGATTTTCGTAAAGGGCGCCCTTGCCTGCGGCACCATATTGGGTGTTGCGTCGGGGTCTGTACCGGAAAGGTAACGAAGGAGCAGTACCGGGAACGGCTGGAGGAGGCCATGGACTTCCTTAAAGGGGACTATAAAGCCTTGGTGGCGGAATTGACCCGGAAGATGCAACAGGCGGCCGAGGACTTGCAGTTTGAAAAAGCCGCTTCTCTTCGGGATCGCATCCGCAAGATCGAGAAATTAGGGCAAAGCCAGATCATCACCGGCAAAGAGGACTTGGATCGGGACGTTTTGGACGCCGTTCGTCTGGGCGATCTTTTGGCGGTGGGGGTATTGGTCATTCGGGGCGGAAGGATCCTCATGCAGGACACCGCTTTGATTCGGGACAGTCTGGAAGAAAACTGGGTAGGCCCCTTCCTCCAACGCTATTATCAGCAAAAGGAGCAGTTACCCAAAGAACTGTTACTGCCCCATCCGCCGGAGGACGAAGAACTCTTAAAAGAATATCTTTCCGATCTCAGAGGGGGAGCGGTGCAGTTCCGTTATCCTCAGCGAGGGAAGGGAACGGAGCTTTTGGCGCTCTGCCGTAAAAACGCCACGGAGAAACTGGCGGAACGGGAGGCGGCAGGAGATCGCACCCGGAAGATGGCGATCCTTATCGCCGAGGTTCTGGGGCTTTCCGAACCGCCTCGACGGATCGAGATGTATGATATTTCCAATTTTGGCGCCGAGTCGATGGTGGGTGGTATGATCGTCTGGGAAGAGGGGCGGTTCAAGCGGAGTGCCTATCGAAAATTTGAAATTCGTGAACAGCTTCTTCAGGATGACTACGCCGCCACACGGCAGATGCTGGAACGCCGGCTGTCCCATTTGGAGGAGGAAGAGTTTGGCGGAAAGCCGGATCTCATCCTGATGGACGGCGGATTGCAACACATTCAGGCGGTGTTGGATCTCTGCGGATCCATTCCGGTCTTTGGCCTGGTCAAGGATCGCCGTCACCGGACCCGGGGATTGGTCTCTCCCAACGGGGGAGAGCTGGATCTTCGCACCGATCCGGCGCTTTACGGCTTTTTTGCCTCTTTGCAAGAGGAGGTGCACCGCTACGCCATCACCTATATGAAAAAGAAGCATACCAAAAAGATGACCCGTTCCCCCTTGCTGGATCTGCCCGGCATGGGCGAGGCACGGTTCAAGAAATTCAAAAAAGCCTATCCCAAAGGCATCGGCGAGGACACCTGGGAGGAGATCCGGCAAAAGGCCGGTCTGCCGGAGAGCGTGGCGCAAGCGGTGTGGGAGTACTATAAAGGAGAAAATCTATGATGCGGATCATCGCCGGCACCCGGCGTGGTAAAAAACTAGAAACATTGGAGGGAGAACACACCCGTCCGACATTGGAACGGCTGAAGCAGGCTCTTTTTTCCGCCATTCAGTTTGAATTGGCCGACCGCTACGTACTGGATCTTTTTGCAGGGAGCGGTCAGTTGGGGCTGGAAGCCCTCTCCAGAGGAGCGTCTTTCTGCTGGTTCAACGATGGGAGCAACGCTGCTTTGGCGGTGGTGCATCGGAATATAAAATCCTGTAATTTCGAAAAAGAATCAAAAGAAACTTGCATCGACTATAAGATGTGTGTTAAAATGATAGAAAGAGAGCAAAAACGCCCGGATCTGATCTTTTTAGACCCCCCTTACGGCAAGGGAATGGCGGAGGATGCTCTTTTGGCGCTGGAACCCCTTTTGCCCCAAGGCGCTTTGGTGGCGGTGGAGACCGGCGCAGAGGAGACCTTTTCTTTCGGCGGTCTTTCCCTTCGGAAAGAGTACCGGCAGGGAACGGTGAAGATTACCCTTTTGGAAAAGAGGAATGAAGCATGAAGATCGCAATTTGCCCCGGATCCTTTGATCCGGTGACCTTGGGACATCTGGATATTATCTCCCGGTCGGCGAAGTTATTTGATAAGGTCTACGTGGCGGTGCTGGTAAACAGCACCAAAAGACCGATGTTTACGGTGGAGGAACGGATCGAGCTCTTGGAGCGTTGCCTGACTGATCTGCCCAACGTGGAAGTCATCACCTTTGCAGGCCTTTTGGTGGACTGCGCCCGGGAGTACGAAGCGGTGGCCATCGTTAAGGGTCTCAGAGCCGTGACGGACTTTGAATATGAGTTCCAGATGGCGCTCATCAATAAGAAACTCAATCGGGACGTGGAAACGCTGTTCCTCAATACCAATGCTAAATTTATGTATCTTTCTTCCAGCATCGTCAAGGAAGTGGCCAAAAACGGCGGGGATATTACCGATTTTGTCCATCCGGCGGTGGCGGAAGATATTAAAAAAAGATTTTTAAAGGAGATTGAAGGATGAAGATCGAAGAAATTCTGGTAGCGATGGAAGACCTTTTGGAGGATGCCTGGAACTTTCCGATGAGCGGTGGTAAGCGGGTTGTCAATGCCACCGAACTGCAGGAGTTGATCACCGATCTCAGAGCCTCTTTGCCGGAAGAGATCCGTGCCAGTAACGACATTATTGCCCGTCGGGATAAGATCATTCTCCAGGGACGGGAAGAAGCAGACCTGACCATTCAGACTGCCCGTGCCAAGGCGGAGAAATTGGTTTCTCAGGAGGCCGTTTATCAAGAAGCGCAGCACCAGGCACAGGAGATCATCGCTCAGGCGCAGAAGAAGGCCCGGGAGATGAACAATGCCACCGTTGAGTATTGCGATACCATCCTGGCCCGGGCTGCCGACAGTATGACTAAGAGCAGTCAGGCTTTGGAGGAGACCCGTAAATCCATCCGTAAGCAACAAGCATGAGCGGAAAAGAGCGTATCTACGCCCTGGACTGGATCCGGGGCATCGCCGTATGGGGCATGATCTTGCATCATGCCCTTTTCGCCTTTGAACAGGTGGCGTGGATCTTTGGCTGGGATATGGAGTTCTGGGTGCTGGACACCTGGGTGTTTTGGGCGTTGCAGGAATTATTTGTGGGCGCCTTTTTGCTGGTGAGCGGAATTTGTACCGCCTTTTCCAGAAACGTATTGCGCCGGGGGGCGATCATCTCCAGTGCCGCTCTGTTAATTACCTTAGTGACCGGTGTTCTTTTGCCGGCGGTGGGGGTAACGGGGCTTCAGATCTGGTTTGGCGTTCTGCATATGTTCGGGCTTTCCATGCTTCTTTACGGCCTCTTTACCTGCAAAAAACGCTGGGTTCCTGTTGCGACGGGGGCAGTGCTGTTTTGCCTCTATCTGGCCATCGTTACCTGCCGTGGAATGGACTGGGTCAACTGGCCTCTGACGATCCTCGGATTTCCGTTCGAGGGGTTTTATTCGGCGGATTATTATCCCATCTTTCCGTATTTCTTTCTCTTTTTGGCCGGAACCTTTTTGGGTCCCTTGGTCAAAGAGCATCGGTTCCCGGCGTGGTTTTATACCGCCCGGTTTAAGCCGGCTGAATGGACGGGACGCCACTCTCTGTGGGTCTATCTTTTGCATCAGCCCCTGTTGTTTGGCTTGATCGCCGCCGGATTTTATTTATTTGGATAAAAAGAAAAGGCACCCAACGGGTGCCTTTTTTTATTGGTTAGTTTTCGCTTCGGATCAGTCCGTACTGACCGTCCTTCCGGCGGTAGACCACGCTGACCTTTTCGGTCTCGCTGTCTAAGAACATAAAGAAGTTATGATCCAAAAGGTTCATCTGCATGATGGCTTCCGTGAGATCCATCGGACGGAGAAAGACTTCCTTGGTGCGGACCAGATGAAAGTCCTCTTCACCCTCTTCCCAAGGCTCGAAGCCCGGATCCTCAGCATAGAGCGTTTTGGAAAGGCGGGTCTTATTCTTTCGTACCTGGCGGATCAAGAGGTCGATGATCTCGTCCAACGCCATCATCTTATCCACGGCGGAGCGTTCACCCCGGAAGATCATGCCGTGATCCTGCACCGTTACTTCCACGGTGACCTCATCCCGAATCACGGTAAAGGTCAGCGTGGCTTCCGCTTCAGCAGTGAAAAACTTATCCAGCCGGGTCAGTTTTTTCTCTACCAACTGCTTTTCCTTTTCCGAGAGGGTCAGTTTTTTGGTTACGTAGGTTGTTTTCATCGAGGTCACTCCTTTAAAATGTGATAGGATTTTTGCTACTTTTATTATATCATGGGATTTTTAAAAAATATAGCGGTTATTGCAATTTCTACAAACCGCACAAACTTTCAGAAATTGAGTCATTTCAATTGACTTCGATGGTTGGTTTTGATATAATTAAAAGGTAGTTTCGTAGGATACAATGGAGGCAAAAAACATGGCATTATCGGATTTTCCAAGGGTGTTGACCCATCTTAGAAAAGAGGCGGGACTCTCCCAAAAGAAGGCATCGGAGGCTTTGGGGATCTCCCAGGCGCTCCTTTCCCATTATGAAAAGGGAATCCGGGAATGCGGACTTCTTTTTCTGGTTCGTGCCGCCGATTTTTACGGTGTTTCTGTGGATTATCTGTTGGGGCGTTCTTTGGAGAAAAACGGCTCCGCCATCCTCTTAGAAGAGGTTCCCGACGAGGATGCCGCCGGTCAAGGAAATCGGGGTGCCGGAAGTTTACTGCCGATCCTTAATAAAAAGCTCATCTGCAATTCCGTGGCGGTGGTAGAGGATCTTCTGGGTTCCACCGGAGATAAAGAATTGATCAATAAAGTATCCCTTTATCTGCAGATCAGTGTTTACCAGATGTTTCGCCGGCTGTACGACGGCAACGAAGAAAATCCTCAGACCTTCTTTGGTGCCGAAAGTGACGTGGCCTTCCTGATGGCGGACGGCACCATGAAAAAACTGGAAGCGGAGATTCAAACCCGGCTGAAAAAAGTCAAGAAACTGCCGGCGATGGATGAAAATGCCATTCGGGAAAAATACCCGATGTTTGCGACCTCTATTTTTAATCTTCTGCAGAATGCAGAAACCGCCATCGGCGCACGGAAAAAGTAAAGAAATTAAAAAATGGCTTGAGCTAATGCTCAAGCCATTTTAAACATTTTAAGGGCATTTTCGTCGGTGATACGCTCCACCTCTTCGGGAGTGATGCCCCGAAGACGGGCGATCTCCGCCGCCACGTAGGGGAGGTTCAAAGCGCAGTTGCGTTTTCCTCGGTTGGGTTCCGGTGCCAGGAAGGGACTGTCCGTTTCCAGCATCAGCCGGTCGAGGGGAACTTCCGCCGCCACTTCCTTGGCGACCCGGGCATTTTTAAAGGTGACAACTCCGCCTAAGGAGATGGACCAACCTAATTTCAGGATCTCCCGAAGAGACTCTACCGAACCGCTGTAGCAATGGAGGATCCCACGGTTATTGGGATGTTCTTTGAGAATATCCAAGGTATCCTTCATGGCGTCCCGGGTATGGATCACGACCGGAAGGTCCAGTTCCTCCGCCAGGGTCAACTGGGCATGGAACCATTTCTTCTGTACCTCTCGGGATACATTTTCATAATAGTAATCCAGTCCGATCTCGCCGACGGCAACCACCTTGGGATGCTTTAACATTTCTTTAAGCTCTTCCCAGGCGGCATCTCCGCCCAGCTCCAGATCCGCCGCTTCCTGGGGGTGAACCCCGATGGCGGCGTAGATATAATCATGCTCTTCTGCCATTTTCAGCGTATCGTGGCAGGAGGCGATGCAACAGCCGGAATTGATGAGCCGGCGGATGCCTTTATCTTTCAGTTCAAGGAGAACGGCTTCCCGATCCTCGTCGAATCGGGGGTCGTTCATATGGGCGTGTACGTCGATCATCGGATCACCGCACCGTTTTCCAGACTCTCGTCCAAGAAAATGACCTTGACGCCGTCTTTACTGTCTGCCGCCAAGAGCATTCCTTCGCTGAGGGTGCCACGGAGTTTGGCAGGAGCCAGGTTATCGACCAGAATTACCTTTTTCCCGATCAACTGGTCGGGGGTATAGTACTGGGCGATGCCGGAGAGGACTTGCTTGATTCCTTGGCCGTTATCTACGCTCATCACCAGCAGTTTATCGCTCTTGGGCAGAGGCTCGCAGGTCTTGATCTCTGCCACCCGGAGGGCAACCTTGGCAAAATCATCAATAGAGATGATGGCCACACCTTCCGGCTTTTCTTCTTTCTTCGGCTCTTTCTTGGCTTCTTTTTTTGCTTTGGCTTCGTTGGCGGCTTTGATTTCTTCCAACTTCTTAGGAATATCAATACGGGCAAAGAGGATCTCCGGTTTGCCTACGTGGCCGCCGACGGTCAGTTTGCCAAAGGTACGGGCATCTTCCAAAGACTGGTCGCCGCAACCGATCTGCGTAAAGATCTTTTCGGCGGTTTCCGGCATGAAAGGCTTCAAGAGGGCGGCGCCGATGCGGATACACTCCAAAAGGTTATACAGCACGGTGGCCAGGCGCTCATGGTCGCCGTCGGGCTTGCCCAGGATCCAGGGCTCGGTCTCGTCCACATATTTATTGGCACGGCGCAGGAGGGTGAAGATATCGTCGATGGCGTCTGCAATATGCATAGCATCCATGTGTTTTTCCACGGCATCGGGGGTGGCGGCAGCCACCGCTTTGAGATCCCGATCCAGTTCGGTCTCTTCACCCAAGGGGCGCAGTTCACCGCCGAAATACTTATTGGTCATGGAGACGGTTCGATTGACCAGGTTACCAAGGATATTGGCCAGATCGGCATTGATCCGTTCCATCATCAGTTCATAGGAGATGATACCGTCATTGGCATAAGGAATCTCATGCAGGACGAAGTAACGGACGGCATCCACGCCGAAGAGATCCACCAGATCATCGGCATAAAGGACGTTGCCCTTGGATTTACTCATCTTTCCGTCGCTCATAATGAGCCAGGGATGACCAAAGACCTGCTTGGGCAGTTCCTCGCCGAGGGCCATCAGGATGCAGGGCCAGTAGATGGTATGGAATCGCACGATGTCTTTCCCGATCAGGTGCAGATCGGCAGGCCAGTAGTGCTTATACTCCTCGGAATGGTTCCCATCGGGATCGTAGCCGGCGAAGGTGATATAGTTGGAGAGGGCGTCGATCCAGACGTAGACCACGTGACCCGGATCAAAATCCACGGGGATGCCCCAAGTGAAGGAGGTTCTGGAAACGCAGAGATCCTGCAGACCCGGCTTGATGAAGTTGTTGATCATCTCGTTTTTACGGGCGGGAGGCCAGATAAACTCCGGATTCTTTTCGATATGCTCCGCCAAGCGGTCTGCATATTTGGAGAGCTTGAAGAAATAGGCCTCTTCCTTGGCGGGATGTACTTCCCGTCCGCAGTCCGGACACTTGCCGTCCACTAACTGAGATTCGGTAAAGAAGGACTCGCAAGGGGTGCAGTACATTCCTTCGTATTCACTCTTATAGATATCGCCCTGGTCGTAGAGTTTTTTGAAGATCTTTTGGATCTTCTTTTCATGCATGGGATCGGTGGTGCGGATAAAGCGGTCGTAGGTGGTGTTCATCAGATCCCAGATCCGCTTGATCTCTCCGGCAACGCCGTCCACGTATGCCTGGGGAGTGATTCCGGCAGCTTCCGCTTTGAGCTGGATCTTTTCACCGTGTTCGTCCGTACCGGTCTGGAATTTGACGTCGTATCCCTGCATTCTCTTGAAACGGGCAATGCTGTCCGCCAGAACGATCTCATAAGTGTTGCCGATATGAGGCTTGGCAGAGGTGTATGCAATGGCCGTGGTCATATAATATTTTTTGGACATCAGGACTTCCTCCTTATATTTAAGCATTATTTTTTATTCTAACATAAAAAAATTTTATTTTCAATATATAAATTTGGCATAATTTAGGGTTGAAAAAAGGCGTGAGGTGGTGTAAAATAGAGTAAACTTTGAAAAATTATGAAAGAAGGTATAAACCAATGAACGTTTTAGTTGAAATGTCTGCTCGTCATGTCCATTTGACCGAAGAGGCTGTAGAGATCCTGTTTGGCAAGGGCGCTAAGCTGACCATGGTTCGTGAGCTTTCTCAGCCCGGCCAGTACCTCTCCGAAGAGCGTGTTGATCTGATTGGACCCAAGAAGACCCTGACCCACGTCAGCGTTCTCGGCCCCACCCGTCCTGAGAACCAGGTTGAGATCTCCTTGACCGATGCCCGTACTCTGGGTGTTGAGGCTCCCATCCGCATGAGCGGTGACGTAAAGGGTAGCGGTGCTATCACCATCAAGGGACCCTGCGGCGAAATCACCATCGAAGAGGGCGTTATCGCTGCTCAGCGTCATATCCATATGACCCCCGAGACTGCTGAAAAGGGCGGTTTCACCGATGGTCAGATCGTTTCCGTTAAGGTTGCCGGTCCTCGTGAAGTCATCTTTGGTGAGACGGTTCTGCGTGTTTCCCCCAAGTTTGCCGATGCAATGCACATCGATACCGATGAAGCAAACGCTGTGGCACTTCCCCGGAACGCTCAGGGCGAAATCATTAAATAAGATTTTAATACATAAAAACCCCGTCATGCCAAGCATGACGGGATTTTTTTAGTAGTGAATGATCTCTACGGCGGGCCCCAGACCGGTGGTAATACATTGGGGAGAGCAGACCAGGAAATTGAGTGCGGTGCAAGTCTTGAGCGCCGAAGCATCGGTGACGCCGGTGCCGGAAATATCCAGCGTGACCAGCGTTTTATTGCCGGAAAGACAGGCGACGTCGGTGATCTTGGTCTCTGCGGCAGTCAGGGTGGTCAGACCGGTTTGCGTACTCAAGGGGGAGAGATCGGCCAGCGGGTTTTTGCTGATATTCAGTTCAGTGACCTGTTTGCGGAAGGTGGAAAGAGAGGCGATCTCGTTTCCTTCTGCCATCAGAGCGGTCAGGGCTTTAAAGTCGTTGACCACGCTGAGGGAGGCTAATCCGCAGTCGGAAAGATCCAGCCGGGTCAAAGCGGGGAGGGAACTGAGGATCTTAACGTTATCAGGGCGATTGCCTCGCAGATACAGCTCTTCTAAGGCTTTGAGGCCGGAGAGCGGGGCAAGATCGGTGATGGCGTTGCCCGAAACATCCAGGTAAAGCAATTCGTTCAGCTCCGTGAGCCCGGATAGATCGTAAAGACCGTTTTCGGTCAGATGGAGATATTTTAACCGGGGAAAGGCGGAAACGTCGATCGTGGTGGTCAACTTATTATTGGAAGCGTTGAGAAATTCCAGATTTACCAGCTGGTCCAGTGCGGAAAGATCAGAGATCTTATTTCGGTTGATGCTGAGCTCTGTCAGGGCAGAAAGACTGCTGATATTATTGAGATCCTCATTGGAAAGTGCACATCCGGTCATGGAAAGGATCTGTAATTCCGTTAGAGCGGAGAGGGGGGTATAATCTTCGATCAGCAGTTCTTCGTTGATCCGAAGAACCTGCAGATGGGGGAGATATTCCAAATCCTTCAGGCTGCGGATCTCGCCTTCGATTTCGTCGTTATTCAACTCCGTGACAGAAGCTAATTGCGCTGCATAAAGATCGCCGGTGGGCTGGTCTAATCTGGTGCGAACCATCTTTTCGATCTTACTGTCGGTGAACTCGATGGCTTCGTTGGCGTTATTGATCTCATAAGTGAGTTTCAACCGAGGGGAGACCAGTCCTTCTTCGCTGACGGCGATGGCAATCAGCGTACAGGAGGAACTGATGGTAATGGGTTCTTTATAGACCGGAGAGGCGAGGGAGGGCTCTTCGCCGTTGAGGGTGTAATATACCGTCTGACCGTCCGGCACTTGGATGGTCACTTTCTGCGCACGGCTGTAACTACCTTGCTGGGGCGTATAATTTAGATCTGCCGGACGGGAATCTTGGATTTTTTTATTGATATAAGTATCTTCAATTCCGTCCAAAAAGGCTGCGGCAGCGCCGATCTTGCCGGCATCCACCAAAGCCTCGGCCTTGGCCAGGTAAAGGATTTCTGCACCGCCCAGCCGGTCGATTCCCTGATCCAGGATTTCTGCCGCTTTGGTGTAGTCTTTCAGTTCGATCAAGGCTTCGCTGTATTTTAAATAGAGTTCCTCTCGATTCTTTTGAAATCTCAGAGCGGCGGAAAACTGCTCTGCCGCAGTGATATAATCGTGATTTTGCAAGGCTTTTTCGCCCCGAGCCGTCAGCATTGATGCAAAGGGAGCACGGAGAAAAAGAAGAAAGATCAATCCTCCCAAAATCAGCGCCAATCCGCATCCTGCGCTGAATAAAAGCCATTTATTTTTCAGCCATGAAGGCCATTTTTCATACATTTGGAATCCTCCTTTTTTAGGTGTATTCTGCTTTGATTTTATCATATGATGCGGATTATTTCAAGTATGACCGCATAGATATGGTAGAAACAGGCAAAAATGAAAACAGGAGGCATGAAATGATGAAAAAACAAACCGTTTCCTATCGGGATGAACTGGTAGATCTTCGACAGAGAATGGCGAATTTGGAGACAAAATTATCCTTGATCAATGAGCCTTTACTGGTGGACGCTTTATCCTATGAATTGTTAGGGTTAAAATCCCGGCTGAATTTCCTGATTGCCACGGCAAAGGCCGAGGAAAAAATGTCACAGTAGAATTGTCATAATGCACAAAACCGCATCAAAAAGATTGGTTAGGATTGCTAATTTTATTTTTTTTCTTGAAGTAGGTATAAGGGTATGCTATACTATAACTGATATATTATATGTCGCTATGTCCTTAAGGCTAATTCAGGAGGTATTCACATGAAATTAAGAAAGATCCTGGCTGTGATGATGGTTGTTGCCGTTCTGCTGACTCTTGCAGGCTGTAACTATATCCGTCGTCCCGCCGGTGTGGCAAACTATGGCGCTGATATCAGCGATAAGCTCAGCGCTTTGCTGATCATTCCGGACTATCAGTACGAAGATCAGCCGACGGAGGATAAAACCTTCTTTGAAGAACCGGAAGAGACTCCGCCGGAAAATAATGACGAGCCCTCTGAGCCGGATCCGGTCTATACGCCCTTTACTTCTACGTACAACGCCGAGGAACTGCTGAGTAAGATCGAGAAGTTGATCTCCACCATGCGGGTAGAGCGGGGTGTGGCCAACAGCGCTACCGGTGTCAGCGATGAACTGCTGGCCGGCCGTGCCGTCAAGATCCTGGTTCCGGATAACTTCCCCGTAGACGAGGAAAACGAGGCGGTCAAGGCGATGACTGCGCAGTATGGCTGTGCCGTCAACGTCAGAAGAGTCGGCACCGGCTCTGCTTACGTCAATGCATGCCGTCGGGCTTACCTCTCCGGTGACGATGTGGATCTGATGTACGTAGATAACTCCATCTGGGGTGATGTACATAGCTTTACGCAAGCCGTAAACTCTTTCATTAATTTCGACCTGGCTGATAAACTGAATACCTTCTCTTCTTCTTTTTCTAAGAAATTTCACGTTGTGGATGACCTGGACGCAACCTTGATCTACTACCATGTAGCTTCCGGTATCGGCGCTCCTTATTTCTTGGCATACAATAAAGCCAACGTTAAAGCAGGCGGCAAGTTGCCTGCCGAGACTTTGGTGGATGCCGCCGGGGTTGTGACCGAACTGCGGGAGATCGACGTGGTTGATCCTGTGGAGATGTACAATAACCGCACCTGGAGCGTGAATGCTTTTACCGAGATGCTGAAGACCAGCACCGCCGGTTCTAACGTAGGTATTGCTTCCAAGATGGACGCCCTGAATGGCTTGGATATTTGGTACGGCATGGAGGATTTTGCAGGATTTACCGTTAGCGCAAATACCGGTAAAGCCAACCTGACTACCGTGACCAATGTGGATTATAGCAAAACGGCCGACGTGGTGCAGTCCTGGTATTGGACCGTTAAGGATGTTGCAAATGCAAACTACGTAGGCGCCTTTGAAAAGGCGCTCGCTTGGAAAGACGGCGAAGCTTATGAAAAGCTCTTTAACATCTATGCCGGAAACGATTCCGTGAAATCTTATTCCTTCCTGGCCTGCGAATTGCCGGAGCTTCTGGACGTGGCTAAAGTAGCGGATCAGACAGTTTCCGAATGGGACTTCGTAGCTTATCCCTATGGTCAGACTTATGAGACCACCTATCGTGCCATGATGGCCGAGGAATTTGAGCAAAAGGTTCAGGCTGAGCGTGAGAGCGCCGAAGCCGGCGAAGAGTATGAGAAAGAGATCATCACTCCCGTTGCCGGTTGGGCCGGCGGTTTCGCAGTGATGAAGACCTGCGAAAATCCCTCTGTGGCTCTGCGTGTGGCAGAAGAATATACCAAGATCTGGAAGGCAGAAAATGAGGCTCCCGTTCTGGAGGTTCTGACTGAAGAGCAACAGGCTCGGTACAATGATATGAAAGCCAATATCGGTCTTTCCTTTGTACGTGCTTGGGCCGAGAAGGCGGCTGACGTCAATGCGGTTTATCCCGATTGCGCCAACTACCTCTACGGTTCCGCCGTTGCGACCGGTTCCTCTTCTTCCGGTACCGGTAACATCACCGTGCAGAAGCCGGATGCTCATGCCAGTGAACGGTCTCTCTTCTTGGGACTCAAGAATTTCGATAACAATGCAAACCTGGCTACCCACGCCATGTATCATAAGGACGAGGCTGCAACCCTCTACGATCCTGCGATCCATACCACCTTCAGTGCCTTTATGGAAGGTGCGCCCAGTGATACTGCAGAAGGTGCTTATGATAGTATCCGAGTGGCAAAGATCTTGAATTCTTCCTTGCTGCCTGGTACGGTATTGTTTAAGTGGTAAGCGAAAACTTAACATTATAATATATAGGGGATGTGCTGAAAAGCGCATCCCCTATTTTTTGTAAGGAGACTGCCGATGAAAAAAATACACGCTTCCAATGAAGAACATCGTGGAATTCTCTATGCAGTAATGACCTTTTTAATCTTTTTGGCGGGAATTATTTTAATCTTGGGCGGGCTTTATCTTTTTCATCGAAACGAAGACTTTTATGCGGTGTTTCGCCAACGGTTGAATGGAGGTTTTTATCTTTCTGCATGGTTGGTGCTGGTATTTTCCTCCTTGCTTTACACTCCGTTTTCTTATGGGATCTCTCATTATTTCATTAAAGAGGGAGGGGGAATTAAGGAACTTTTCTTTTTGTTTCGTCAGCCCCTTTTAATGACGAAAGCGATTGCCGTCTCCTTTTTGAAAAAGGTCTTGATCTATGGGGAACGGTTGCTTCTTCTATTAGGAGCGGCGATTGTGGAGGTGGTTCTCTTTTTCTCTTTTTTACTGGTAACGGGAGAAAACGTCTTTTCCGTGCAGGAAAATCCTTTTCGGCTGGCGGCGGAGTTTATGTTGCGCTCCCCTTGGCTGATTGCGCTTTCGATCATATTGTGGAGTCTTTTTTTATTGGGAATTCTATTGATTCATCTAAGGTATATTCTTTGCAAGTACGTTTTGCTTCTTTATCCCGATGCCGGCGTTTTGCAGTCGTTACGGGTAGGAAGAGACGCCATTAAAGGAAATCTGATCCGGACGGTATTTTTTTATCTGCGGTACGGCGCTTACTGTGTTTTGGTGGTGTTGTCCTTTGGGATGGTCCGCCGGTTGCGCCATAAGCGGTTTTCTCAATATGCGTGCCAATTAACACGGTCGGGATGGCAGGATTATTGCCGAAAAAGGAGTTTGGGTTCAAAGTGAGAATGACTTGCAAATTAATTGAAGGTTTGATATACTATATCTGTATATAGATTTAAAGGAGATGGATGTCTTGAAGAAGATATTTCATAAGATAAAAGAAAAGATCGTATCTTTCCTGCCGGAGCGGTTTCGCAGGGAAAGAGAAAAGAAGGAACGGAAGCCAATGCCGACGTGGGTTCGGAAGTCCGTCTGGGCTGTCTGCCTGACCGGGATCTTGACCTGCTTTTTTGTGGTGTTGGCCTTTGGTTGGTACTCCTTTATTTATTTAGACGATGAATTTGATCTTTCGGCGGTAGATAGCGCCTTGAATTACACCTCGGTGGTCTATGGCTTGGAGGACGGCGCCTACGTGGAGGCAGAGACCCTGCACGCCAGCGAAAACCGCATCTGGGCCGATATTGGTGAGATTCCAAAGAATCTCCAGCACGCCTTCGTCGCCATTGAAGATGAGCGTTTTTATAAGCATAGCGGTGTGGACCTTTTGAGAACCGGTAAGGCGGTCTTGAACTTCGTCACCATGGGAAATAAGACCTTTGGCGGTTCCACCATTACCCAGCAGGTGATCAAAAATATCACTGGTGACGACCAGCAGACCGTCTCTCGGAAAATTCAGGAGATCCGTCGGGCTTGGTACGTGGAACGGGAATATAAAAAGGATCAGATTTTGGAAGTTTATCTGAATACCATCTATCTTTCCCAGGGTTGTTACGGCGTTCAAACGGCGGCAGAGGTCTATTTCAATAAGACACTGGATCAGTTGACGCTTTTTGAATGTGCCAGTATTGCTTCCATCACCAATCTTCCTACCTACTATGATCCCATCCAAAACCCGGATAATAACGTCCGTCGTGCCGGCTTTGTTATTGATAAAATGCTGGAGTTGGGCTATATCTCTGAGGCGGAGGCGAAAGCGGCCAAAGAGGAAAAACTGGAGCTTCACGTAGGAGAGTCCAATAAAAATGAGTCCGGTACCGAAGTGAATAGTTACTTTGTGGATCAGGTCGTCAAGGACGTTATTAAAGCCCTGGTGAATGAAAAAGGCTACAGCGAGGCTTATGCCCGTTCCTTGGTTTATTCCGGCGGAATTCAGATCTATTCTACCATGGATTTGGATGTCCAGAAGGCGGTCGATAAGATCTTTGAGGACCCCTCTAATTTCCCCAGAGTGACTGCGAACGGTCAGAGTCTGCAAAGCGCCATTACGGTCATTGATAATACCACCGGTGCGGTGGTCGGGATGTCCGGCGGTGTGGGCAAGAAAACGGTGGCCAGAGGCCTGAACCGTTCCACCCAATCCTACCGTCAGCCCGGTTCCTGCATGAAACCCATCGGCACCTTCGGCCCAGCCATTGAATATGGCACCAAGATCGACGGTGTACGGGTGGCGCCGGGAATGCTTTTGATGGATGACGGCGTCCGGGAGGACTCCAAAGGCAATCCCTGGCCGAAAAACTATGACGATTGGACCAAAAAGATGATGTCGGTTCAGAGAGGCTTGGATCTCTCTAAAAATACCATCGCCGTACGGGTTCAAAATGCCTTGGGATCGAAAACGGCCTTTAATTTCTTAAAGAACAATCTGGGAATCACGACCTTGGTGCCCGGTTCTGAGCATGATGAAAACGACCAGGCGATGGCGCTTGGCGGATTGACCACCGGTATCAGCGTACAGGAAATCACCGCCGCTTATTCCGCTTTTGCCAACGACGGTACCTATACGAAGCCGTATACCTTTACCAAGATCCTGGATCAGAACGGACGGGTTTTACTGGAAAATAGAGTGGAATCCCAGACGGCGATGCAAAAAAATACCGCCGCAATGATCAACCAGATGTTGAAGCATGCAGCGGAGTTCGGTACCGGCACCAGCGGTCGGATCAGCGGCCAGGCGATGTGTGCCAAGACCGGTACCACCAGTGATGATAAAGACCGGTGGTACGTGGGTTATACCAAGTATTATTCTGCCGGCGTATGGGTGGGTTATGATAAACCGGCCACCATCGAATACGGCGGTGCCAACCCGGCGGCAGTTGCCTGGAAAAAAGTCATGAGCCAGGTTCATAACGGTCTGCCCAGAAAGGAATTCGATGGCCCCACCGGCTTGACCACGGTGGAGGTTTGTACGCAGACCGGTAAGCTTCCCACAGAGAAGTGTAAGGAAAAGGTGAGCGGACAGTTCTTCGCTTCCGGTGTCCCGTATCAATCCTGCGATTTTTGCGGAGTGCCGGGGGTTGATCCTGAGGTGCCCTTGGAGCCGGAGACTCCCGTGACGCCGGAAACCCCGGTCGTTCCGGAAACTCCCGTGACTCCGGAGACTCCCGTAACCCCGGAAACTCCTGTGGTACCGGAGACCCCTGTGACCCCGGAGCCGTCTCCGGAACCTGCGCCGGAAACCCCGGTAGAGACTTCGCCTGAGAGTACCGAAACACCACCGACCCAATCATAAGAATAGCGAGGGAATACAAATGAAGACCAGCAAGACGTCACAACGTGTGTTACCGGGAATCACTTTGTATTCCCTCGTTTTTGTGCGCTATCTTTATTACGGTGTTCAATACTTTTATCAACTGGACGACTATATCCAGTATCATAACTATGCCTTTTTCAATGAGAATCTATGGAAATTGATCTGCGAAATGGGAATGCTTCAGGCACGTCCGGCGGCCGGCATGGCCGACGTCTTGCTCTGGAGCCGCTTCTTCCCGGTAATGATTTTGGCGGTGGCCATTCTTGCCGGTCTTTATACCGTAGCCGGATTGCTTTTGCGGCGTGTTTTTCAGCGCCATTTCCGGATCGGTTGGCTGTTTGCCGTCGTTTTTGCACTTCTGCCCTTAGGCTTTGAAGGCACCTATTGGGTCAGTGCTTCTTCCCGTATCGTGATGGGGTTATTTTTTGCCTCTTTGGGGGCTTGGCTGTTTCAGCGTTATTTGGATGGGGCTTCTTGGGGCTGTCTTGCCGGTGCGCTGGCGCTACAATTTTTGGGCTCTTGTTTTTATGAACAGGCGCTGGTCTTTTCGGTGGCGTTGTTTGCGCTTTTAGGACTTTTGAATTTTCGCCAGTATCGGCGGAAGTGTTTATGGGCAGGATTTCCGATTTTTAATACGGCGCTTTACTTCTTGCTGACCTCTTTGATGCCCTCCGGAAACCTTTATGCCGGCAGGATGAAGTTGGTTCTTCCGAATGATCCTTATTATTTCAAGGCCTTTCTCCCGGATCTTTTAGGACAGATCAAATCTGTTTTTTGGGACGGAAATTGGCAAACCATCGGGAAAGGCTTTTGGCGTGGTGCAGAGATCTTGATTCAGGACGGAGCGGTATGGTTCGCTCTGTTGCTGGCGGGGCTTTGCTTTGCTTTTGGCTGGAGCATTCTCCGTTCTCAGAAGACAGAAACGGCGAAGAGCTCTTTGCCGATGGCTCTGTTGGTCGGGATACTGCTGACTGTGGCACCTATTGCACCGTTTTTTGTGTTGGAGAATCCCTGGTTTTCTTTCCGGGGTGCCGTTTTTAGTTTTTCGGGACTTGCCCTGACGGCGGACGTTCTTTTGACTGCACTTTGGAGCCGATGGAAGAAGGGATGGATTGTTTCGTCGGCCGTTACGGCATCCATCGCATTGGTATTTTGCGTAGCAGGGATTTCAGAATTACACGACTATAAGGAAACGATGGAAAACGATCACCGTGCGGTAGAAGCAATCATTAGTCAAATTGATCTTACGGATCCAAATAAAAGAATCGGAATCTTAGGGATGGAAAAAAGCTTTTTAGAGGATCAAAATTTCTTTTGGCATGAGCATATCCACGGCGTGACGGAAAGCGATTGGGCGTTGACCGGACTTCTTCAATATAAGACGAAGCAAGAGCAACTTCCCAAGATTGTTCCGCTTCAGTCGGCAGAGATCTATCGGGCTTGGAATTATCAAACCAACCGGATTGATGGATTCGATCAGCTTTATTATTATCAGTACGAAAATAACACCCTTATCCCATTGCAGGCAAAGCAAACGGGGGAGAGAACCTTTGAACTTTATAACGAGGACGGGGCGTTGTTTGGCTATGTGACCGAAGCGGCCGGCCAAGCAAGCCTTGCTATTCAGGAAAAATAAAAAAGCGGATCTCATAAGAGATCCGCTTTTGTAGCGTCAAACGAAATTATACAGCTCTTTCTACCTTGCCGGAGCGGAGACATCTGGAGCAAACATACACACGCTTGGGAGTGCCGTCTACAACCGCCTTGATACGCTTCACATTGGGCTTGAACGCCTTGTTGCTGCGACGATGAGAGTGGGACACCTTGATACCAAAGGTAACGCCCTTGCCGCATACTTCACATTTTGCCATGATGAACACCTCCTTTTTAAGAGTGGGTAAAGTAGTCCGAACTTGCCTCAATCCGGCATATTTCGGCGCTTTTTCCCCGATTTATTCTTGCAAGGCGACGGCCTTGCTTCGCCTAAATCTGAGAAAAATCCCTCGAAATCTTCTCGGATTGAGGTCGAAGATTTCAAAAAGTGCGGATTTTTGCTCGATCAAGGCATAAAACGCAGTCAATACTTAGTGTATTGGCGAGTATTTTAACGACGAGTGAGCAAAAATCCGCCTTATTGAAACAGGCTCGGATTACTTTACCCACTCTTCGTGCAACAGATATTTTAACACAGTTTTTTCTGAAAAGCAAGTCTTTTTTTTATAAAAAATTAAACATTTTATTTGCGTATATCATTACAATTTGGTATAATGTGTATAATACGACGATATAAGGAGGTGGCGGAATGTCTCAAGAGAAGAAACTGACCCTTGCGGAAATGATGAAACGGATGGGTCTGGAAGCCATTTATATGCCCATCGGCGGCTTGGATACGGAGATCACGTCTACGGATATTAACCGTCCTGCCTTGCAGTTGGTGGGTTTTTTTGATTACTTTGATGAAAGCCGGATCCAGGTTCTGGGCAAGGTCGAGCATACCTATCTCGATCATTTTGATGAAGCGAAACGGCGGGAGATCTTTGAACGGCTGTTTGAATTCCGCTTCCCGGCACTTGTGATCACCCGAGGCCTCGAAGGGTATCCGGAACTCATTGAGATTGCGGAAAAATATAAAGTTCCTATTCTTAAAACGAATATGCACACCGCTCAGTTTGTCAGCGGAGCCATCTTCTTTTTGAATGAGCGCTTAGGCCCTCAGATCACCACCCACGGCGTTTTGGTCGAGGTTTACGGTGAAGGTATCTTGCTGACCGGCGAAAGCGGTGTCGGTAAAAGTGAGACCGCTATCGAGTTGGTTAAGCGGGGCCATCGTCTGATCGCAGACGATGCGGTGGTCATCAAGCGGATCACCTCTACTTCTTTGAAAGGTACGTCTCCCTCTAATATCCAATATTTTATTGAGTTGAGGGGTATCGGAATTATCAATGTCCAGAAGATCTTCGGTATGGGTGCCGTCAAAGAGGATGCGATGATTGATATGGAGATCCATCTGGAAAACTGGGATCAGTCCAAGGTCTACGACCGCTTGGGGCTGGATACCGTCTATAATAATATCCTCGGCGTTGACGTGCCGATCCTGACCATTCCCGTCAAACCCGGTCGAAACTTAGCGGTCATCATCGAGGTTGCGGCAATGAATAACCGTCAGAAACGGCTTGGTTACAATGCGGCAGAAGAAATCAATAAACTGATCATGGGCGAAATGGAGATGTAATGATGTATTATTTAGGAATTGATCTGGGCGGTACCAATATTGCCGCCGGTATAGTAAACGAGCAGATGGAATTGGTCTATAAGACCAGTATTCCCACCAATGCTAAAAGCGGTGCGGAGACCGTTATTCAAAGAATGGCAGAAGTGGCGAATAAGGTAATGGAAGGTGCCAAAGTTTCGGTGGATGAGGTCAAGAGCATCGGGATCGGTTCCCCCGGTTCTATAGATCCGGAACGGGGGATGGTCATTTATGCCAATAATCTGGATTTCTATGATCTGCCGATGGCAGAGATGCTGGGTGAATATTTTCCCGGCAAGCCGATCTACGTGGAAAACGATGCCAACGTGGCGGCTTGGGCAGAGGCAAAATGCGGGGCTGCC
Organism: Eubacteriales bacterium; assembly: GCA_045544995.1. Lineage (GTDB taxonomy): Bacteria > Bacillota > Clostridia > Oscillospirales > QAKW01 > QAKW01. The sequence goes on from JAZQAE010000119.1 coordinate 62,984, forward strand.
GCAGGAGTGCGGGATAGTGTAACCATTACTTTGGGAACCGGTGTCGGTGGCGGAATGGTCATCATTGGCAAACTTTATAGCGGATTTAACCATGCCGGTGCCGAGATGGGTCATATCGTCATCAAAGAGGGCGGCCGTCCCTGCACCTGCGGTCGGAAAGGCTGTTGGGAAGCCTATGCCTCCGTTACCGGTTTGATTAAGACTACCCAGGAGCATATGGAGGCGAATTTGGATTCCATGATGTGGAAAATCGCCGGCTCTTTGGATAAAGTCAACGGCCTGACTTCTTTCGACGCTATGCGTAAGGGAGATGAAGAGGCGAAAAAAGTGGTGGACGAATATCTCCACTCCGTAGCTACCGGGTTGGTGGATATTATCAACGTTCTGCAGCCGGAAGTCCTCTGTATCGGCGGCGGAATCTCTAAAGAGGGAGATTACCTCTTGAAGCCGATTAAGGAACATGCGGAGAGGGAGATGTATGCACGGTATAATAAGGTGCGTACTGAGATCCGTATCGCAAAACTGGGCAACGATGCCGGAATTATCGGTGCCGCTCTCTTAGGGGTTTAAGTTAAAATGCCGTCATCAATCGCTGGTGACGGCATTTTTGACTTTTTCATAAAAATGTTCTTGACAATTCAAAAGGAAATGCTTATAATAATCAAGTGACTTGAACCATATATAGGGGTATAGCTCAGCTGGTAGAGCAGCGGTCTCCAAAACCGCGTGTCGTGGGTTCGATTCCTACTGCCCCTGCCACAAAAACAGCCTTGGCTTCTGCCAAGGCTGTTTTTGTATCATGGGCCTCGGAATTGAACTTTTTTGCTTTGCAAAAAAGTTCGTTGAGGCAGCCGTAAAGCCACGATAGGCTTTGCGGACTGCCGTGTCTCGAGCACGACGGTTTTGCTGCAAACGGCTTGGAGCCGTCGGCAAAAACCGAGAGCGCAGAGTTTCCTGCCCCCTAAAGTTTGCAGGAACTTCCCGATGTTGCAAAGGGGTAGATTCATATCACCCCCCCTGCAGAGTTCCCCATTCTCTTTGTTTTGAAGAAAACTATATACACCTAAACATATTTGTGATATTATAAAATTAGGATGCTTCTATTTTGTGTGCGTGTGAGGTTTTACTATGGCGATAAATAAAGTTGAAATCATGAAAAAACTAATACTGGGTATAGGTGCTGTTTTATTTATTGGAATTATTATCTTTATAACCCGAGATACTACCGTTGATTTCAGCGGGACAGTTGAAGAAATTAAAAGAAGCGAAGACGGTAACGTTGCCTATGTTATTTCGGCAATAAACGGGGAACTTGCGATAATAGCTGACGGTAAAACAAAATACACACTTTATTCGGATCAAGAAATATTGGCAGACTATGTTTCGGTTGGTGATATCATAACCGGGGACTATAGGCTCTTTAATAAAGAGTGTGCAAAAAACATCTGTGTAACCCCACATAGCGGTGCGATTCAAAACAAGCAATATGCTTACGACAGCGTGGTGTATTCAATCCAACCGACAAGCTTTGTGAAAAAGAAACATATTGCAATAGAGGGTGAAGACAACGTTCTGTCAGAATATAATTATACTGCGGGAAATACTTGGGGATATCATAGTGATAACAAACTGAATTTTAAGAAGGATATTCTTACAGAGAAGAACTTTGATGATTGTATAAAGGATAAGGAACTTGCAAAAAGCATCAGAAAAAATAATCTTAGCGCTTTTGCGGCAAGTGGCACATATCTTTTAGAGCAAAAAAACGGTGATGTTTATTACTTCTCTAAAACGCTCCCTGACGGCGATATCAATAAAATTTATAAGCTTAAAGAGGTGGGAGATATTATCTCTGCCGAAAACGTGACTCTTGAAAAAGATATTGAATCATATTATAATGCCATGGTGTCCGGCGACGATAAAATGCCGAAATTTCAAACACAGATATCGGATCGATGCAAAGCGTATCTCGAGGGAAAGTTTGCATATCAGCGTGATACTGTTAAGTGGCTTGAACAAACAATTGACAAACCGACCGTCAAGCTTGAACGGGCAATTAAAAACGGTAATGTTATTTTCTATACTGCAAGTACAAACTTTAAATATACGGTTCATACCACAACTGAATATGAGCGAAACCATACAGATAGAATTTACGTTTTGGTTGATTCGGATGAAAACAAGATCATTGATTGGTATGTTTCGGGTAATCAGTACGAGGAACAAGTGCGAGGGGCAGTGTTTGAATTTGCGGACACTTCTACTTGGCTCGAAAACAGAACTTTGAATAACGCAGAAACATTTACCGCTCCCGTTTCCAACGAGATTTCTCCTAAGCCTGACTACAATAGAACTTATGTTAGTTACAATAAAGATACTATTGTCACCGAAGTAATGGGACTTGATTTTTCAACGGTTTATGATCCTCTGACCGACAATTATATAATCAACAACGGTGGAATGGGACAGCCTAAGGCGATTGATAAAATTGAGGTAACTAATACATATGTAAAGCTTTGGTTTACAAAAGGAAGTACGTTGCATGCGTGGATGACTGTTGATGAAGGTCCCGGCAGTATAGATGTCAATCAAGGTTATCATAAACAGATAGATGCGACAGGAGAAGCGTATTATCAAAGTTATAATGAATCCACGCCTTCCACTGTGACTTTTGGGGAAGAAAACGGGCAAGTAACAATGATGTTTAAATTTGATAAGCCGATTAATGATCCGATAACAGATTTCAGAATCAATTCCGGAAAGGTGGATTAAATCAAAAAGGTGTCGCAAAATAGACTGCTCCAATTTGTGTAGACAGCACAAAAAAGGCATCTATGGTAGCAAATATTAAATTTCAAGCAACATACTGACATCGCTTTTCAAGTGGTGTCAGTTTTGTTTTAAGTTGGATTCGCTGATGATTGTAGAA
>JAZQAE010000120.1:0-2082 GCA_045544995.1 Eubacteriales bacterium
TTTTGCTTGGTTTGCCGGCGAGAGATCTGCTGACGAGGAAAAAGGTAAGTACTATAATCCTGCCCATGCAGAGCAGTTGAAGAAGATTGCATCCCTTTGCGAGGAGGAATTGGAGCTGGCGAAGGAGCATCAGTTTATGCCTACCCGTCCTCAGAGTATTTCTTGGTTGCTTCTGCGCCGTCATGCAGAGTTTGCAGAAGGCTTGGCCGCCGTCATGGTAGAAAAAGCCGCCGGAAACGACGAGAAGGCCAAGGAAATGTATAAAGATTACGTCCATCAATTTGGACGCCATGAATGTGAGATCGAGCAGTATTACGACCATCGGCAGTTCATGTATTTCTATGAGCGGATCCTGCAAAACGGAGAGCGTGGAGTGCCTTCTTTCGTTAACGGTGAATAATTAAAATAAAGGGTTTGGCTGAGGCCAAACCCTTTATTTTAATAGTTAATAACAATTCCATGCAGTATGTTCCAAACCCAAGCGGTAAAGCGCATAAGCGGTGATGGATTTTCCTTTTGGACCGAGATTTTTGATATTTTCGATTTGTTCGTAAGAAAGCGAGGCGATTTCTCCTATATAGGAAAAACCTGCATTTTTTAATCTGTTTAGGGTGCTCAATGGAATTCTCAAATTTGAAATGGGCAATCTCATAGGATCGAAATTTCCTTTTTCGTCAATCAGACCCAAGCGTTCATCCTGAATCCCGCAACGATAGCCGGTCGCATAACCTTTTTGATAAGCCTCTTCTTCCATTCTTTTCGAATTGCCCATAACTCCATAGCGAATATAGTTCCATAGAATTGGATGCCGTATTTTAATATAAATCTTTTTTTCTAACTTTTGAATATCTTGTTTTTCTCGAGAAAGAAGCGAGGCAATTTCTGCGTAAGTTTTGTTATATTGATATCGGTATCTAATCAAGTCTCTCTCTTGGCTGGATAAGGAGGATAGGGCAAATTTTATACCACTCCTAATATCATTTGTGATTTCCTCCGGCAGGTCTAAATTCGTTTCATAAACTAACATTTCCAAAAAATTCAATGGGAATGGATCTTTGAAAATCATTCTTTTTGTCTTTTTCAAGACGGATACCCCCTTTTAATTATATGGGGATTATATCCCCTTAATAATTAGGATTATAACCCCCATAATAACAGATGTCAAGAGAGGGGGAGAATGATGATCCGTTTCGACAAATTATGGCAAACGATGACAGAAAAGAAGGTTTCAACTTATTGGTTGAGAGAAAAATGTGATATTGACAGCAAAACGATTCGTCGTTTAAAAGCCAATGAAAACATAGAGACCAAAACCCTGGATAAACTTTGCCAAGCTCTTGAGTGTAAATTAGAGGATATAGCTGAATATGTAAAAGAATAATTTTGCACATCTGTGCGGAATTATTTTTAGACTGTCAAAGATAAAGAAAAAAGTATTTTGATACGCTGAAAAAATGAGGTTTGGCGAAAGCCAAACCTCATTTTGTTTTACAGGGCGGCTGCCCGGTGATCCGTTTGTAGACGGTGCTGAAATAGTTTTGATCGTGGTAGCCCAGCAGCAGAGCGGTCTCCTTGACGGAATGCCCCTCCCGCAACAGCTCGGCGGCCTGGTGCATCTTGATGTGGGTAAAGTAGTCGATCACCCCTACACCTGCGTAGCGGGAGAAGGTCTTTTGCAGATTGATCTCACTCATATTGCAAAGCTCTGCGATCTCCCGCACCGTCAGGCGGCGGTGGAGATTTTGATGAAGGGTCTTCATGATGGCGGTGTAGTTTCTTGCGCTGACCGAATTACTTTGCCGGGAGTCCGCAGGGGAAAGCTTCAGTAAGAACAGCTCCAGCTCCTTGACGAATTGAAGATAGCCCGGCTTGGCTTCCTCCACAAAGATATGTCGGAAGGTGAAAAACTTTTCTGCCAGCTGATAAAGACGTCGAATTTGGGAGGGGGTCTCTGCCCTGCAGACGGTGTTGGATGTATGGGGGATATTTTCCCCCGTAAAGGAAAGGATCACTACCGTTGGCTCGGTGAGACCTGCGCTTTGGATGCTGTGAAACTGCATCGGCGGATGCAGAAAGCATTGT
>JAZQAE010000121.1:0-16897 GCA_045544995.1 Eubacteriales bacterium
ATGTTGATTACCCGATTCTTCATTATAGGTCAGGTACCAGACCCCGTCGATCATCCGTCCGCCGTCTCCGCCGGGCTGATCTGCCACTAAGGGGAAGACTGCGTTGCGGATCTTATAGCCGGAGACCAGAATCTTCATCCCGATTCCGGTGACGTCACTGCCCTTGAGGGTCGTCTGTACCAGTGCCAGAAGTTCTTTGGCGATATTGGGATATTCCAGAATGTTTTTCTTGCGAATCTTTTCGTAGCAAGCGTTCAGTACCACTTCATGCATCGCAGAACGTTGGGCGGTACCGCCCACGTTGCTTCGAGCCCGCAGCATACCGAGTGCCTGCATGCCGGTCAGATTTTGTTTTCCGGTTCCCTCGATATATTGAGGGGTGATATTGCGCTCGTAAGCCAAACCGTAGATCTGTTTGTTTGCCTCTTTGAGGTAGGCGCTGTTGACCTCCAGTTCAATTCCGCCCAGAACGTCGATCACTTTTTCCATATTGGTGAAGTTGATGACCGCATAATCCCGAATATCCAGACCAAAGTTCTGGTTGAGGGTTTTGACAGCCAGGGTTGCTCCGCCAAAGGCAAAAGCGTGATTGATCTTGTCTTTATTCTTGCGGCCTTCGATGCGGACGTAGGTGTCCCGCTGGACAGCGGAAAGACGTATTTCTTTTTTCTTGTTGTCCAGCGTAACAATGATGATACTGTCACTGCGTCCTGCCATGGAACTATCGGTCGTATCAATGCCGAAGAGGGCGATGTTGATAATGTCATCGGTGTGGTAGTCTTGCTTTTCAATACCACTTTCCTCTTTGGTCAGGGTCTTTTCCGTATCCATGTCCATAAAAATGTAGGAATAGAGGCCCCAAAGTCCGCCGCCCAGCACCAAGATCGTAGCCAGAAAGGCGGCGATAAACCGGGTCAGAGGGGTCAGCTTGAAATTTTTCAGATTACGAAAAAAGTTCAACATAAGAAACTCCTTTATCGAGTGGCGACCTCCAGGGTCTGACGGGCGATAGCCAATTCTTCATTGGTGGGGATGACGCAGACCTTGACCTTAGAGTCGGGAGTGCTGACCACACGGGCTTCGCCACGCTTTTTGTTTTCTTCTTCGTTCATTTCCATGCCGAGGAACTTCAGGTTCTTAACGATGTCGGAGCGCATGACGTCGTTGTTCTCACCGATACCGGCGGTAAAGACGATGGCATCCACGCCGCCCATAGCAGCGGCATAGGAACCGATATATTTTGTAACCTGATAGGTGAACATATCCAGAGCCAACTGAGCGCGCTCGTTGCCTTCTGCGGCAGCAGCATCCAGATCACGGAAGTCATTGGAGACACCGCTGAGACCCAGAGCACCGCTCTTCTTGTTCATCAGATCGCTCATCTGATCGGGGGTCAGACCCTCTTTGTTCATGATATACATAGCCACAGCGGGATCAATGTCACCGCAACGGGTGCCCATCAGAACGCCGGCCAGGGGAGTGAAGCCCATGGAGGTGTCTACGCAGCGGCCGCCGTCCACAGCGGTGATGGAGGAACCGTTGCCCAAATGACAGGTAACGATCTTCAGATCTTTGATGTCTTTCCCTAAGAGTTTGGCACATTCGCCGGCCACATATCCATGGGAAGTACCGTGAGCACCAAAACGACGGATGCCGTACTTCTCATAGTATTCATAAGGAATGGGGTAGATGGCGGCAGTCTTGGGCATGCCGTAATGGAAAGCGGTGTCGTAGACGGTAACCTGAGGAACGTCCTTGCCCATGACTTCCATGCAAGCTCTGAGACCGGTCACTGCTGCAGGATTGTGCAGAGGAGCGAACTCGGTCAGACTCTCCAGGGTGTTGACCTTCTCTTCGTCCATGAGGGTTGCTTCGACGAATACTTCGCCGCCGTTTACCACACGGTGACCCACTGCGGAGATCTCGGAAACGTCCTTGATCACGCCCCACTTGGCGTCAGTCAGATGCTCCAGGACCACCTTGATGGCTTCAGCATGGTTGGGCATGGGATGCTCCACTTCCAACTTTTCGCCGTTGGCATTGTGGACAAATTTGCCGTCCAGACCGATACGGTCGCAAAGACCCTTGGCCAGTACGCCCTCGTTCTCCATATCGATCAGCTGATACTTCAGAGAGGAACTGCCGGCATTGATAACCAGAATTTTCATGTTTATTACACTCCTTTAAAAAAGTTCTTTTATTTTGCAATAAAATATTATATAATAAAAAATGAAAAGTTTCAACCATTTATTTCAAAAAGGAGGCGGTCTTGATGATATTTGCCGTGATCAGCGAATTTAATCCGTTCCATAACGGCCATCAATGGCTGCTATCTCAGCTCAAAAAGAGCGAAGAAGACTATACAGTCTGTATTATGAGCGGGAGTTTTGTACAGAGAGGAGAGCCAGCGGCATACGATAAATGGAGCCGGGCAGCGGCCGCCATTCAAGGCGGTGCAGATCTGGTGTTAGAGCTTCCGATCCCCTTTGTGCTTTCCGACGGCGACCGGTTTGCTGCTAAGGGCGTGGAATTGGCGGCGGCCATGGGTCAGCCGACGACGATGGTTTTCGGAACGGAATGTGATGATCTGGATGGACTGGTGCGCCTGGCCTCTGTGACGGAAGAGCAACTTTCTCCGGAAATCAAAAAATATCTGGACGAGGGGCTTTCCTATGGGGCCGCCCGTCAGCGTGCCTTGGAAACGTTTTTGCCGGCGGACAGCGCTTTGTTGCGCTCCCCCAATAACTTGTTGGCGTGTGGATATATCCGTGCCTGCCTGAAAGAGGGCCTTTCCTATCAAGGCATCCGCCGTACGGTTCCCCATGACGGCGCACCGGAGGGGGAGATGGCTTCAGCGTCTTATATCCGTACCCATCGGGAAGAGTTTTCCCGCTATTGCTCCTTTTTGCAAGAGGGCGCCTTGGATCGCTCTGCCGCAGAACGGGGGATGATGACCCTTTTGAAGACCAAGATGGCAGATCAATTGAGAGCAACCGCCAATATCAGCGAAGGCTTGGAAAACCGCATCCTTTCCGCCCTGAATGAAGCAGAGGAATTGTATCCCCTATACGATCGGATCAAGACCAAACGGTATTCTCATGCCAAACTGCGCCGAGCCGTAAGCAGTGCCGTATTGGGGATCCCTGCCGGTCTGCCGGAAGAGCCGGTTCCCTATTTACGGGTGTTGGCCATGGGGGAACGGGGGAAGACGCTGTTGCGTTCCTTGCGTAAGACGGCACGCCTACCGATCTGCCAGTCCGGCAGAGAGTGCGAACGGGTCAACCAACCCTTTTTTGCCGTGGAACGCCTGGCTACCGACCTGAGAAACTGTTGGAGCGAAGACCCCCTCCCCGGAGGAGAGGACTACCGAAAAGGCGTCGTCCTTGAATAAATAGTTGTAATTTTACCGATAATATGGTAAAATAAATCGGATATGATCGTTGCATCGGCCTTGCCGATGATGGAAAAAGACCTCCGGACCGCCGTGGGAGGTCTTATAGTTCCCGTTTTAAAACGCTGTAAAAACGGGTCGTTATCTTATGTCTTGATACTTATTTTTAAATTTAAAGAAAGGATTTTTATGGAAAAAACGAAAAAGCATACAATGGATCGGGCAGCCGTGCGGAAGGCAAAAGGCCGCCGCCCTGCCAATAACACCCTCAAATTGGAGGATCTTCTCAATAACAGCGATATGATTATGGCGGCCGGTGGCAAACGGGGTGCGGCTCCTGCGGAGCGGATCGCCTCTCAGGAAAAGAAAAAAGCACCGGCGCGCAAGACAACGCCGGCGAAGGCACCGGCTCAGACCCAAAAGAAAAAACCGGCCCCCGGCAAACCGGCAAAACCGCGTAAAAAGGCGCTTTCTAAATTGAAGATCATCCCCTTGGGCGGTCTCGACGAGATCGGAAAGAACATGACCGTCTTTGAGTATGAAGAGGATATCATCATCCTCGACTGCGGAATGGCATTCCCGGATAACGATATGCCCGGCGTGGATCTGGTGATTCCGGATATTACCTACCTGCGGAAGAATCGGGAAAAGGTACGGGGAATCTTCCTGACCCACGGCCATGAAGACCATATCGGCTCCCTGCCGTACGTTTTAAAGGAAATGAACGTGCCGGTCTACGGCAATAAACTGACCCTCGGACTCGTTCGTCGGAAACTGGCAGAGCATCGGATGGATAAGAGCGCCATGCTCATCGAGACTAAACCCGGTTCGGTCATAGAGCGGGGTTGTTTTAAGGTGGAGTTCATTAAAGTGAACCATTCCATCCCCGATGCTTCCGGTTTCGCCATCAAGACCCCCATCGGTACCATTGTCCATACCGGCGACTTTAAGATCGATACCACCCCCATCCACGGCCGTCCCATCGACCTGGCGCGGTTTGGAGAGTTGGGAAGAGAGGGCGTTCTTCTTTTGATGAGCGACTCTACCAATGCCGGACGTCCCGGCATCGCCGCTTCGGAAAAGAAGGTGGGGAAAGCCCTGCTTTCAATCTTTGAAGGAGCTCAGGATAAACGAATTATCGTGGCCTCCTTTGCCTCCAACGTTCATCGGGTTCAGCAGATCATCGACGCTTCGGTGAAGTTCGGCCGGAAGGTGGCCGCCTCCGGACGGTCGATGGAAACGGTCATCGCCGTTGCCCATGAACTGGGCTACCTGAAGATGCCCAAAGGCACCTTGATTCCTTTGGAGCAGGTGCAGAAATATCCCGGCAATAAGGTGACCTTGATCACCACCGGTTCTCAGGGCGAACCTATGAGTGCTCTCTACCGGATGGCATTTTCCGACCATCGGACCATTACGGTGAATAGCAACGATCTCATTATTATTTCCGCTTCTCCCATTCCCGGTAATGAATTGGAGGTCAGCCGGGTCATCAACGAATTGGAAAAATTAGGTGCTACCGTGGTGGATAATAAAATGGCCGGTATTCACGTATCCGGTCATGCCTGCGAGGAAGAGCTGAAGCTGATCCTCGGCCTGGTGAAACCGCAGTTCTTTATGCCGGTTCACGGGGAATATCATCACCTGGCCGCCCACGGCCGACTGGCGATGGAGACCGGCTTGCCGGAGGAAAACGTCCTCTTGGGCGAAAACGGCAGTATGGTAGAATTGACCAAGGATCACGCCAAGATCACCGGCAACGTACAGGCCGGCGCCGTTATGGTGGACGGTAGCGGCGTGGGCGACGTGGGAAATATCGTCCTGCGTGACCGCCGGATCCTCTCTCAGGAGGGAATTATCATGGTGGTGGCCGCCGTCAATCAAAAGACCGGTCAGCTGGTCAGTGGTCCGGACATCGTTTCCCGTGGATTTATTTACGTACGGGAAAACGAGGACTTGATGGGCGAGGCGCAGGCCGTGGTCAAAAATGCCCTTAACCGTTCCCTCGCCAAGGGCAACTTGGAATGGACGGCACTCAAGACCGATATGCGGGATGCCTTGGCGCACTTTATCTCCTCAAAAACCAAACGCAGTCCCATGATCATTCCCATCATTATGGATGTATAATAAGAAACCGACCCGCTAATGCAATTGAAATTGCGAGCGGTCACCCCGGAACCTTGTTGTATTCAAAATAAAAAAGAAGCAGTCGAGCGAGACACTTCGTAAAGAAGTTGTCTCGCTCGGCTTTTATCTTTTCTCCCCCCGATCCACCAGCTTCTTTGCCAGCTGGAAGCCGGGTGCATAACGGCAGATCTGGCCGACCATCAGACGCTGGCCGTATTTCTTTTCCGCCCTTCGCATCTGCTCACATTCCTCAATAGTCAGTGCCATAGGCTTTTCACAGAGCACCTGTTTGCCGGCCTTGAGGGCCTCTTGGGTCATCTCGGCAAGGAGCCGGTCGGGGACGCATAGAACGACTGCCTCGATCTCGGGATTTTTGATCAGCTCCCGTCAATCGGTATAATAGTTGGGGCAATCCACTTCCGTCTTGGCGATCTCTAAACGCTCGGGGTCTTTATCGCAGATGGCGATGAGATCCATCTTGGGGTGATGGGCGATGGAACGGATGTGGTTGAGACCCATTCCGCTGGCACCGACCATACCAAACTTTACTTTCTTACTCATGGTTTTGTACCTCCTTCAGATAGGCGGACGGGGTTTTTCCCACCCGTTTCAAGAATGTTTTCAATAAATGATTTTCAGACTCAAAAGAGAGATAATCTGCGATCTGGGTGAAATTGAGTGTCGTTTCCTCAATCAATTGTTTTGCCCGGTCGATCTTCATGTCCAAAAGACAGTCGATGATCCCCCGCCCGTATTTTTTGGAAAATTCCTGCTTGAGATAGGAAGGACTGAGGGAAAGGGTTTCGGCGATCTGTGTGATATTCACCCGATCGGTAACGTGTTCCGACAGATAATGATAGACTGCATCCGCCGGAGAGGTTCTGCCGGGGGAAGTCTTGCTCCCCAACCGAGCCTCGATGAATTTGATAAGAAAGATCTCTAATTTGTTTTTCAAGGACTGTAACCGTCCCCGAGTAACCCCTTCCCGGGTCTGCCAGCCGTATTCATGACTGTGACGGGGGATCCGTTCAAAGCATTGACTGCCGTCGTCGATCAGATCGCAAAGCAGACTTCGCTCATCCTCCGTCAGAGGAAAAGGCTTTTGGCAAAGAGGATGAAGCAGATTGCCACGGCAGGTAAAGCCGGTAAAACGCAGGATGGTATCGTGTGCTTTATCCCGTTGTTGATGGGAGATCATAGGTGCCACCAAAAGGCATTCTCCCTCCCGGACGGTGATGTCTTCTTCTCCCAGCCGTAAGGTCAGATATCCCTTTTCAATATAGTATAATTCGTAATGATCGTGCTGTTCCGGTTCATCGGGTAGATGACGGCCCCTCTGGTGGGCCAGAAGGGAGAAAAAAACCACTAATTTATCCACCATAAAAAGATTTACAATATCTGTTGTGCGAAAGGATTTGACGTTCATAAGCAATCTCCTGGTTTAATTATAACAAGAAAAATCAAATTGTCTTCGTATGATCAGTCTGTATTTTCGTATAATCGTTCGTTTTTGCGCCAATAAAAAAGGTAGGCACCCAGCATGGAGCGAATAATCCGAACCGAGGTTCGGATTATTCGCTCCACCCTACTTTTTTTGTGTTTCTTTTAAGTACCGGCTGGGGCTTTTTCCTACTCGCTTGGTAAAGGTTTTGGAAAAATGAGCCTGAGATTCAAAGGAGAGATAGTCTGCGATCTGGGTGAAATTGAGGGGCGTCTCTTCGATCAACTGTTTTGCACGGTCGATCTTCATTTCCAAAAGAGAATCAATGATGCCTTTGCCGTACTTCTTGGAAAACTCTCTTTTAATGTAAGAGATGCTGAGGGAGAGGGAGTCGGCAATTCCGGAGAGGGTCACCCGATCGGTGATATGCAGTGTAAGATAATCGTGCACCGCATCGGCCACACTGCTGCGGGCGATGAAGGGTTGCTCCCCCAAACGGGATTCAATGAGCTTGATAAAGAAGATCTCCAGCTTGTTTTTCAGCGCCTGTAACCGTCCGCGGGTGATGCCGGGGCGTACGTCGCATCCGTATCCGACCCCCGTCATGATCCGGACAAAACATTGTTGACCCTCCTGAAAGAGTTCATTCAGCATACTTTTTTCATCCTCGGAAAAGGAGAGGATCTGATGGCAAAGGGTTTGAAGCAGATCCCCTTTGCAGAGAAAGCCGTAGATTTGGATCAAGGCATCGTCCGTCCGGTCCAACGCCTGATAGACGGAGCCCGGCGGCAATAAAATGCCGGTTTCCGCCTGAAGAACGACCGTCTCCTCGTTGATCTGTAGGGTCAGTGTTCCGCTGATTGCATAAAGCAGCTGATAGTGGTCAATGTTGACCGGCGGTTTGGTCAGTTGCGTTTGCATTTTGCGGTGGTAAAAGACCGAAAGTTTATCGATCATAAATAGATTAACGATCTCTGTCGCTTTGTAGTGCCGTGTTTCCATAGTCTCACCTCTTTTCATAGTATAACAGAAAAAAAGGCGTTTTCATAGTGTTTTCAGCCACAAAATATGTAAAATCGGCTTGTTCTTGCAATTTGCAGAGAAAAGCACTATAATATTACCTGCAAACCGGTTCCCTGCAGACCCAGATCACGTCCTCGCCGATGCGTTCCACGTCGCACCAGGGGATTCGACTGTCCTCCCGATGAAGAAGACTGAAGCCTTTTCCGCAAAGGACGATGGCATCGATCTTTCCGCAGGAGCAGTCAATAATAAAATCTTTTGGAAAACCCAACTTTCGCCCACTGCAGGAAACGATGACCTCTTTTTCCTTGAGACATTCCAGCGATAGTTCCATTTGATCACCTCGTTATTAAACTATGAAAGGCTCTGAAAAGATGAACACAAATTTTAAAGAAACGGCCTATAAAATTGCAAAAGAACTGATTGCCGAAGCAGGATTGCTTCCCGGCGCCCTCTTGGTGGTAGGTTGCTCTTCCAGTGAGATCCTCGGGGAAAAGATCGGCACCCATTCCGCGCCGGAAGTAGGAAAAGAAGTGGCAGAAGGGCTTTTAACCGCTTGTCGGGAAGAGGGGATCCATCTGGCGGCCCAATGCTGTGAGCACCTCAACCGTGCATTGATCCTTGAGCGGGAGGTGGCGCAGGAGCGGTGGTATCCCAGAGTCAACGCCGTGCCTCAGCCCAAAGCCGGCGGATCGTTCGCTACGGCGGTCTATCAATGCATGAAAGAGCCGGTGACGGTGGAGCATATCAGCGCCGATGCCGGATTGGATATCGGCGGAACGCTGATCGGAATGCACCTCAGAGAGGTGGCGGTTCCCTGCCGTCTTTCGGTCAAAACCTTAGGAAACGCCTTGCTTCTTGCGGCACGGACCCGTCCTAAATTCATCGGCGGCGACCGGGCTCATTATGACGATAACTTAAAATAAAAAAGACCCCTTGGCGGCACCCTCCGTAAGGAAGGTCCCTCCAAGGTTTCTTTTTTATTTAATTTCTTCTGAGGGAAGCTTCGGCTCCACCAGAACCGACCAATAGTTTTCATAAACCACCATGCCGGGCCGGGCACCTGCCGGTTTCTTCACGTGAGAGACCGGGCAGTAGTCCACCTCCACTTTGGGGGCATTTTTGCCCTTGCTGAAATAAGCACAGATGGAGGCGGCCTCCAGAATGGCGTCGTCGTCGATCTCTTTCCCACCGCTTTGGATGAGTACGTGAGAACTGTGGATGTTTTTGGTATGAAGCCAGAAATCGTCTTTTCTGGAAAGCTTGACGGTCAGTTGATCGTTTTGGACGTTGTTCCGTCCCACCAAAATGGTCAGCCCGGAGGAAGAGAGAAACTTCCGGGGCTTGGAGGGGGTGGAAGAGCGGCCGTTGTTCTTTCGGCGGTTTTTACTGAAGCCGGTGCGGATCAGCTCTTCCCGGATCATGTCTACGTCCGCAGAACTTTCGCAGTCGCAAAGTGCCATGAAGACGCTGTCTAAATAGGAAAGATCTTCCCGATCCTTGCGGATCAATTCTGCCACCACACGGGCAGAGGTTTTGGCTTTGTTGTATTTTTTGAAGTATAACTGCGCATTTTGTTGCGGCGTTTTGTCCGGCCGTAAGGGGATGGTAAAGGGAGCGCAGTTGTCGTAATAGTTTTCCACCGTCACCTGCGTCATGCCGGTCTGGGCTTTATGGAGATTGGCTTGGAGCAGTTCTCCGCAGATGCGGTAATGCTCCGCTTTTTTACCCTCCTCCAATTCCTTTTCCCGTACCCGCATGGTGCGCTCGATTCGAGCGGAGGTACGGGTCAGGAGGAGCTCCACGTCCCGGGTCTTTTGCTTGAGCCGAACGTCTTCGGCGCTTTTTTCAAAGTATTCTTCGATCAATGCCACCGGAGAGGGATAGGAGAGGGTCTCCGCCGCACTGCCGTATTGATCGATGGGAAAGAAGGAAAAGTCGATCCATTTCCCGGTGGCAAGTTCACGGACTGCGGTGGGAACGCATCGATCCTCTCGCAGATCCTCTGCTGCCCGTGCAAGGACTTCAGCAAGGGCAGAACGCTGGTTGGGGGTCAGCCCGTTGGCAGGGGAATCGATCCGTCCGGCACTTTGAAAGGCCAACTCGCGGGCCACGATGGGGGAGATTCCGCTGTAACAGTCCATGATCGCATTCCAAAGGGGTTTATCGGTGGCGGTTATAGCGGTCAGATCCTCTGCATCCGCCAAGGAAAAAGGCTTTTTATCTTGAGGTACCACCGGCTCGTAATTCAATCCGGGGAGCATCTGCCGGCCGGCGGTGATATCCACGTGGCGTAAGCATTCGATGATCCGTCCCGACTCCTCCATTAAAACAAGGTTGGAGGAACGTCCCAAAAGCTCAAAGATCAAGATCTTTTTAACCGGCTCGAAAAAGTCGTTTTTGCCGAGGAATTCCACAAAAACAGCCCGCTCAAACTGAGGCATATAGACCCGTTCCAGCCGTGCGCCGATAAGATGTTTGCGCAGTACCATACAAAAGAGGGGCGGCTGTGCCGGATTTTCTGCATCCCGTTCAGTGAGGGTCATCCGAGCGCAACTGGGGGTACAGCAAAAGAGCAGTTTGGTTTTTACACCCGGTGCCCGAAGATTTAAAAGGAGTTCATCTTTACCGGGTTGATAGACCTTTTCCACTCTGGCGCCTTGCAGAGTACGGTCCATTTCCCGGGTCAGATAGGTTAAAAAACAAGCGTCAAGAGCCATAACTTACCAACTTTCCATGGGGGCTTTCCGCTCCATAACGGTGACCGATAAGGCGGGGAACGCTTTTCTTAATGCCTCAGCCAAAGGAGGCAAAACGATGTATTCCGTCTCGTAATGACCCAGCATCAGGAGATTGATGCCGGCTTCCCGGGCGGTCAGCACGTGATTGTATTTTGCCTCTCCCGTCACAAAGGTGTCGCATCCCCAAGCAATGGCATCTTCCAAGAGACTTCCGCCGCTTCCGCCCACCAGTGCGATTCTGCGCACCTTTTCATGGGCGCAAACGCCGGTGCAATGCTCCGAGGGGAGTTCTTTTTTTAGGCGGTCTTTGAGGGCGGTAAAGGTGGTCTCGGTTTCTCCGAAACGACCTAAATCCGCAAAAACCACGCTTTTTTCCAGCCCACAGCAGGCGGCAAGACAGGTGTTGACGCCCCCTTCTGCCGCATCCAGGTTGGTGTGGCAGGCGATATGGGCAATGCCGTTTTCCGCCAGGGAGAGAATATGGCGTCCGGTCTCCGTTGCGTCGTTGATCTGCTTTTCCGGGGAAAAGATCAGCGGATGATGGGTCACAAGCAGTTGACAGCCGGCCTCTTTCGCAGCGTCGATGGCTTCCTGGGTGGGATCCAACGCCAAAAAGACCTTACTTACCGGCTGGTTCATCCGACCCACGTTGAGACCGGGATTGTCCCATTCTTCCGCCAGTCCGTAAGGACAGTATTGATCTAAAAATTCATAAATATCTCGTACAGTCATGCCATTGCCTTTCTGATGGAATTTAAGAGGTCATCTGCCTCTTTGATGCGCTTCTCGTCGGGGATTTTTGCAGATTTCAAACCCGCAAGCGCAATTTCCATCCGTCGTTGTTCTTTCAGGAGATAGTCGGTATAGAGGGGATCTTTCCGGTGCATACTGAAATAATCGGGAGCGTAGGCTTTTTTCGTCTTCTCTACTGCAAAGATGCGGTAAAATTTATCTCCGTCCCGGGAGAGGGCGGCCTGCCGGATGGCATAGCCCTTGCGTGCCAGCCCGTCCAGAAGTTCATAGACGGCGCTCATGGGTTGCAAGATCCAAAGGGGCGGCTCGACGGGAGATTGATCCATGATGAGTTCAATGAGTTCTCCGCCCATGCCGGCAATGGAGACGGCGGTGACGCCCTCAAGCACGTCCATGGGGATATTCTTCAGCCCATCTGAAAGAAAGAGAGGGATCTTGCGGTCAAGATCTAAAGCACGCAGTTGTTTTTCTGCCGCTGCTAAAGGACCGGGCCGAATATCGGCAGCGTAGGCACCGGCCAGCCGTCCGGAAAGCAAGCCTTCCGCCGGCAATTTACAATGATCGGTCCCGATGTCCAAAAGGATACTTCCCGTTGGAATTAGGGAAAGCACCGCCTGTAAACGACGGTCTAATAAGCCCATAAGATCCCTCCTTTTATTGTTGATGTAGTTATTTTACCAAAAATAGAAAAGAACTTCAAGTTTTTATTGCAATCGATTTAAGAAGTGTGCTATAATTTTAATATCTGAGCAAAAAGGAGAGAACAATGCAGGTATCAATTTTGGGACTTCCCATTAAAAACGTAACGATGGAAGAGGCGGTAAACGACGTTTACGGCTTTTTTGCCGCACGTGAAAATAAAATGGTGGTCACCCCCAATGCGGAGATCTTGCAGATGTTTGACGGACGCCCCGAGGTGCGTGAAGCCTTGTTGCAAGCGGACTACGTGGTGCCGGACGGCGTTGGCGTCTTGTTGGCAGCCAAACGCCTGGGAACGCCTTTGAAGGAAAAGGTGGCAGGCATTGAACTGGGGATCCACCTTTTGGAGCGCTCGGCGAAAGAGGGCAAGCGGGTCTTTTTCCTGGGCGCCAAACCCGGTGTGGCCCTTGCCGCCAAAGCGGAGTTGGAAAAGAAACTGCCGGGGATTCAGATCGTCGGCGTGCAGGATGGTTACTATAAGCCGGAAGACGAGCCTGCCATTATCGAGCGGATCAATGAACTGGACGTGGATATGCTCTTCGTCTGTCTGGGCGCCCCGAAGCAGGAACTCTGGATGGCATCTCATAAAAAGGATCTGAAGGTGGGCGTAATGCTGGGTCTTGGCGGAACCTTGGATATTCTGGGCAATACCCTCAAGCGTGCTCCTCGTTGGATGATCAAGATGCAGATCGAATGGCTCTATCGTATTATCAAAGAGCCTTACCGGATCAGCCGGGTGGCGAGCCTGCCTCGGTTTTTACTGAGCATTAAAAAAGAAAAGTAAAGGGCGGCAAAACCGCCCTTTTATAAAGGAATTTAAGGAGTTAGGGAAAATGGGAGAAGCGAAATTAAGAGTTCGGCTGTTGAGCCATACCCCCGATGCGGAAAAGATCATTGCGGCAGCGGCAAAATTATGCTATGCCCGTGCGGATATCGATACGGTTTTGGACGGTCTCACCCCTGAAAAGACCGAGAGTTTTTTGGAGATGCTGGCCTCTTTGGGGCATGAGAGCCCCATCGAGCATATCAGCTTCACCTTTGGAATTGAAAACGTGTCCCGTGCCTTGTTGGCGCAGATCACCCGCCATCGGATCGCTTCTTTCAGCGTGCAGAGTCAGCGCTACGTGGCGGAAGATCACTTTGAGTTTGTCCTGCCCCCGGCCATCGAAGCCAATCCGGAGGCCAAGGCGCTGTATCTGGAGACCATGGACGAGTTGGCCGGTCGGTATGCCCGGCTGACGGAACTGTTGATGGAAGGAACCGAAGGCTCTCAGGCAGATAAGAAAAAAGCCATTGAGGATGCCCGTTTCGTGTTGCCCAACGGCTGTACCACCAAGATGATGGTGACGATGAACGCCCGCAGTCTTTTGAATTTCTTCCGTCTGCGTTGCTGTAATCGGGCGCAGTGGGAGATTCGGGAACTGGCCACTCAGATGGTTCTGCTGGTGCGGGCGGTTTGTCCCACCGTCTTTAAGTTGGCCGGTCCGCCTTGTATTTCCGGTAAATGCCCGGAGGGCAAGATGACCTGCGGAAAGATGCAGGAGATGAAAGAGAAGTTCTTGGGAGCGTAACGATGGGGAGATTGATCGTAATTGACGGCCTGGACGGCAGCGGAAAGGGAACCCATTCCAAATTGGTTGTCGCCCGGTTGAATGAATTGGGAGTTCGGGCGGAGCGCATCTCTTTTCCGGACTATGAGTCCCCCTCCAGCGCCCTGTTGAAGATGTATCTGCAAGGGGCATTCGGTGCCCACGCAGGGGATGTGAATGCTTATGCCGCTTCCGTTTTCTTTGCGGCAGACCGGTTCGCCGGTTTCCGCACCAAGTATCAAAAGCTGTACGATGACGGCGTGATTTTGGTGGCGGATCGCTATACCACCTCCAATATCGTCCATCAGATGAGCAAACTGCCGGAAGAAGAGTGGGATGCCTTCATCGAGTGGCTTTCGGATTTTGAATACGGCAAACTGGAACTGCCCCGTCCCGATGCGGTGATCTATCTGGATATGAAGCCGGAGATCTCCCAGCGCCTGATCGAACGGCGGTATCGGGGGGATCTGTCCAAAAAGGATATCCACGAAGTAGATGTAGATTATCTGGAGAACAGCCGCCGTTGCGCACTGTACGTAGGTGAACGGCTGGGCTGGAATATGACCCCTATGTATGATGAGAGCGGAGAGCCTCGCAGTAAAGACGAGAATTTTGAGATTATATTCAGCAAGATAAAAGAAGTGTATGATGACCTTGGACTTTAAAAAACCGGAGTTTTCTCAAAAAGAAACGGTGGATCGGGCAATTCGGGAGACCGATTGCCGTTTATGCGATCAAACCTTTGGGAATTTTTATTGTTGGTCCGGCAGTTTCGATGTGGGACTGTGGACCTGGAAAGATAGTTTTGTCGGCCGTTGGGGCAGGAGATATACTGCCCCCATCGGCCCTCAGCGCCGGGAGATGCTGGATCAGCTGATGGCAGAGGGCGTGGACTTTTTTATCGGTCTGGACGAAGCCTATTGTCAATGGCTGGAAGAGGAGTATCCCGGCAGCTTTGTGTTCCGGGAACGGCGGAATAGCGCCGACTATATTTATGATCGGGACAAACTGGAGACCTTGGTGGGCAAGAAATTGGCCGCCAAACGGAACCATATCAATTATTTTGAACAGCATTTTGATTGGGAGACCCGTCCCTTGACCGGCGAGAATATGGAGGAGGTCTTGGCCTTCAGCCGGCAGTGGTGTATGGACAATAACTGCCCGGAAGAACCGAGCCTGGAACGGGAGACCTGCGCCGTTCGGCGGGGGCTGAAGCATTTTGAGGAACTGGGCTATACCGGTTTGGTTCTGTATGCTAATGGAGCGGTTTGTGCCTTCACCTTTGGGGAACCCATCGGCAAAGAGGGTTTTTGCGTCCATGCAGAAAAGGCGGACGCCAAGATCCGGGGTGCCTATCCGATGATCAATCGGGAGTTTGTCCGCAGCCTGCCGGCCGAGATCCGTTGGATCAACCGGGAGGACGATACCGGCGATGAAGGCTTGCGCCGTGCAAAACTCAGTTACCAGCCCGAACTATTGTTAATGAAATACGAAGCGGAGATTGTGAAAGAATGATTTATGTATTGTTAGCCGAAGGCTTTGAAGAATTGGAAGCAATGGCGCCGGTAGATCTGTTGCGCCGTGCCGGAGCAGAGGTTGCCACGGTTTCCATTACCGGGGAAAAGATCGTGACCGGTGCCCGGGGGATTCCTGCGGTGGCAGATCTTTTGTTGAACGAATTGGATTTTGATGCCATGGAGATGCTGGTACTGCCCGGCGGTTATCCCGGCTATGTGAATTATGAAAAGAGCGAAGCCACCTTGGATCTGATCCGCCGGACCCATCAGGCGGAAAAGACCATCGCCTCCATCTGCGGCGCTCCGTCCGTTCTGGGTAAGATGGGTCTTTTAAAAGGGGAAAAAGCCACCTGCTATCCCGGCATGGAGGACGCTCTTGGCTGTGAAGCCCTCGCCGATAAGGTGGTGGAGAGCGGTCATTTCATCACCTCTCGGGGCGCCGGTACGGCAGTTGATTTTGCCCTGGCATTGGTTGCCAAGGCCGTATCCCCTGAAAAAGCCGACGAGATTGCAAAAGGAATCGTTTACGCATGAGCACCCGTAGAGATATATCAAGAGAAGTTTCCGGTCTGCTTTTGACGGTGTTGATCCTTCTTTTAGGACTCAGCCTATGCCGTCAATGGCTTCCGGCATTCGGTCCGGGATTGACGGCGTTGGTGTACGGCGTGGTCTATTTTGTCCCCATGATCGTCTATATGAAGAGCCACCGCTATAAAGCCCGGCATGCTCTGCGGTTTAAGATGGTCAAACCGAAGTATTGGCTGTTCATTTTGCTGTTTGGCCTTTCGGTCTGCTTGATCTGTACCTTGATCAACGTGGGTGCAACGGCGTTATGCCGTTCGGTGTTTCATCGGGATTTTCAAAATTCTATTGTAGATCTGAGCGGAACCACCATGGGTTCACTGATCTTCACGTCGGTTTTGCTTCCGGCCTTTGCGGAGGAACTGCTCCTCAGGGGCTTGGTGCAAGGAGAGTATGAAAAGTACGGTACCACCATCGGCGTCTTGCTGACAGCGTTGTTGTTTGCCCTGTTCCATACCAATCCGGTACATATCCCGTCTCTCTTTGTGGCGGGCGTTTGCTATGGCGTTCTGACGGTTCTGTTCCGGAGCGTCTGGCCGGCCTTCTTTGCCCATGCGGTCAATAATGCGGTGGCGGTGCTGGTAGCAAAGCAAACGGATTTTATCCGCTATATTTTCCAGGATCGGCTGTTTGTCATCCTTGCCGTTTTGGCTTGTTTTTTGATCTTGATCTTCACGTTGAAGATGCTGGAGACGGCCGTCACCGATATTTTAGGCAAAGGGCGCCACGTCAAGCGAAGCACCCGCTCCTTGGCCTATGGAGATCCTCTTTTAAGCCCGTGGCTTTGGGTATTTATTCTCCTTTGCGTCGGTAAGATGGTCTATAATGGCTTCTTTAAATAATAATGAAAGGGGATGTAAAAAAAGTCCGGAACGCAAAAAGCGAGAAATACACAGAAAAATATAGCGTCATAAAAGTTTTATATCCCCAAAGGAAGAAAAAATCGCAGAAACTGCGATTTTTTCTTTTTATATGATGCTTTTTGCTAATCCCAAACCTCGCCGCTCGGTGTATCACATACACCTTCGGGTAAC
>JAZQAE010000122.1:0-1831 GCA_045544995.1 Eubacteriales bacterium
TAGGCGCCCTTTCCGCCGGGAGCAATCAGCTCCAGCGTGCGGTCGATCTCGGAAAAATCGTATTGGTCTTCGCCGATGAAATAGCTGGGAGTAAAGGGGCGCAGACCGGCCAGGTTGTTGATACCCTGGTCGCAGGCGTAAGCACCAAAGAAAAAGATGCGTGTGCCGTCCTCACGGAATTTGGGAAGCTGGCCGGAATTGGGATGATAGGTCATGATGCCGGTGGGCTCGATCAGTTCACCGTTGATATTGAAAACGGTGCGGCCGTTCTTTTTATCCAGTTTTGCGATCATTGGACGATCCCTCTCTTTTTATACATTGTAATTATATTATAAAGGATTATGATTTTTTTTCAACCCACAAATGAGAGAACGAAGGGGGGCAAATCTATGAAAAAAAGAATCATAAAAAGGGTCTGTAAAAAACACACGTTTTTTACCGCCCCTTTTGAATTATTTTGATGTCCGTCGTTAAGCCTCCGGCTTTTTTTCCAGTTTTAAGGGATAGTCGCCCAAGTGTTCCATACGGAAGCCGTTGGCTTTATAGGCCTCATAATCGAACGCCTCCAGCTCGTCGATGGCAAGCTTATGGAATTCATAGAAGTTATGCCACCATTCATAGCCTGAGCCGAGATCTGCATTCAGGTAGGCATCGGCGATATCACAGCCCATGGCGGGGGCTACATAGAAAGCGCCCATGGCAAGGACGTTGACACCGTTGCCGGTGATGGCACGGAGGGCGGCAGGCACGCTTTCCACTACGCCTGCGTGGACGTGGGGGCATTTGCTTGCGGCGATATGGATGCCCATACCGGTACCGCAGAAGAGGAGTGCTCTTTCAAAATTGCCCTCGGAGATTTGGGCTCCGACCCGCAGACCTACACGGTGGAACATATTCTCGGTGTCGTCGGGATCGCTATCGGCGGTCACACCGAGGTCGGTGATCTTCCAGCCCTTTTCCTTCAGATGGGCAACCACCGCTTCCTTTAAGGGGTAGCCCGCAAAATCGGCGCCTACAACTAAATACTTATCTTTTACAAGTTTCATGCTACAGTTCTCCCTTTATAATTATAAATTTAGTCTTCTAAAATTCCCGCAAGGGGCGTCAGATTCCAAAGCTCTGCCAGTTCCTTGATGATTTTATCGGGGATGACGTTGACGGCTCTGCCTAAGGTGAGCATATAGATCTGAGCGGTCTTTTCCACCGTTTCGATGAGACCGAAGGCTTCGTCGATATTTTTTCCTGTGCCGTAGATACCATGGTTGGTCCAGACCACCAGGCGGAAGTCTGTCATCTTCTCGGCGGTAGCCATCCCGATCTCATTGGTGCCGCAGACCATACAGGGTAATACGCCTACTCCATCGGGGAAGACGACGACTGCTTCGGTATTGGACTGCCAAAGTTTATGGGTGAAATCCTTTTCATCTAAGGGACAGACGGCGTTCATCGCAATGGTATAGGTGGGATGGGTGTGCATGACGACCCGATGCTGAGGATCTGCCTTCAGACGGGCAACGTGGCTCATCATATGAGCGGGGAATTCGGAAGTGAACTTGCCCCCGTCCTTATAGCCCCACAGAAGTTCTGCTGTTTTGCCATCAGCAGCAATGCGGACGATGCCCAGATTAGTTTCCGGATCGCTATCCACATTCTTAAAATACTTACCCGTGCCGGTGACGATGAAGATTTTGCCGATAATGGCTGTGGCATCAAAACCCAGAGGGATGGTGCGAATGACGGTATTCAGATCAAGGTACTCTGCGACTTCCTTCTCGTCCAGCAGATAGCTGATGTTGCCGCCGTTGCGCTCATCCCAGCCAACACGGTACAT
>JAZQAE010000123.1:0-6815 GCA_045544995.1 Eubacteriales bacterium
GTTTTTAAGGGTGCGTTCCAGGTTTTCCACGTATCCCTTGACGTAGTTATTATACGCATTCTCCCCTTCCATATCCAAAACGAAACGCCGGACGGAAACGGATTCATTGTAGTCGTCGCTATAGCCTTCCGTGGGGGTCAGAAAAACGGCCAATCCTTCGGAATTATCCGCAGATTTGGTCCAAAAAGAGGGATACTCCATGGAAAAGCCCAGCGGAGTGGAACGAAAGACCTTATAGTTTTCTAAGGTCGCTTTTTGGCAACCGGCGCCGAGGATCATCACGGCGATCAGCAATATAGCAAGAAGTTTTTTCTTCATAATTTGCTCCTTAAACACAAAATTAACCATATTATAACATAAAAATTGATTATTTACAACCCAAACGGAGAAATTGGCAGAGAGCCTCTTTTTCTTTTGACAATGTGTGGGGTGTGTGATATGATAATATTTCGAAAGGAAGTTATTTATATGGCTAAAAAAGAAAACAAATATACTTCGATCGGCGGAAGCGCATTGATCGAGGGCGTGATGATGCGGGGCGAGGATCGGATGGCCATTGCCCTTCGCAGAAACGACGGCACCATTCAATTGAAGGTGGAGCCGGTAGAAAACAAAAAGAAATGGTATGCCAAGATCCCCATTCTCCGAGGAATCGTAAATTTCGTATTATCCATGATGCTCAGCTATCGGTGCTTGATGTATTCGGCGGACGTCTCCATGGAGGGCATCCCGGAGCCGGAAAATCCCTCTAAACTGGATAAGGCTTTGGATAAGATGCTGGGCAAGACCGGCATGGCTGTTCTGGGCGGCGTGGCGATGGTCTTAGGACTGGCGCTTTCCTTGTTTTTATTCGTGTATCTGCCGGCGCTCTTCACCGGCTGGGCGATGGCAAACGCCCACCCGGTTTTAAAAGCCATTGTGGAAGGCTTCATCAAGATCGCCGTATTTCTGGGCTATCTTCTGCTGTGTTCTCTGATGCCGGATATGCGTCGGACTTTTCAATATCACGGCGGTGAACATAAATCCATCTTTTGCTATGAGGCCAAAGAGGAGCTGACGCCGGAAAACGCCAAGAAATGCAAACGCCTGCATCCTCGGTGCGGAACTTCGTTTATGTTCTTTACCCTGCTGATCAGCATGGTGGTGGCGATGTTTCTTCCTTGGGGCAATCGCCTGGTGCGGACGTTGATTAAAATTGCCTTTATCCCCTTGGTGATGGGCGTGGCGTATGAATTTATCCGATATGCCGGCAAGCATGACAATTTTGTGACACGGATCATCTCCGCCCCCGGAAAGTGGTTCCAGTTGATCACCACCCGGGAACCGGACGAAAAGCAACTGGCGGTGGCGCTGGTGGCATTGAAGGGTGTTTTGCAGGAATATCCTTTGGAGAAAGAACTGATCGTCGATGAGGATGGGAACTATTTGAGGGATAAAGAATGAGAGCGAAACTAAGAGATATTCTCCGGCAGGGCGAGATCGTCCTGAAGGAACGGCAGATCGAAGACTATCGTAACGATGCCTACTGCATTTTAAATAAACATTTTGGAGCCACCCGTGCGGAGATCTTACTTTCCGGCGAAGAGGAGTATCCCGATGAGACCGTACTGGGCTATTGGCAGGACATCCGTGCCAGAGGAGACCGCAAACCCTTGCAGCATATCTTGGGAAGCTGGGAGTTTATGGGTCTCCCCTTCCTTGTCAGTCCCGACGTGCTGATCCCCCGCCCGGAAACGGAATGGCTGGTGGATTACGTGGTCAACCACTATAAAGGTCAACCCATCAAGGTGTTGGATCTTTGCACTGGAAGCGGTTGTATCGGAATCACCATCAAAAAACTTTTGCCGGAAGCAGAGGTCTGGATGGTGGACATCAGCGAACTGGCATTGAAAGTGGCAAAGAAAAATGCCGAGAGCTTGGAAGCGGACGTCAAGATTGAAAAATGGGATATTTTGCAGGGCGTTCCTTTCTTTATGGAAAAGATGATGTTCGACGTCATCGTCAGCAATCCGCCCTATATCAAGACCAAAGACCTCCCCGCTCTGCAACCGGAGGTTCAGCAGGAACCGGCCATCGCTTTGGATGGCGGGTATGACGGGTTGCTGTATTACCATGCGTTGGCCAAGGATTGGAGCAAACTGCTGAAGAACGGCGGAGAACTGTTGGTGGAAGCCGGCGAAGACACTGCATCGGGGGTTCACGCCATTTTTGAGCGGGTGATCTCCGAGGCAACGCTTTATGAAGACTTGGCGGGCTTGCCCCGATACGTGACAGCAAGAAAATTGCAGAATATTGAATGAAGAATTTCGAAAGAAAACCGCCCCTCAGGGCGGTTTTCTTTATTTTATAATGAAATGTCACAAAATGTTTTAAAAATAGCACATAAAGTTATACAAAACAAATAGATGTCATGTTAAAATTAGAAGGTAATAATGGGTCAGTCCATCGTGAGGCGTCCCAAGAACTCCCAAAATATATATTTAGGAGGAGATTATGGTCACAAAGAAAACACGGTTGCTTTCTGCAATCGCAGCGGTTTTGATGCTGGTGTCGATGTTTGCCGGCTTCGTAATTCCTGCAAGTGCAGAAGAACCCAACTTGCCTACCATGACACAGTATCATGAATCTGTTCTTGCGGGCAAAGCAATGACTGATAAGGAATATACCGTTTCTTCTCTGGCTGAGTTAGAGTTGCTGTCCCTGTATCAGTCGACTTTTAATAGTGGATATACAGTGTATTTTATTAAAGACATTGCCATCCCCACCGAAGGCTATGTCGCAGGTGCGGCTTCCGGCACTACCGGTAACGCTAACGCAATGAGTAATTTGAAAGCCACCTTGAATGGTTGCTATGCTGATGGTGGTAGTGCAACCATCTCCGGTATCCGTGTATCCTCTGCCTGGTTGGGTGCATACGGTGTGGAGAACGATGTGGGCGGTAAAGGTATCTTCAATCTAAACTTTGACGATTGTATTGCAAGCAACACGGGCAACAATACGGCGTTGATTATCGGTGTCAATGAATATTGTGGCACAGATGGATTGACTTTTGAGAACATTACCATGACCAATTGCCATATCACTAAGACTTCAGGGGCTAACGGGTTGGCGTTGTTTATTATGAAGACCAACGCCGGTAAGGCCGTATTTAAGGACATTCACATTGAGGACTGCTCGGTAAATGAGCATATCAATTATACCGGCGGTCCCTGTAACTATGCCTTTTTGAATGGCGCCACTACATATACGGTGGAACTGGAAAACGTGGTGTTAGTCAATAATACAATGGATATTGACTGGCTGGATAACTCTCATGGTGCCGTTGTCGGTGAGATGAAACAGAATAGTGCTTCTGAATATTTCAAAGCAAAAAATGTTGCGGTCATCGGTACCACATTGAACATTAAGTATGATGGCAGCTATGGCGGAAGTGCCGGTTACTACGGCATGAACTCTACTTTGGGTGCAGTGGTAGGGGGTATTTCCAACTACACGAAGAAGACCGATGGCGCTGCCATTACTCTGGAGAATATTCTGGTGTACGGTAACGATAAGGGAACAGACTCCTATAAATCCGTTATCAGTGGTGGTGCCACTTCAGCTGCCGGTTCAAATGTGTTGGTCAAAGCCACCAACGTCAGCACCGATCTGCCGAAGATCGTGCGTGACACGATTTATGAAAAGCAAAATACCGGCATCGAATATAAATCTGTCTACGTCCAGGAGCTGACAACTGATAGCGCAAACAATACGGTCGGTGCCGGAAGTATCGGCGAGGCAGCTTGGAACCTGAACAAAACGGCTGACACCAAGTGGACATTGACCACCGATTCAAAGGGCAACACAGCCATCGATTTAGGGACTGCTGCAAATCAAGCGGTGAAAGTTGTTGCAGTCAACAGTTTTAGTAACGAAGAGATTGGATCTCAGTACGTGAACTTCGGCTCTGAAGTGGCGCTGAGCGATCTTCTTGAAGGGTTTGAATACGAATATACGTATAGCGTTGCCGATGGCGAAGAAACCGCCGGGGTCATTAAAGCAAATCCTGCGAATGCCAACTTAACTACGACCGTAACGATCGAACCGGTTTTTGTTAATGAAGAAGCGGCTGCTGCCGCGGAAAGTGCAAAGGCTACGATCGAGGCATTTCTTGTTGAATACGCTGATACCTTGGATCATTTTACGGAAATTGATACGATTCGGGCATTCCCGGAGCAGGCAGTGGCTGCGTTGGAACTGGCGAAGGATAAGAGCCAGGCTACCGTTGCTAACGAGGCGTTGAAAAAAGTTTTGGAAACCTATACTGCTTTAAAATATACGGTAGAGGGGAATATTCCTTATAAATATTACACAAAGACGAGATTTTCCAATGTTAAAAATTGGGAAATTACTGATGCCGCAGACTGGAGAGCAGCTGTTGGTAGAGGCAGCGAACATGATTTCGATGGTGAAACGTTGACTTTGACCACGGATATTGATCTTGAGAACGAGACGATTGATCCTCTTGCATACGGCGGAGCGTTCCTTGGCACGCTGGATGGAAAAGATCATAAATTTTTTAATGTAAAGATTGCTCCGACTGTAGAAACCACCAAGCACCATGTAGGTCTGGTGGGTAATCTGAGCGGAAGTGAATATTACGGGAAAGAGCACGAAAAGGCTGATGCCTCCGGCGTGGTCAAGAACGTGGGTTTAGAGGGAGAAATCAGTGTGGTTGCTCCTGCTGCCAGAGTCTGTATAGGTGCTTTGATCGGTAATATGGACGAAACGGCTTCCGTGCTGTTCCATTCTTGGGCAGATGCGACGGTTAAACTGTCTGAAGTTGATCCTACGATCGACGATGCAAACGACTTCTACATCGGAGGTTTGGTTGGTCGTAATCGTTCTGGCCTGGTCGATGGATGCTACTTCATCGGTACGGTAGATGCCGGAACTGTCAACTATCATGCATCCGGTCTCGTGGACTGGGCAGGTGGTGCCTCAAATAAGGCCACCATCCAAAACTCCTTCGACGCATCCAGCAAATTAACGTTTAACAATATAGCCGGCCATGTAGGCGGCGCAGCTTACCGTGTTTCCGGCATCAAGGCGAATACGAACGTCTATGCAATTGAAAAGAACTTCGCTTGGTACAGTTTTGCTCCCGGCAAAACTTTCGGCGAGTGGTTGATTGAATTCAATGAAGAGCACGGAAACCTGCTTAGAGAAGAGTATTCTTCCGGCGAATTGGCATATAAACTGAATAAAAATGCCACCGATAAAGGGAACGGTATTACTTACTATACCGTCAAGGACGGCAAGACCGTCTTTGGTGATGAAACCAACTATACCTGCCGGATGTTTGTAACAGGCGGTGGATACGCCATGTATCTCTATGGAAACGTGGGTGAAACCATCACCGTTGACGGCGAGACTTACACCTTCGGCACCGACGGTGTTGAGGAGCCTGTCTTCGTTGCAGAAAACAGCCTCTCCCATGACTGTGAAACGAAGATAGAGCAGTTAGACGAAGTGTTCTATGCCCTCTATGAAGGCGAAGAAGTGTCGGAAGTCAAATCCGGCCACGGACATCTCATGTATTGTCCGGTGACGGCTGAAATCGGTGGATATACCGCTTATTGCGAAAACAAACTCTTTCCTGCCGCTTGTTCGTTTGAGGAAAAAGTTGCACAGCCTGCAGATTGTACGAATGACGGCAGCAAAATTTTCACCTGTCTGGGTTGTGGTTATTCTTATACAAAAGTGGTTTCGGCTACCGGTCATACCAAGGAAACCATTCCGGCGGTTGCTCCCACCATTGATACGGCGGGTTCGACTGCAGGCGTGAAGTGCTCCGTCTGTGGTGAAATCCTGACTGCACCGACGGTAATTCCGGCTGCTCCCGGCTTTATTGCGAAGGCAACGACTGATGCCGAGAAGAAGACCGCTGCAGTTGCCATTGAATTGGCAAACAACCCGGGTCTTGCCGGCATCCAGTTTATGATTACTTATAAGACTGGCGACATGGTTTTTGATTCTGTGACTGACGGAGCGTTGGAGCTTTATTCCAGCGGTGACGCAAACGTAACCGAAGCGGATGGCGTTACGACGCTGACCTTCTCTTTGGCGGCCGGCTACAATATTGCCGGAAACGGTTTGCTTGCAACCCTGAACTTTAAAGACCTTACCGACACCAATGTGATTAAAGTGAAGATCGATACCGAATCGGCGCTGACCGAGGACGGTGTATCTGTTGATCTCTTGTCGGCTGAGGTAGAGGCTTCCGTTCATACTCACGTATATGATACGTTGATCGAGACCGTTCCTTCCACCTGTGAAAAAGCAGGTTCTAAAGTCTATCAGTGTGCTTGCGGTGCAACTCGTGTTGAGACCCTTGCATTGGCAGCGCATACTCCTGTGGAGACTCCCGCTGTGGAGGCTACCCCCGAGAAGGACGGCCAGCTCGGCGGTACGCACTGTGACGTTTGCGGCAAGATCCTGACGGCTCCCACCGTAATCAAGGCGCATGTACATACCGGTACTTATACGGAGAATGAGAGCGAACTGCAGTCTCATCATTTCGTATGTACATTTGAAAATTGTAACTTCGAGAAAGACGAGTCCTGTGAAGAGTATATGACTCGAACCAACCACGAGACCGAACATCGTTATATCCTCACCTGCTCTCTCTGCGGAAGCGGAATGGATTCCTATGTGAACTGTCTCGGCGAGATGGAAGTCATCGAACATAAAGATGCCACCTGCACGGAGGACGGCAAGACCGTCAAGAAGTGTAAACTGGAGATCTGCGGATTTGTTTCCACCGAGATCCATAC
>JAZQAE010000124.1:0-10144 GCA_045544995.1 Eubacteriales bacterium
TTCTTCGTTCCTGCCGTATAGTCTGCCGCCGCCGTTTCCAGCTCCGGCTGAGAAAACTGCCCGTAATTGATAGGGCTTCCCGTCCGATACAGCGACGTATTCAACGTTCGGCCGGTCTTGACCTCGCCCAAATAGAATTCATACTCGCCTTTTGCCAAGCGGTCGTTATATTTTTCTCGGCTGACTGTCTCCACTTGAAGCTTTACGCCCGAAACGGCAAAATTATCCGCCACCGCTGCGGCCGTATCCCGATGGACACCGCTCTCCTCTGCCACCAGCAGGGAAAAGGTCAATTGCTTTCCTTCGGCATCGAGAAGCATATTTTCCGTTAAATTCAAGCCTAATGCTGCCGCTTTTTCCTTTTTCTCCAGATCCGTCCAGCCCTTATCCTGAACCAGTTCTTCCGCTTTATACCAAGCACTCTGGAACGGATACGCCGTGGCATCTGCTTGACCTAAGAGAACCCCCTCGGCCAGTTTTTTTCGGTCAAGAAGTCCGCTCAGGAACCCTCTTAGCTCCGGACGGTTCAGCACCTCGTTCTGACAGTTGACACCCAGATATAAAAGGTTGTCTCCGGCATAGGTCTGCACCTTAAAATCTTTACCGCCGGAAAAGACCAGTTCGCTCTCCGCCGTGGCAAAATAGACGTCCAAAAGCCCCACCGAGAACATCTCCTGCCGTTCCTTTTCATTGGCTGGCTTTTTCAGATGGATCATCGAAATAGAGGGGGCCATAAAATAGTGCGGATTGGGGACCAGTACTTGTTTTCCGCCCTGTTCGCCGAATTGATAGGGGCCGCAACCGATCATTGCCCCTTTTTTGACTACCGGAATGTCCAGACAGTTCACAAAATCCACGTCCGGCCGGTGCAGCGTCACCACAAGTGTCCGCTGATCAATGACCGTATATTTTTTCACGTTCTCCAATCGAGCATAATAGGGAGAGGCAGGGGTATTGCGAATCAGCCGAAATCCGGCCGCCACGTCTTCTGCCGTTACCGCCGAGCCGTCGCTGAATTTCAGTCCGTTCTTTAAAAGGATCCGGACTTCCGCCCCGTCTGTCGTTACCTGCTCCGCCAGAACGTACTTTTCCTCCAACTGTCCGTCCAGGCGGATCAGCGGACTATACACCAATTTCAACAGTTCATGGTTTTCTATATTCGTCGCCGTCAGCGGATGGGTATCCATATCCTCATAAAAGATCATGGAGATATAATCCCTTGCCGGAAGGATCTCTTTTTCGACCCCTCCGTTATGGCCGTAGGCACCGGGTTGATTCTCTAAATTCTCCGGCTCGATCTCCATCCCGGCACATCCGGCGGCGGTCAATGCCATAACCGCAACCGTGATCCAAAGCATCCATTTTCTCATGTCAGTCCTCCATCGCAATCACGCCAATGAGGCTTCCACGCATCCCTTTTGTATACCGATGGGAATAAAAGTCCGAATTATTACAGACTGTACAGACTTTTGCGGTATAAATATGGGATTTTTCCACACCGGCCTCTTGAAGCACCAAGGTATTGGCCTCCCAGAGATCCACCATGGTATGACCCTCCCAACGAGAGGGAATAACCGGTAATTTTATATCGAATCGCTCGGTGAACTCTTTTTGCACCTCCGGCCCCACCTCAAAACAGCAGGGGCCGATAGAGGGTCCGATGGCCACTAAAATGTCCTTTGGATCTGCCCCGAGAGAGACCATTTGACGGACCGCTTCTCCGGCAATTCCGGCGACGGTTCCCCGCCACCCTGCATGGACGGCAGAGACGATCCTTCGATTGGGATCCGCCAAAAGGAGCGGAACACAGTCTGCCGTGAAACAAACCAGACCCAGTCCGGGGGTTGCCGTGACCAAGCCGTCGGTCTCCCGCAATTTGCGGTGCCGGCCTTGGTTTTTAAAGGCTTCATCCACCTTGGCCACCGTAGCAGTATGGGTCTGGTGGGTGAGGACTAAACTGTCGAACGGCAATCCGTTGGCAAGGCAGAACCGACGGAAGTTTTCATCCACCCGTTCTTCCGGTTCCCGATCATAGGAGAAGCTCATGGACGCCAGATACCCTTCGCTTACACCGCCGTGTCGGGTAGAAAAGCCATGGCGAAGCCCCGGGACCGCATCCAGCGCCCGGCACTTTAAGGTGATCACACCGTCTTCATTTTGCAGATAGAAGGTATTGTCCATATCGTCCTCCTAATAGTATCATCTAATTATACTATATTTTCACCCATCATTCAAGTATTAACCTTGCATTTTTCTTTCCAATTTAATATAATAGAGGAAAAGGAGCGTGAACCCATGAAAAATGCAATGAAATACGGACGCACCGCCTTGATCGTCCTCGGCGTGGCACTGGTCTTTTTCTTATCTTACGTTATTCTCTCCACGGTCATCAAAAGAAGTGAGCCTACCTATGCCCCGGACATTACCGGCGTCACCGCCGACGGAAAGACCCTTTATTCTTTCTCCGATCACCGGGGGGAAAAGGGGACGGCGCTTCTCTTTTTCGATCCCAATGAAGAAAAATCCATTGAGATCCTCCAATTACTCTCCCAGATAGCACCGGAATACAGCGTTGAAGTGTTGCCGGTCTCCTTAGGAGAAGACCCCATTGAAAAACAGACGGCTCTCCTGCAAGAGAAGGGCTGTACCGTCTTTCCCCACACCCTTTTTGATTTTTCCAAAGAAATGCGGACGGCTTATAACATATCGGCCACACCCATCCTATATTTTATCGACAAAAACGGAATTATCACCGATGCCTATATTGCCAATATCAGTGAGAAATCCATGAGAAAAGAACTCAAAGCCATCGCCTGAATTCGCCAAACTTTAAACCCCTTGTCAGTTTCTGACGAGGGGTTTTTCTTGCTTTTCAGCGGTTTTTCCGTTAGACTAAAGCCACAAGGGAGGGACAAGCATGGCACGAAACCGCACCACACCCCAAAACGGATTACACTGGATCGAGGTAGACCGCATCCTGCCGGCGGTCAATCAACCCCGTACCATCTTCAAGGAAGAGCCTTTGCAGGAACTGGCGGAGAGTATTGCGGCCCACGGCGTCCTGCAGCCCTTAGTCGTCATCCCCGAAGGAGATCACTTCCGGCTGATCGCCGGAGAGCGTCGGTTGCGTGCCTCCAAACAAGCCGGATTAGAAAAGGTTCCCTGTATTTTAACAGAAAAATCTCCGGCGGAAGCGGCAAAGCTCTCGCTCATTGAAAACCTTCAGCGGGAGGATCTCTCTTTTTTTGAAGAGGCCGCCGCATATCGGCGGTTGATGGAGGACTTCTCCCTTTCCCAAGCGGAAATTGCCCGGGAGATGAGTAAAGACCCCTCCACTATTGCTAATAAACTGCGACTGTTAAAGCTTCCCATCAGCGCACAAATTCTGATCCGTAAAAACGGCTTAACAGAGCGTCATGCCCGGGCTTTTCTGCGCATAGAAGACCGAGAGGTCTTGATGGACTTATTGGAGACCGTCGTCGATCAAGCATTAAACGTAAAAGAGACGGAAACCTTGATCGCCACAGCCTTGACGCCCAAAGAGAAAAAGAAGCGTCCACGGCGGTTTGGTTCCATCAAAGACATCCGACTATGCATCAACACCTTAGACCACACTGTGGCCACCTTGCGACAAGCGGGTATCAAACCGCAGACTCAAATCCATGATGAGGAGCGGTTTGTGGAATATATTATTCGCATACCCAAAACATCCTAATCCCCTATATGCAGAACAGAGAGTGTACTTTCCCCGGTACATTCTCTGTTCTGTTTTTTGGATAAAAAATGTTTCACGTGAAACAATAAAGGGAGAACAGGCACAAATGTTTCACGTGAAACATTAATTTTTGTAAAATCTCTTTCATTTTGCGTGATACTATGATACAATATTTAAAAAGTTTAAAAGAAAGAAGATAAAATCGTGGGAAAAATCGTTTCCATCACCAATCAAAAAGGCGGCGTCGGCAAGACAACCACCGCCGTCAGTCTGACCTACCAGCTGGCGGAAGAAGGGAAGAAGACCCTCTTTGTGGACATCGACCCCCAGGCTAACGGAACCAGCAGTTTTGGCATCAACAAGCGAAATATTGAGCAATCGGTCTACGAGGTTCTCATCGGAGAATGTGAAGTCCGCAATGCCATCATGAAAACCAAATATCCGGGTGTGGACGTGCTTCCCACCAATATGAGTCTGGCCGGCGCAGAGATCGAAATAGTCAGTATGGACAATCGGGAAGGTCTTTTAAAAGCGGCACTCAATAAAATCCGCCATCTCTACGATTATATTATTATCGACTGCCCGCCGTCTCTTTCACTCCTGACTCTGAACGCTTTAAACGCATCCAATAGCGTGATCATTCCCTTGCAACCGGAATATCTGGCGCTGGAAGGCGTTTCTCAGTTGGTCAACACCATCAAATTGGTGAAAAACCGCTATAATCCCGCCCTTTATATTGAGGGCGTCCTCTTAACCATGTACGACGGACGTTTGAACGTGACCTTGCAGGTTGCCAATGAAATCAAGAAATATTTTGGCAATAAGGTATATAAGACGGCCATCAGCCGGAACGTTCGGCTTTCCGAAGCACCCAGTCACGGTGTTCCGGTACAGATCTATGACCGCTACTCCAAAGGCGCCCTGGCCTATCGAGAGATGACCCGGGAATTTTTGCAGAGAAATGAGGAACAAAAATGAAGAAAAAGGGATTAGGAAAGGGTTTAGACGCCCTGTTTGAAGACAATACCGTCGAATTGGAAGAGACGCAAAAGGCCGATACCGTCCTGCGTCTTTCTCAGATCGAGCCGGATAAAAATCAGCCCCGAAAGCACTTTGAAGAAGAAGCCATGGAGCAACTTTCCGCCTCCATCAAGACCCACGGCTTGATCCAGCCTATCATTGTGACCCCCATCGACGGAGAGCGGTACCGCATCATTGCCGGCGAACGCCGTTGGAGAGCCTGCAGAATGGCAGGATTGGAAGAAGTACCGGTGCTCATCCGGGAATACACTCCGCAGGAGATCAGCGAGATCAGTTTGATTGAAAACCTGCAGCGTGAAGACCTGAACCCCATTGAAGAAGCCTTGGGTTATCGCAATCTGATGGACGTTTACCATATGACCCAGGAAAAGATCGCAGAGACTGTGAGCAAATCCCGCTCTGCCGTAGCCAATATGCTTCGTTTGCTTTCTTTGCCGGAGCAGATCCTTGACTTCATCAAGACCGGAGAACTTTCTGCCGGTCACGCCAGAACCCTGCTGAGTCTGGAAGATGCAGACACCCAGTTGGCTTTGGCCAATCGGATCATCACCGAGGGATTGAGCGTCCGCCAGGCAGAGGATCTGGTGAAAAAAACAAAGAAAGAACCCCGTGCTACCATTTTGACGGATCCCGCCGTGGCTCAGGCTCTCAAAGAATTGGAGACCAGAGCCTCTTCCCGTGTGGGAAATAAGGTGGTCATTCATCATAAGCCCGGCAACAAAGGTCGGGTGGAGATCCAGTATCATTCTGTGGAGGAACTGGAAAAAATCATTGAGATCCTAGAAGGAGTGTCCGAAAGATGAGCAAGGAAGAAAGATCTTTATTAGACGAGCTTTGGGACGCCGCCGGTCTTGACACGCAGGAAAAACCCAAAGAAGACGAAAAGCCGGCAGAAGAACCGAAAGAAAACGACGCAAAACAAGAGCAAATCGAAGAAAAACCGGATAAAGAAGAGATAATTCAAGAAAAAGAGCCTGTTATCGAGAAAAAAACAGATAAAAAAGCTAAAAAAGAAAAGAAAAAGGCGAAAAAGAGCAAAAAGGAAGAGTCTGCCGAAAAGAAAAAAGACATTAAGTTTCTGGTGATCTACACCATCGTCTTTGTGGTGGTCATCAGCGGTCTCATTGGCGGTAGTTACGTCATCACCTCCCGGATCCATCAGGAGATGGCCGAGAACAATGCAAACCTAAACACCAGCCAATCCTCTTTGCAAAACATTAAGGACGAAAATACCGCTCTCAAAGCAGAAAACTCTGCGCTCAAAGAGCAGAACCAGCTCCTTTCCGAAGACGCAGAAAATGCCAACGCCCTTTTAGAGGGAATGGGAGACATGGTGGAGCAGGACGGTTATCTCACCGCCGCACAAAGCGCTTATATCGAGAACAACTGGACAGAGGCACGGAATATCATGCACGCCATTGATCCGGACAAGCTCTCTCCGCCTGCAAAAGAGCATTACGATCTCCTGAAAAAAAGATTGGGGCTCTGATATGAAGGAAGTAACCATCTATTCCGACGGTGCTTGCAGCGGAAACCCCGGCCCCGGCGGTTGGGGAACCGTTTTGGTCTATCAAGGCCGTGAAAAAGAGCTTTCCGGCGGAGAAGAACAGACCACCAACAACCGCATGGAGCTTCTGGCCGCCATCATGGGACTGGAGCAACTAAAAGAACCTTGTCGGGTCACGCTGGTCAGCGATTCTCGTTATCTTTGCGAAAGCATCAACCAAGGTTGGGTCTTTGGCTGGGAACAAAACGGTTGGCGCAAAGCCGATAAAAAGCCTGCGCTGAACGTAGACCTTTGGGAAAGAATCTTAACCCAGCTCCGTCGTCACGACGTAACCGTCCAGTGGGTCAAGGGCCATGCCGGCCACCCCTATAACGAACGGTGCGACCGCTTAGCGGTCAATGCTTATACGGCGCTCAAATAAGCCGAGAAAGGACAGACTTTCGATGAAACGAATTTTAGCCCTCCTGCTTTGCCTGGCAATGGCATTCAGTGTCACCGCCTGCAAGCCGGACAACATCAAATACCCTGTGGAGATCATCGATCCCAGCGAACAGGGAGCAGAAACGGAACAAGAAACGGGCAATCAGCCGGAAACCAAAGAAGAACCCGCCGAAGAGACGGAAGAAAAGCTGCCGGAAGAGTCCGAACCCGCAGAAGATCAACCGGAAACCAAAGAAGAAACAGAAGAAAAGCAACCGGAAGAGTCTGAAAAAACGGAAGAAGAGCAACCGGAAGAGCCCGCCGAAGAGGAAAAAGAGGAAGAAGAACAGCCAAAAGAGACCGTTCCGACCGCTCCGCAAAACCCCTTGGCCATCGAAGGCTTTACCCCCTCTATGGAAATTGCCGGTACTTTAAATCCCAGCGGAATGATCAAGCCGGGAACGACGGTTTCTGCCTTGAAGAACCGCACCATCACCATCTATACCGCAGACGATCAAACCGCCTTTGAATACACCGACAAAAACAATAAGCGCATCAATGAATGGGAATGGATGGATCAACTGGCAAAAGAGAACGGATTTCTCTTAAAACGTCACGTCAAAAGCAATGCCGTTTCCCTCAAAGCCCAGCGAGTCGCCCTCTTTTCCGGCCAGAAGCTGAGCCTGATTCAAATGCTTGCCTCAGAACTGGGCAACGGCTTGACTTTGGCCACGTCTGCCGAGCAGTTGATTGAAAAGGACGTCTCCTCTTTCGGTATCAGTAAGGCCGTTTTAGAGCAAAGTGATTACAAATTGTTTGCCCCCGTGGGAAATATTGAGAGTTTGTGGTACGATCCCTCCGCTTTGCCGGAAGAGACCGATCTCCAAGCCTTAAATGCCGAGAAAAAGTGGACGGTCGAAGCGTTCAAGACCCTTTGCGAAGGAAGCCAGTCGGCGCAACGGCTGAACATGGCGGATCCCTTACCCTGGGCCACCTTGAGCGGCCGCAGTCCCCTCACCCTCGCCAAAGGCAAATTGGACAGCAACCTCAACGCCGGGGTTACCCGGGAAGTCTGGACGGCCATCAAAGAGTTGGATCTGAACACTCTTCAGCTTCCCCGCACTACCGAAGAAATGCAGGAGGAGACCACCCTCTTCACCTATACCGCAGCCCCTGCTCCGGCAGAAGGAAAGACGGTGCAATATCTGCCCCTGCCTTCTTTGAAGGAAGAAACCGCCGGAACGGTCACCTTTACCGGCACCTTCCTGGCGCTTCCTAAGTATGAAGAAGACCAAGAGTCCTTGCGGGCTGCCTTGACCTTTGCCGAACTGTGGTGTAATCGTTATACGGAAGTCCGGGCAGGATTTTTGCAGACCCTCGGCATCAAAGGCGAAGACTATCAGGCGTATTGCGATTTTGCCGAGACGCAGGGCGTCCTCATTCTGGATGCACCGGAACTCCGGGAGACCGCCGAACCTTATCTGGCCGGCCTGACCGATTCTACCATCGATATGAACGCTGCGTATGAAAAGATCCGCAACCGCTTGAACGGTCTCATTGCCGCAAGAAATCTTTACTATTAAAGAATAAACAAACACTCCCTTCGCAAACTATTGACGAAGGGAGTGTTTTTTATGCAATTAAAAGGAAGTAAGACGGAAGCCAATCTGATGGCCGCTTTTGCCGGGGAATCCCAGGCACGAAACAAGTATACCTACTACGCCGCCAAGGCCAAGCAGGACGGATATCAACAGATCGGCGCTTTTTTTGAGGAAACGGCAAACAATGAAAAGGAACACGCCGAGATCTGGTATAATCTGCTCTCCGGCGGTGCCGCCGCTACCAATCTCAATCTGGAGGATGCCGCCAAGGGCGAAAACTACGAATGGTCTGAAATGTATCCCACCTTTGCAAAGGAAGCCAGGGAAGAGGGGTTCACCGAGATCGCCTACCTCTTTGATGCGGTGGCGGCCATCGAAAAAGAGCACGAAGAGCGCTTTATGAAACTCAAGGGCAACATCGACGATAATTTGGTCTTCGAGCGAGGAGAGACAGTCATCTGGATCTGCCGAAATTGCGGTCATATCCATGAAGGCACCTCGGCTCCTCAGCGTTGCCCCGTCTGCAAAAAGCCCCAAGACTATTTCATGCTCCAAAACGAGAATTATTAAAAAATAGGGCTGTAAATAACTACAGCCCTATTTAATTTCTTGTTCTATATCCCGAAATAACTCCGAGTGAAAAAATTCCTCAATCGTTATTTCTAATCCATCACAAATCTTTTGAATTGTTGATACCGTTGTACTTTTATTTCTTCCTCCAACGATATTACTGAGCGTTGACTGTGTAATTCCGCAAATGATGGCCAACTTATTGACAGTAATGTCTCTCTTTTTACACAATTCTAAAATCCGAAGCCGAACCGCCTCTCCAATAACCATCAACTCACCCCTAACTCAATCAAGTAATAAAATTTTACCCATTTTGAGTTAAATTTGTTACCTCAATTGAGTTGACAAAACCAATTTTTTTCGTTACACTTTCTCTATCAACTCTTTTGAGGTATTTTTATGAAAACATGTACATTTTTCGGTCACCGGGATGCAACAGACGAGATCAAGCCGACATTACGGCAAGCCATCATCAATTTAATTGAAAAAGAAGAAGTGTTACAGTTCTACGTGGGTGCGCAAGGGCGTTTTGACGGAATGGTGCAAAGCGTTTTAAAGGAATTGGCTGAACAATATCCCATTTGTTATGAGGTGGTATTGGCATATCCCCCGGAACCGGGTCGGCATGAGTGTCCGGACGGCGTTCCGACGCTGTTGCCGGAAGGACAGGAAATCGGGCTTTTACGCTTTGCTATTGACCGGCGCAACCGCTGGATGATCCAGAATAGTGATTTTGTAATTTCCTATACCTATAAATCATACGGGGGAGCGGTAAAGTTCACAGAATTGGCTAAACAAAAAGGTCTTTCTGTTATTTCTATCTAAATAAAGATTGCAAAACATCTACAAAAGTGCTATCATAAAGAAAATTCGATTAAGGAGTGCTTTCTATGCGTATCACGTTTTTTGGTTCTTCCTCCGGTTCTCCCGGTCCGAATATGAAGTGTTCCTGCACCCTTATTGAGATCGGGGAGAAGAAGTATATCATTGATATCGGCACCATTCTCATTGAACAGTTGGCCAACCGTAACATCAATATTGCAGAGATCAACGCTTTGTTCGTGACTCATATGCATCGGGATCATACCGACGGTCTGCCTTCTTACTACCTGCGGTTACATAGCCCCTATGGCAAGCTTGCCGATCCCGATATTTTCCTGCCCGGTCCCATCGACCCCATCATTGATGCGCTGAAAGCCTGGCGCTTGTGCAACGGTGCAACGCCGGAATCCGGCTTCCTCCCCATCAAATTCCATGAAGTGCAGGAGGGCGAGATCTTCAACGACGGCA
>JAZQAE010000125.1:0-9665 GCA_045544995.1 Eubacteriales bacterium
GGTGATGGCCTGCTCCGGCTCTTTTTCCGGTAACGGCTCCAGTATGGCAAGGGCTTTTTGATAGAGCTCTTCCGCCTGACGGAAGTCTTTCAGATCCACCAAAGTCAAGCCCATGTTGTTATAAAGACCGGCCAGCCGATCGTCCGAAGGAGATAACTCCCATTCATAGATGGCGCGCGCCTTTTGGAAGAGTTCAATGGACTCTTGGGGCATCCCGAAGGCCTTGAAGACGGTAGCGCTGTTGAGATAGGTGGTGGCGGCGCCCACGTCGTATTCGATCTTCATTTTTTGTACCTGATTCAGGGCTTCGTGCGCGTGATTTAACGCTAAATCCTTTTCGCCAAGCTTCCGGCAGAGACCCATCAATTCGTTTCTTAGCAGTAAAACGCCGTGAGGGTCTCCGGTATATTCCGCCTCGGAAAGCCAGTATTCCAGCAACCGCTTGGCTTCGGTATAATCGTTACTTTTCAGCAATAAATCTAATTTGTTCAGAATGCGATCTCTTGGGATCATCGGTGCAGCTCCTTTTATTTTTTAGGCAAAACCCGGAACGGCTCTTTGGCTTTTTTATGGCTGAGCAACCAATCGGCCAGCTCGTCGCCGGCGTAGGCGGTATCCCAGGCATTATGATTGACGCCGTAGCAGATCTTAATCTGCGCATTTCCGCCCCGTTTATTAATAGATTTCAGCATGGCAATACTATCCTGAATGGGAACCGTCTCATCGCAGTCGCCGTGATACATCATAATGGGCAGATTGGCCACGTACCCGGTATTCCAATAAATTCCGCTGCCGCAAACGGGGGCGATGGCGGCGAACCGCTCGGGGTCTGCCATGGCCAGCATCCAGGTTCCCGTACCGCCCATGCTCAGGCCGGTGAGATAGACACGCTCCAAATCGACGGATAATGTATGGCAGATCTCATCCATAAATGCGAGGAGAGATTCCGTATAGCATCCCCAGTATTTTTTGGCAGGGCACTGAGGGGCAATAATGATAAACGGATAGTCCTTACCGCTTTCCCGGACGTGCTTCATGTAGCCGTGCCTGCAGGCAAGATCCGGATCATCTCCCCGTTCTCCGGCCCCGTGGAGAAAGAAAACAATGGGATATTTTTTGGTTTCGTTGTAGTCTTTAGGTAAGTATTGAGCGTACCCAAAATTATAATAAACGTCGGCTTTCCATTGATGTTTTGTATACATTTTTCATACTCCTTATAACAACTGGATATGTTCTTGATACTTCGAAAACTGCCTGGCTCGGTTTTCTTCGCTGATGAGGCAGTCTATCTCCTTTAGATGGCATTGCAGATAGGGCGCCTTGCGGTTGAATTTGGAACTGTCACACAGCAGGACTTTTTTTGACGCATTTTGAAGCATGGCGTTCCGAACGATCACTTCCTCCCTGGAACAGTCGGTGACCGTCCCATCCTCCGCCAGTCCTTTGACGGAGAAGAAGGTG
The DNA here is from genome assembly GCA_045544995.1 of Eubacteriales bacterium. GTDB lineage: Bacteria > Bacillota > Clostridia > Oscillospirales > QAKW01 > QAKW01. The sequence goes on from JAZQAE010000125.1 coordinate 1,462, forward strand.
ATGTCGGCGTTGATCTGCTCAAAGGTCTTTTGGGCATCGCCGCCGATCAGGCAGTTGCGGTTTTCATCACTCAGAAAACCGCCGGATGAGAGGAGCTTGATGCCGGAATTGGAGAGCAGCATCATGATCTCGATGTTATTAGTCACAACGGTGAGGGCAGTGCGGTTCATGAGCTCGTTGGCGAGATAAAAGGCGGTGGACGATTGATCCAGGAAGAGGATAGCGCCGTCATGAACAAGGGATGCGGCTTTTTGGGCGATCTCTTTTTTGGCGGCGGCATTTTGCCGGGTGCGGTGATTAAAGGTGACGATGTTGGAAAAGTTTTTAGCAAGGGTTGCTCCGCCGTAGCTTCTTTTGATCAGCCCGTTCTTTTCTAATTCCTTGAGGTCTCTGCGGACGCTGGATTCGCTGGCGAATAAGCGATCGCAGAGTTCCTTGACTGTCACAAAACCGTTCCGGCTTCCCAGGAGGCTTAATATTTCTTGTTCCCGTTCTTTATTCAGCATATGAAATCCTCTTTTTGACCAATGTTGATTGATTTGAAAATATAATTGTTAAAAGCATCATCTTTCGTGCATATTCTTGGTAAAATGTTGATTTATTCTGACGGATATATTATAACTGTTTTATCTTGAAATGTAAAGGAGAACTTCATTTGGAAATCAATCAGTTGCTTCAGGGTGTGCCGTGCGCCTGCGGAAAGGTGCATACCTGCGAAATTCAATCGGTATATATCGAAAGAAACGCCGCTACACGACTCAAGGAACTTTGCAAAGACTATAGCAAGATCTTAATTGTCGCAGACGAGAATACCTTTGCCGCCGCTGGCGCACAGACGGTGGATGCATTGCGGGAGAAAGACCTGGAAAAGGTGCTTTTTCCCGGGAGCGAGATACTGGTGCCCAACGAGCGTGCAATCCAAGCGGTGCAAGATGTTCTTTCGGGTCGGGAGCTGATCGTGGGGATCGGTTCCGGCGTTATCCAGGATCTTTGTAAATACGTTTCGTTTTATCATCAAATCCCCTATATCGTCGTGGCGACGGCGCCCTCCATGGACGGCTACGCCTCCAACGGTGCGGCCATGATTACCGACGGTATGAAGGTGACCTACCCTGCCGGACTGCCCTTGGCGATCCTTGCCGATACCGAGGTCTTGGCAAAGGCGCCGATGGAGATGCTTAAGGCAGGCTATGGCGATATCATCGGAAAATTCTCTGCGCTGAACGATTGGAAACTCAGCCATCTGGTGAACGGAGAGTATTTTTGCCAGTATATTTACGATGTGACCTTCGAGCAGACCACCCGTACCATTGATCTGGCAGACGGTATTTTAAAAAGAGAGGAACAAAGCGCCAAGACGCTGATGGAAGCCTTGGTGATCATCGGCATTATGATGAGTTTTGCCGGTTCTTCCCGTCCGGCGTCGGGGAGCGAGCATCATCTTTCTCATTTCTTTGAGATTACGGGGCTCGTTCATGGTGCCGATTATTTCCCCCATGGTATCGACGTGGCGTATTCTACGGTGATTACCGCAAAATTGCGTGAAAAACTGTTGGCTGCCTCTTTCGGGAAGAAGAGATTCCGACTTGATGAGACGGCGTACCGTCAAACCATGAGACGGGTCTATGCTACCGTGGCAGAGGGCTGCATGGAATTGCAGGAGAAAGTGGGCAATTATAAAAAAGACCGGTCTGCTCTCTATCTTGAAAAAGAAAAAGAGATCAAAGAAGTTTTATTGCAATGCCCCACGGCAAAAGAAATTGAAGAGATGCTGGAATTGGCAGAACTTCATATGCATGATTTTTATGATCTGTATAACGAGCAAAGAAGACAGGATGCGGTTCTGTATGCCAAGGATCTGAAAGACCGTTACACCGTTCTTTGGTTGTATTACGATTTGTTGGGAGAAAAGGTTGATGTATGACAAGATCAAAGTGATTGCCATGGACCTGGATGGCACCTTGACGCAACATAAGACTCCGTTAAGCCAACGGCAAAGAGCGGTTTTGACAGCTCTTTCCCAAAAGTATAAGCTGTTAATGGTAGGCGCCGGACAGGTGCAACGGATCTTCCATCAGTTGGAAGAATTTCCGCTTGATATTATTGGAAATTACGGGATGCAATACGGCGTTTATAATGCCGAGACTCGAGGAATTGATATGGTGCGGGATGATGTGTTGGCCTGCGATAAAGAGACAGTTGCAGAAAAGATCTCCGCTTTGCGTCAAAAATACGGATTTGGATCCTTCATAGGAGAATCGGTGGAATTTCATCCCTCGGGGTGTGTCACATTTCCGATTCTGGGTACAAAAGCGAAGCAAGAGGAGAAGTTAGCCTTTGATCCGGATCGATCCAAGCGGAGAAAGATCTACGACGAGGTGGTGGAAACCTTTTCGGATTACTGCGTCTTCGTAGGTGGATCGTCTTCCTTTGATATGGCGCCTAAACCGTATAATAAATACTATGCATTAGATCGTTATTGCAAAGAAAACGGATACGACCATCAAGAGGTCCTTTATATCGGCGATGATTACGGTCGGGGCGGAAACGATGAGGCGGTTTATCAGTCCGATTTTCCGTATATCACCATTGATGATTATCGGGATTTTCCGAAAAGAATTGAAGGATTGCTGAAATAAAAAACAGAGTGGAAATTTCCACTCCGTTTTTTGTATTTTAGAGCTGTTTGGTATAATTTTCTGCCAATCCGACGATCCCGTCGAAGTTGTTTTCGTCGATCATCTTTTTGCAGACGATTCCGCTTCCCACGCCAACACCGGAGGCACCGGCGGCCAGGTATTCGTTGATGTTATCTACCGTGATCCCACCGACAGCCAATACGTTGATATGGGAGAGGGGGGCTTTGAGATCCTTGATATACTTCGGTCCATACAGATTGACAGGGAAGAGTTTCACGAAATCGGCCCCGGCCCGATGGGCGGCAGCTACCTCTGTGGGGGTCAGAGCACCGGGGATGGAGACCAGACCGCATTTTTTGGTAAAGGCGATCAGTTCGGGATTGGTATCCGGGGAGATGATGAATTTACCGCCGGCCTTTTTGGTCAGTTCCACCTGCTTTTCGGTGAGGACGGTTCCGGCGCCGACTGCCATTTTCCCTTCAAAATGCGCCGCCAGCATCCGGATGTTTTCTGCAATCTCCTCATCAGGGATTTTTCCGGAGGCATCGTAGGTACATTCGACCAGGCGAATTCCCCCTTGATACATGGCTTCGGCCAAGGGGAGAATCTTTTCTTTGGCTACACCCCGGACGATGACGATGATTTTATGGTCTTTGATCATTTGAATGGTGGTCTGCATAATGGTTTCTCCTTTCTATTCATTGACGGGAATGGTGTTGACCTGCTCCATGGTCAGGACGGCGTCCTGCCGGAAGAGGATCTCACGCAATTTTTGAACGTCCACTTCGGCAGGGGTACAGCCTTCGTCTAAAGAAAGGACTGCCGCAATACCGGCCGCTTGTCCCATGGACATACATTGAGGCATGACCCGGGCTGCCGCCAAAGCCGCCGCATCCATAGAGGCACAACGCCCGGCAAACATCAAGTTAGAAACTTCAGCACTGACCAGCGTACCATAGGGGATGCCGAAGGGCTCCTCCACCGTTTTGAAGACGGTGTTGCGGTCGGTGCCGGAATGAATGTCGATTTTATATCCGCCCAAGGCGATGGTGTCGTCGGGAATCTCACCGTCCAGAAGCATCTGCCCGGTAAGTTCCTTGATGCCTTTGAACCGTCGGGTCTCCCGAACGCCCAGGGTGGGGGCGATGGAAGAGATAAAGGCATTTTCAAAGCCCGGAACGTTTTCTCTCAGAACCTTGGTCAATGCCGCCGCCTGTAACTGGCCGTCCAGCTCTGCTTTGGTCAGGTCAAAGAGGTCGGTGGCATCGGTATTTAAAAGGCGGGTGCTGTTGACGTAGACTTCGCCGGGATTGACGCTCTTAATATAAATCAAGGTATTCCGTTCGACAGGGCAGTTGCCCTCTTCCCGGAGCCGGGCAAAGATCTTGCTGAGACCCACAAAGACGTGGTTTGGACTGGCACGGAAATAGTCCGCATCATAACCGGGGCGGTGGTCAATGGTAGCGCTGTAGGTCATCTCATCCGGATGGGCTTCGATATAGTCGAAGAGTTTGGCGGTGTCCACCTGCTCCAGGGTATACATCACAGTGGGAGGCTGGAGCACGCCGGTTCCCGGCTGACCTGACTCATAGGAACAGTCTGCAAGATAGGCTACGTCGCCGTCACCGGTACAGTCGATGAAAAGATCGGCTTCTACGGCGATCTCCGTTCCTTTTCCGTAGAAGAGCACCCGTTTAATGCGCTCTCCTTCTTTTTCCACGCCGCAGGCTTCCAGATGGAGAAGGATCTCCACGCCTGCTTCCCGGCAGAGTTCGATGGCTAAAATCTTAAAGCCCTCGGGATCAATATTGGTAACAGAATTATGTTTGGGACAGGTTCGATGGCCAAAGGCTTGTCCCCGTTCGGTGAGACGGCGAACGTATTCCTGGGCAATTCCGCCCACGATCCGCCGTCCTTTCAGATCTAAAAAGCCGAGAAGGGGCAGTCCCAAGGTGGCGTTTCCGCCAAGGTAGCCGTTCTTCTCCAAGAGAAGGACCCGTTTCCCCATCCGGGCGGCGGTGAGGGCGGCAGAAAGGCCGGCCGGGCCGGCGCCGATGACGGCAATTTCGGTTTGTAACGTTACGGTTCGTTTCATCTTAGCATTCCTCCAATTTGGTACGGATTTGGCGGATCAACTCATCCACGTTCACCGTTTCGGGATAGGTGGCGTCCACCGGAATGCGAGGCCCCTCGATCCGGAACTCCGCCATCCCTTGCTTTTCAAAGATCTCCCGGAAATCCTCCCGGGTCATGGACCGATCGGGATCGTCTCCCTCTTTGAGAGGATAGTGGAGAATAAAGCGGTGGCCCATATGCCGTGCGTGGTGAAGATCCCGTTCTACGTAGCGGTGATAGAATACTTCGTGGTCTCCGTCCAAGAAGAGGGTGACGCACCGACAACCGCAACGGCGGATCATTTCTTGTACTTCGGCGGACTTTTCTTTGGGGAAGTTATTGACCAGGATGAGGGAGGTTCCGCTTTTCAGGATAGATTCGGCACACCGCACCAAGACGGCGTTGGCGGCCACGTCCAACCGTCGTTTTTCCTCCCGGTTTTCATACCCAAAGACGTCAAAAAGTTCTTCCTTGATCTCGTCTTTTTCTAAGATCGGATAGCCGAAAGCCACCCCGATCTTTTTGGCGATGGTGCTTTTTCCGGAGGCCGGCATACCGGCAATAATAATTAGATCCACGGTTCAGTTCCCCCTTTTGAAAAGGTAGTTCAATCCGGCTTGCAGACGGACCAGCTCATCCTCACAGGTCTCGTCAATGGCGCTGCCCGCCTTGAGTTTTTCATAGTAAGCGTTCAGTACTTCCGTGGTACTCTCCAGCCCGATCTCCTGGGGGGAGGAGGGCATATGGTATGCGTTCATGGTGGAGATCAGGAAGTCATTCTTCTCGGTCTCTCCGTTGAAAAAGTTCTGCAAAAGCAGTCCCACACCCACGATCTCGCCGTGCAGATAAGTTCTGGTGGGTTCAAAGTACATGGCACGGGTGCCTTCGTAAAATTTATGAGCCAGAGCGGTCTGATTGGAGCCACGGGCAATTCCGCTGATAACGCCGGTGACGGCGATGGCGGTGAAGATAAAACGCTCCACCGTATCGGTGATGGTTCCCGCTTTCAGATCGTTCAGGCAGACGGGGGTGTCTTTGACCAACTGTTCAAATGAACGCCGGGCCATCAAAAACGCCCAGTCTAACCCTAAGGGATAGTTTTCGTTTTCGTCAAATCGCTGTTTGATCTCTAAAAACTTAGCCAAGGCATCAAAGAGACCGGCCAGCAGCAGGCGGGTGGGTTGCGTGGCCAAAACGGCGGTATCTACCAGAACGGCGGAGACTTCATGCTCAAAATGCCGGGTGCCGACGGTGCGTCCGTCGGGAGTATAGCAAACGCTCAAAGGCGTATAAGCCGCACAGGTGGCGGAGGAGGTGGGGATATTAATAACGGGCAGATTTGCAAAAAAGGCAATCAGCTTGGCAAAGTCCATCAGGACACCGCCTCCCACGCCCACGATGACGTCGTAGCCCTTTTCTTTCGTAAGATCGGCCAATTCTTTTGCCCGCTCTTCGTTACAGCTTCCTCGATGCTCGATGACCTCGTAGCAGTCGCAGTGCTGTGCGACACTTTCCTCGATGGTTTTTCGGGTGATAGATAAGGCGGTTTTTCCGCCCACGATCAAGGGGGCTTTTCCGAACCGCAGGACTTCCTCTCCCACGGTCTTTATCAGGCCGGGTTTTTGCAGATATCTGCCACACCCGATTCGGAAAGATTCTTCTCTTATTGGCATCGTGCTCGCTCCTTTTTGCTTTACATATTTTTATTTTAATGCTATAATTATTGAAAATCAAGGGCATTTATTGCGAAAAATTTTAGAAAAATTGCGGTGATAAGATGATTTTCAATGCTTATGCAGAACAAAAAGAAACGGTGGCAGGGATGCAATTTGTCAGTTGCGGTCATATTTTTGCTAAACCCGGCCGGGAGATCGACCGTCCGAAGGGGCGGGAGGATTGGCTTCTCTTCTACGTGGCAGAGGGGGAGGAGACCTTCTTTTTAGATCGTACGGTAACCGGCGGAGCCGGGTCTTTTATCCTGTTTGCACCCGGGGAGCCTCAGCGCCATATCCATACCGGCAGTAAAACGGCGGAATTTTACTACGTTCATTTTCAATGCGAACACCTGCCGGAAGAGTTTTCTTTTTGCACCTCTAAGGTTTATGAGGCACCCGTCAGCCGTCAGGTCTGTGATCTTTTTGAAGATATTATTGAGGAAACTTTAAGTAAACAGCCCTTTTATGAAAAACTTTGTGTTTATAAACTGCTCTATCTTTTGACGGCGTTGGAACGAGGCATCTTATGTGCCAACCATCCGGAACGGGAACATTTTGAGCAGATCGCCCGTACCGTCCAGCATATGAATAAATCCTATCAAAGCGATCTTTCTTTAGAGGATTATGCCAAGATGTGCGCCATGAGTAAATATCATTTTCTTCGAGTGTTTGAAAAGATCGTAGGGAGTACGCCCATTGAATACCGCAACCAGATCCGTTTACAGCATGCGGCGGAACTGCTTTTGGGAAACCGACACTCGGTGGAGGAGATCGGCGGGATGGTGGGATATGCCTCGGTTTCCTATTTTAGTTCTGCATTTAAGCAGAAGTATGGAACGTCCCCCAAAAAGTACCAAAAGCAGGGGGAGAAAAATAAAGGTTGATTTTAATAGTAGGGATGTGTATAATTAAGATGATACAGTATAAATATATAGAGCCGAAAATCGGAGGGAATATAAAATGAAAAAAGGATTGGTTTCCATTATCATGCCCACGTATAATTGTGGGCGGTTTATCCAAGAGACCATCGAATCCATTCAAGCACAGACCTATGAAAATTGGGAGATCGAGATCGTGGACGACTGCTCCAAGGATGATACCGAAGCGATCGTCGCCGCTATGGCGGAAAAGGATCCCCGTATTCATTATTTTTGCTTAGAGACGAATTCCGGTGCCGCCGTTGCACGGACAGAGTCGATGAGACGGGCGGAAGGCGAATATATGGCCTTTTGCGATAGCGACGATCTCTGGATGCCGGACAAGCTGGAAAAACAGCTGAAGTTTATGCAGGAGAACGACTATGCCTTCACCTGCACCGCCTATGAGCAGATCGACGAGGAGACCAACAGCCTGGGCCGTATTATCAAGACGGTGAAAAAGACGGACTATAACCGCCTTCTTTTAGACTGCCCGGTGGGGAATTCTTCGGTGATGTACAACGTGGAGAAGATGGGTAAATTTGAAGTTCCCAATATCCGCAAGCGTAACGACGACGCCCTTTGGCTGACCATGCTGAAAAAGGAAAAATATATTTGGGGAATGCCAGACGTATTGATGCGTTACCGTATCCGCAAGAATTCTATTTCCAGCAATAAATTTGCAGTCATCAAGTACCATTGGATCCTCTATCGGGAGATCGAGCATCTCAGCGTCTTCCGTTCTTTGTTTCATATCGGCTATTGGTGCTTTTTGAAGGGCTTTAAGATCAAGTAAAGAAGGGAAATAAGATTGAAAG
>JAZQAE010000126.1:0-3557 GCA_045544995.1 Eubacteriales bacterium
GTGCTTGATCCCGTCTTTTATGATCAATTCACACGCCTTGATTTTAAATTCTTTGCTGAAAGTTCGTTTCATCGTGAACACCTCTCTGAATGTATTTTACCATTCACTCTTCGTTGTGTCCACTTTTACTGTACAACTTTCATTTATTCTCTATTCATTATTCTTTTGAAAGTAGGTGCCATTTTCCCTCTCATTCGAGACCGCCCAAAATGAGTGCAGTTCTCATCGATTTCATCCTGAAAGCGTATGTCGATACGCTGAGCGGTGAAAGCGATGGGAAATGTGCCATTTTCGGCGGTCTTACCCTTTCACGGCACCCGATACCACGCCCTTAATGATCTCCTTTTGACAGACTGCATAAAAGATGATAATCGGCAGAATGGCCAGCACCAATAGTGCCATAAATGCGCCGTAGTCCACGGTGCCGTAGCTATCGGTCATGGCGGACTGGATGGCCATGGGGATGGTGAAAAAGCCCCGGGTCTTATCCAGCACCAAGGTGGGCAGGAGGTAGTCGTTCCAGATCCACATGGTCTGGAGGATGGCCACCGAGATATAGGTGGGCTTCATTACCGGAAGCACCACCCGAAAGAAGGTGGCCAAGGGGGAACAGCCGTCCATCATGGCGGCCTCCTCGATGGAGAGGGGGATGGATTTCACGAAGCCGGAGAAGATAAACACCGATAGTCCGGCGCCAAACCCCAGATACACCAAGGGGATAGACCAAGGGGTGGTGAGCCCCAACCGATCGGCGATATAGGGCAGGGTGAACATCACCATCTGAAAGGGCACCGCCATAGAAAAGACGAAGAGGAGATAGAGTGCCCGGCAGAACTTCCCCCCTACCCGGATGAGATACCACGCAGTCATGGACGTACAAAGCAAGATCAACCCCACCGAAAGGACGGTCACCAAAAGGCTATACCCCACCGACCGAAAGAAGTCGATGGAGGCGATCCCTCGCAGGTAGTTGCCAAGACCGGCAAAGGTGCCTTTGCCCGGAAGGCGGAACAATTGTTCTGTAATGGCACCTTTGGTCTTAAAGGAATTTATCAATAGGAGAATCAACGGAAAAATATAGAGTGCCGACACCGCCGAAAAAAGGACGGTGAGGGCGGTATTGCCCCGTCGCATCACCGCACCTCCTTTTCCCGGGTACTGCGCAGTTGCAACAGTGCCAAAATCGCCACGATGAGAAAGAAGATCACCGCCATGGCCTGAGCGGTTCCGTGGGCTTTGGGGGTAGTGCCGTAGGTGCTGCGGATGGTCATGGCCAACATCTCCGTCAGTCTCCCCGGCTTGCCCTCGGTCAACGCCAGGTTCTGATCAAAGAGCTTAAAGGAATTGGTCAGGGTCAAAAAGGTACAGATGGTGACGGTGGGCATCACCATGGGCAGGGTGACGTGGCGCAGTGTCTGTAGGCGTCCGGCCCCGTCCATGCGGGCGGCCTCTGTCAATTCCTCCGGCACCGCCTGAAGCCCTGCGATATAGAGGATCATCATATACCCGATCTGTTGCCACGCCAGCACCACCACCAATCCCCAAAAGCCGTAGGTGGCGCTATAGCTGAGATCCTTGCCGAAAAGAGGCAGGAGAACGCCGTAGTTGATAATCATCTTCCAAAGATAGCCCAAGACGATCCCTCCAATGAGATTGGGCATAAAAAAGACCGTCCGAAAGAGGTTGGTTCCCCGGATCCCCCGGGTCAGTGCCAAGGCCACCGCAAAGGCGATACCATTGATCAGCACCACCGAAACCAAGGTAAACAAAGCGGTAAAGCCGAGGGAATACCAAAAATTGCTCTCAGCCGTAAAGACCCGAAAATAGTTTGCAAACCCCACAAAGGTGGGCGCCTCAATGGTGGCGTACTCACAAAAGGAAAGATAGAGACCCATCAAAAAAGGGACCACAAACCCCATGATAAACGCCAAAAGGGTGGGAAGCAAAAAGATCGGGAACCATTTTTTGAGGGTTTTTGAGGTCATTTACGTTTCCTTTCTGTTGGCGGCGTCGTATTCTTTTTTCCAGCCGTCGGTGAAGGCAGTCTCCACCTTTTTCCAAAGATCGTCTGTCTGTCCGCCCTGAGCATAAGCCAAGAGCGCTGCGCCTAAATCATTCTTCCATTGGTCGCTGGGGATGGTGGAAAAATGCCATGCCACCGGCTTTTTGCCTTCGTCCAGGGCTTCCTTTGCCGCTTGAACCAAGGGATTGGAAGAGGGCTTGGCATCCTCAAAGGGGATCATAAAGCCCATCTCCTCCGCCAGGGTTTCGGTGCCGGTCTCGCTGGTCACCAGCCACTCCAAAAACTTCAGCGTGGCCTGAATTTCCGCCTCCGACGCATTTTTATTGACGCACCAGTAGTTTTCACTGCCGGTGCAAAGCCCCTGTGCCTCTTCTCCCTGAGCGCCGATATAGATGGGAAGCATTCCCACGTCATCCTCGCCGATCTTTTCTTCCATCTCTTCGTTCCATGCCCAGGTGCCGTTCTGATAAAAGACTGCCTGACCGTTCATAAATTCACTGGCCGCCTCATCCCCCGTCCGGGCACCGATCTCGGTGGGAGCACAGGTGGCGTTATTGAGATAAAGATCCCAGATCTGCCGATATTGGTCGAGATACCGCCCCTCCATGGTCTCCGCTTGCTCCACCATCCGCTCCGTATATTCATAAGCGATGGGCAGATTGGCCAGATGGCTCTTGAACCGCCAGTCGGAAGACGCATCCATTCCGGCAGAAGTAAAGGCGCCTTTGATGCCAAGGGTGTCTTTTTTACTCTGAATATCCTCTACCAAGGCCTTAAAGGTTGTAAAGTTATTTACCTTGTCAAGAGAGGTGACCTTGGCACCCGGCAACGCAAAGTATTGATCCAAGAGATCTTCGTTATAGAGGATGCCGTAGGTCTCTAAAACGTAGGCGATGGCTAATACACGAGGGCCGTCCTTCAAGGCAAAGGACTCGTCGGTGAGGTGGTTATACACCTCTGTGCCGGAAAGATCGTAGCAGTAGTCCTTCCAGGACGCCAGCCCTACCGGCCCATTGACCTGAAAGAGGGTGGGCGCCTTGCTCTTAACGATCTCCGCCGAAAGAGTATCCTCATACTGTCCCGAGGCGGCGGTCACAACGGTCACCTTCACCCCGGTCTCGTCGGTGTATTTCTTGGCAAGGGCTTTCCATGCCGCATCCTGCTCCGGCTTGAAGTTGAGGTAGTAAACGCCTCCCTCCCCGCTCTTCGCCATATTGCACCCGCTCAAGAGGGTGCAACATAGCAGTAAAACACATAAAACTGAAATGATTTTTTTCATATTAAATTCCTCCTTTGCAAATAGTTTGATGCAAAGGGAGAAAAATATTACAAAAGAATGGCGAATAGAGAATAAAGAATAAAAAATGAAGAAATCCGCCAAAAGGCGGATTTTCAGAAACTTGTCAAGATTAGTGGACAGATAAAAGAGTGAAAAAATGGTTTGGAATGTAATAACCAATACCTGAATGCAACCTTTCTGAATTATAATAAAGTTCAATGTAGTCAACGATCATTCTTGAAGCTTCTTCGAAAG